>CAMHJC010000039.1 GCA_946185345.1 uncultured Clostridia bacterium
CAAACTCCAAACTTAAGCACAGCTCCGCTGTGCGCTTAACTTTCCGTTTAGCGGATAAAAATAGCATATTAAAGGAGTAAATCAAATGGCTGTAAAAGATATTGTACTGGGTCTTTCCAATGCGAACGGCCCTTCCGGCGCGGAAGGCTCCGCGGCACGGCTCGCCATGGAGCTGCTTTCGGATTTCACCCCTGTGGTGAGGGATTCTCTCGGCAACGTGATGGCGGAACTGGGCGACCCCAATTCACCCAATCATATCCTCATTGACGCCCATATCGACGAAATCGGCCTTGTGGTCACCGACATCGACAGCGACGGATTTCTTCACGTTGCTCCCTGCGGCGGCGTTGACCGCCGTGTCATGATGGGCAGCGAAGTCTCCGTCATGAGCAAGAGCAGGATAAACGGCGTTATCTGCTGCCGTCCTCCCCATCTCACTCGTTCCGAGGACACCTCAAAGGTGCCGGAATTCAAAGACATGGCGGTGGACATCGGCTTCTCCGCCGAAAAGGCCAAGGAACTGGTGCCGATCGGCACCCGCATCGCCTTCCGGAGCAGACCTGCCTCCCTGCTCGGCAGCAGAGTTTCCGGCAAGGCGCTGGACAATCGCGCCGGCGCGGCCGCCATTATCCGCACGGTCGAGCTGCTGGAGCCTAAATGCTCCCGTCTCGACTGCCATGTGACGGCGCTTCTTTCCACCCGTGAGGAGGTCGGACACCTCGCCGCCGGCTGTGCCGCCTTCACCGTGGCTCCCACTCAGGCAATCGTGGTGGATGTGGGATTCGCACAGTATCCCGGCTGTCCCGACGAAGTCTGCGGCAAGCTGGGCGAAGGCCCGATGATCGGCTTTGCTCCGGTGCTCAGCCGCTCGATCTCCAAAAAACTTACCTCACTGGCTGACGAGCAGGGCATTAAATGGCAGTACGACGTCTGCGGCGGCAGAACCGGCACCAATGCCGACGACATCGCCGTTACCGCCGGAGGAATTCCCTGCGGACTTATCTCCATCGCACAGAGAAGCATGCACACGCCGGTCGAAATCGTGGACTGCGACGATGTGGAAAATACCGCACAGCTGCTTGCCGCCTACATCAAAAGCGGCGGCGTCTGCCAATAACCGTGGAAGGAGAACATAATCAATCATGCTGCGTGATACACTTGCAAAACTTTCGGAGCTTCACGGCGTTTCGGGCCTGGAGGATGAAGTAAGAGAATTTATCATAAAAGAAATCAAGCCATATTGCGATGAACTCACCGTCAACACCACAGGATCGGTCATCGCATTCAAAAAGGGCAGAAATACCCCCGAGAACAAGCTCATGCTCTGCGCTCATATGGACGAGGTCGGACTGATTGTCACCGACGTGAGCGAAAACGGCCTGCTGAAATTCGCCACTGTCGGCGGAATCGACGCCCGTGTGCTCTGCGGCACTCCCGTGCTGGTCGGCGAGGAGAAGCTGCCCGGCGTGATCGGCGCCAAGCCGATTCACCTGCTGGAAGGCGACGAGCGTTCCAAGGCGCCTGAGGTGAAGGACATGTACATCGACATCGGCGCACTGTCAAAGGAAGAAGCGCTGCAAAGCGTCTTTCCGGGCGATTACGCCGTATTTGACACCAATTTCGGCGAATTCGGCGACGGCCTGCTCAAGGGCAAGGCGCTTGACGACCGTGCCGGCTGCGCCGTTCTGATGGAAATCATCAGGCGCGATCTTGAGTGCGACATGTATTTCGTATTCTCCACCATGGAGGAAGTCGGCCTGAGAGGCGCCAAATGCGCCGCCTTCAGCCTTGCGCCGGATATGGCCATCGTTGTGGAATCCACCACCGCCGCGGACATTCCCGGCGTTGACGAATGCAGCAAGGTCTGCAAAGTCGGCGAAGGCGCCGTCATCTCCTTTATGGACAGAACCACCATCTACGACCGTGGCCTTTTCAAGATGGTGCAGAGAATCGCCAACGAGAGAGGCATCAGGTGGCAGTTCAAGAAGGGCGTTACGGGCGGCAACGACTCCGGCACCATTCACAACAGCCGTGGAGGCGTGCGCACCGCCGCCATTTCCCTGCCCTGCCGTTATCTTCATTCTCCCTGCGGCGTGATTGCCGAAAACGACCTCAACGCCGTTTGTGAGCTTGTTCACGCTCTGGCTGAAAAGGCGGCAATGAACAAGTAATTTTTCAGTTGTATAACAGTCTGTTGTATTTTCATTTATTCAACAATGAGTTATTTTCAAAACATGACTTACACACATCACCGTTTCACCCAGACAAAATACACGCCGAAGCTGCTGCTCTTTGATCTGGACGGCACCCTGCTGGACAGCAGCAAGGCCATTTCCGCAAGAAATCTCGAGGCAATAGAGCAATGCCGCAGCCGCGGAATCATGACAGGCGTGGCAACCGCCCGAAGCGAATCCACCTGCGCACGCTTCACCGAGATCATCCGGCCTGAGCTGCTTATTTCCAACAGCGGCGGCCTGGTGCGGCTGAACGGAACCGTTCTCTACCAATGCGGCTTCACCGCCGACGAAACCGCCGCTCTGGTCAATGCCGGTGTGGCCGAAAACCGTGGAATTACTGTGGACTGCGCCGACACCACCTATTCCAACAGGTATATTGAATTTTTCAACGAACCGGGGATGTCTTTCACGGATTTCGCTGATTTTCACCGCGGCTCCTTCAAAATATGCATCGAAGGCACCGACGTGGAATTCGCCCAGAGGACGGCAAATCTGATTGATGATTGCTCGTGGCTGGCTTTTTCCGACTGCGACTGGTTCAAATTCTCCAAAAGCTCGGTTTCAAAGGGGGATGCGCTCCGGCATGTGACCGATTCCACCGGAATTCAGCCCCACGAGATGATTGGCTTCGGGGACGATTTCGTTGACCTGGAAATGCTCGAATTCTGCGGCGTCGGCGTGGCAATGGCCAATGCCGTGGAGGAAGTCAGACAGTGCGCCGATGTGATCATCGGCAGCAACGACACCGATGCCATTGCCGATTTTTTGCAGGAGTATATTTTGTAATTTGCAATTTAAAAATTACAATCTGTATTATACGATATGTAAATTATATTTTAATATATACATATCGGAATATTTTAACGATAAAACTATCAATAGAAAGTGGGCGTTCCTATGATTAAAATGATAGATCAGGACAGCTTTGAAGCCGCAAAGCAATACTGTCAGGGCGATCCCTTCGGCTGCCGCATACTTGCCGCCATGCTGGCTTACGGCACCGACAAGCCGTTTGCGCTCTTTTGGGCGCAGTACGAGGGAGAGGACGGCGAGGGAGCCATTACGGCGGTCATTTCCCGTCTGGATACCGCCATGACGGTCTGCGCCAAGGGAACATACGACACCGAAGAACTGGACTGCTTCATTCAGGCCAATATGGGCTACTTCGGAGCGCTCCGTCCTGCCCGTGAAGGTGAAAGCTCCAACGGGCTTGTCATGCGGCTGGCCAATCGCTTAAACACCGTCTCCTCCTCCGACGCCGAGATCAATCCCGAAATTTCCGACATCTACGCCGTCATGGAGGAATGTGCCGGCACCGGCTTTGAAGTGCCTCGCTTTGACGACTTTTACAGCGACATGATCTACCGCAAAAAGGCTAAAACCGTGTGTTCCGCCATTGTCAGAGCCGAAGGAATGCCGGTTGCATGCGGCGCCGTGCATCTTTCCGAGGGAACCGCCCTGCTCACCATCTGTGCCTGTGTGCCGGAGAACCGCAGAAAAGGCTACGCTTCCAAGGTGGTCAATGCGCTGCTCGACAAATGCGAGGGCAGAGACGTGTATCTCATGTGCATGCCATCGCTGCACGATTTCTACGCAAGATTCGGATTTCTGACCACAGGCGGATTTGTCTACTGATCATATTACTCCGATAAAATAATGCGCCGGCTGTCAGGGGGATTCCTTTCAGCCGGCGCAGTTTTTTAAAGAAAAGGAGAAACAAAAAAGCAAGCGCAGCGCATAACTAGCGAGCGTATGCGAGCGTGGGAGTCCAGGGGGGCCACTGCCCTCCTGGCCCGTCCAGGGCGGAGCCTTGGCGGGGGATGTTGGCAGCGAAGCTGCCAACGAGGGGCAGCGCCCCTCGCTGCATCGCACTTGGACAAGCAACGGCCCGGGCGCAACAGATATGGTAGAATCAAAAACGCTTGCCTTGCCCCGAATGGAAGTAAAGCCCGTGTTATCAAACACTGTAAAGCTCCCGATTTACGCTATTCTTATACTAATTTTCGGCTATTAATCCGGCAATAAAATATCTATAAACCAATTTCTGCTAAATGCCGTTAATTTCGAAATACGAATTATCAACATTTAATTGCCGGAGTAATAAAAATCAGACATTCTTTGCGGCCTATTTTGCGCCCTGCGGCGTCATCGTCCTAGGCAGGCGCCAGCCTGCCGTCGTCCTGCTGTCGACGAGTCGACAGCTATTCCTTGCAGGACACAAAATATCCTCGCAAATAATTGTCTACTTTCAACCGAAAATTAGTATTACATTTTTACAATCGCCAAAATAAAATATAAAAAACAAAAAAGCCAACCGTCCTATTGGACAGATTGGCTTGATGTCAGCGTCTACCTATTTTCCCGGATCGTCACCAATCAAGTATCATCGGCACAAGTGAGCTTAACTTCCGTGTTCGGAATGGGAACGGGTGGACCCTCACCGTCATCAACACTGACTATTCTGTTTCACCGCCCCGGATTCTCTCTTCTCCTCGGGTTTTTATCTGTTCTCCGTGGCGACTCCAATATATTACCACACCTTTATTCAAATGTCAAGCATTTTTTTATTTTTTTTTTATTTTTTTTCAAAAAAATTTCCGGCGGCCTCTGAAACTGCGTAATACGGCGGCCTGCCGCACGGCGCAGCACGAAAATTCGACATAAATTCCTTTATGGAATATTATTTTTTGTCTCAAATCAATCATAATGTTAACAAACGCCAAAGTGCTATTGACTAGTTCCAAAAAAAAATATATAATGTAAAGGTAAATAGAATTGATTTAGTTGAATTGATTTTGGTTCAGGGCAGGAGGTAACCGCATGAATAATTATTTGAGAAACATTTTTACCATTCTTGTATCCGGCGTCATGATTTCCACCACGATGTTCATGACATCTATGGGCGGCTTTCAGTCCCGCACGCTCTCCGTCAAGGAGGAAAGCGGTGCAAAGAGCGGCTCTCAGCAGGAATTCCACGGATTCTCGGTGAAACACATTGACGCCGATAAAATGCTGAGCAGATTCAGACCCCAGGGTCAGGCTCAGGACGGCGGCACGCAGCAGTCCGCTCCTGCCGTAGGACAGACAGTCGGCAGTCTCCCGGTGTCAACCACCTCTTCATCCGCCGCGCTGTCCACGACCGCTTCGGAATTATCCAATCAGTCCTCCGCCGCCGCTACTACCACCACTACCGCCAAAATTCCCGAGGACGAATCCAAAAATATCGAATACATCAAAGACCCGGACTACAAATCTCCCTATTATATTGTCGTCTACACCGGCAGCCAGTCCGCCGTGGTCTACGGCAAGGATCAATCCGGCGCCTACAATACCAAGATCAAGGCCTTTACCGTCTCCACCGGTAAAAAATCCTCTCCCACCCGCAAAGGCGTTTACAAGATCAGGGCCAAATACAGATGGCGCAGGCTGATGGGCGACTGCTACGGTCAGTATTCCAGCAGCATCAGTCCGGATTATCTCTTCCACTCGGTGCCTTATGCCCGTCAGTCGGTCGATTCCCTCTACAATGCCTCCTACAACAACCTCGGCAGAGCCGTGTCGCACGGCTGCATCCGCATGTGCGTGAGAGACTGCAAGTGGATTTATGAAAACTGCCCCATTGGCACCCAGGTGCATGTCGTATGGGCATCCGGCCCGAAGGGCGCAGGCGTGCCGCAGCGCAAGAGCGGTTCCCGCTACAGCGGCTGGGATCCTTCCGATCAATGGGCCTCCGGCAATCCCTACTTCAAAAACGCTTCCACTACCGAAAGCGAACCCGTGACCACCGTCGCCACCACCAAGGCCACCAAAACAGCCGATACCAAGCCTACAACCGAAAGCAGCAAACCCGAAAAAACCACTGTTTCCGACAGCACAACCTCCACTTCAAAGACCGAAACATCCACCACAACCGAAACATCCACCACCACTGCTACCACCAAAGAAACCAGTCAGACATCCGCCAGCAGCGATGAGGAACCGGTAGGTTAAGGCTGCCTTTGCTCTGATTTTTTCCCAAAACAGGCTGTCCGGACGGAAAAATGCAGGATTTTTTCCGCAACTTTCAAAATTATTTGATATTTTCTAAAAAGTTTAATGATTTTGCTCTTTACATTCTAAAAAAAATATCGTATAATTATATATACTTTAAATGGGGTAATATCCAAAAGCGGTTTTAATGTGATGAATTGATTGTAAAGGAGGGACTGCAATTGGACAAGTCTGTCGCACAGAAATTCATGATCGTTATGTCGATGTTTGTTGCCATATTTGCCACCGTGTTTGTATGCGGCAGTATCGTCAACAGCAGCGTGTCAACCGACAGCTATCAGCAGCCCCTGACAAAGACCAATTATCACACCGTCTCCTACAGCGATACGGTAATCGAGGAAACGCCCGATGATTTTGTCTCGGGCAGCGATGTTTCTTTCGAAACAGGCAGCACAACCTCCACCCAATCCCAGGAAGTCACCAGGTTTGAAAACGGCGTGACCGTAGTGGAATTTATTGATGACGAGGAGGAGGATTTCACCTCCGAAACCACCTTGGCTGCCGAAGAGGATATTGACCAGCAGTTCCTCTACATGACCACCGTGACGACCAAAGTGCCGCCTGTATACAACGAAAACCGCACCACCACAACCACTGTCAGACACACCACGACAACCACTGCACGCAGAACCACCAGAAAGTCCGCTGCCGTGACGTCCGCCAGACCTATCACCACCAAAACCACTACTTCAAAGGCCGTCAAAACCACAAAGAAAACCACTGCGAAATCCACCGTTTCCTCTGTAACAGTCAAGGATAAATCCACGACCACCACTTCCAAGACGACCGTGACAACTACCACTCAAAAAACAACCCAGACCACTTCCGCTGCCGAAACCACTACTGCTTCGACCACTACCAGGACGACCACGGTTTCCACGACAGCTTCCACTACCAAGGCTACTACTGCTTCCACCACCAAGGCACCTGCGGAATCCACAACAACGGCGCACAGGAGCGATCCTCCCACCACTACCACTTCCAAAACACCACAGGTCGCCGGAGCGGTCTCTATCGACAAGAGAACCTTCAAAACCACTACTGACAGCACGACTCCTTCTTCGCAGCCGTAGCCAATTGTGGTACAAATTAACACACCAATTAAAAAGGAACCGCACTTCATTGAAACGCGGTTCCTTTTTTTGCTGTTTTTTAGGTGAATTCCGTCAGACGCTGGTTTCTTCGGGATTGTTTTTGATGGCGGAAGAAAGCATGCCTGTCAGATTGTATTTTTCGCAGATGGCCCGGATCTTGCCGTCCTGCGACATGCTGACGAATTTTTCGGCTATTTTGGAGCAGAGATCGGCGTCCTCGGCCCGGGTCACAATGACCAGGCCGCTCTCGGCAATCGGCGTATCAATAAACCGGAACCCGTGTCCGTTTGAATCGTCGTCACTGTAATATTTTGCGATAGCGTAAACCGCCTGAGGCTCGTCCACCGCGGCGCAATGCACTTTGCCCGAATCCAGCAGTTCCAGAACCTCCTGCATGTTGCCGCAGACCACTGTTTCCTTGAGACTGCTCTCCATGACAGCTGCGTTGTGAAGCTCCGCCTGAGCGTCGGAACCGCTCACCACCGCCAGTTTCTTGCCCTTGACGTCCGCAAGGCGGCTGATCTTGCTGTCCTTGCCGGTGACGATGACCTGCCGGTAATACAGTCCCGTCTCGATGGTGCGCACCGATGAAACAAGCTCCTTGACGGGCGGAGGACAATTCCACAGACAGTCCAGCCTGCCGCTCATGAGCCAATCATATGCCTCCGCCGTCGTGCAGCGGGAAAATATCGCATCGACGCCCATCGAATCGGCCACTTTGCCGGCCGGTTCTCCGGTAAGGCCTTCTCCCCCGTCAATCACAAAAGGTTCGTCCTCGCTCGGAGCGGACGAACAGTATCCCACACGCAATCCGCCGTTCTGCTTGATTCGCTTGACGGTCGCGTCGTTGTCACAGGATACGCAGACGGATAGTGCCACCGCAGCCGCCGCCATCAGCGCAACCGCTTTTTGAAATATCTTCACAGTTCTCTCTCCTGTCGTCAGATAATGTAGTTGTTGGAATAATCCTCTCTCTGCCGGTCGATAATATCCTGCAGCGTGATGGAATTCAGATAATCGTTGATCACCTTGTTAAGACCTTCCCAGACATGGAGCGTGGTGCAGTTGTCCGCCCTTTCGCAGGTATTGGGCTGCTGTGCGAGACAGGAAACCGGCGCCAGACTTCCCTCTGTCAGCCTGAGAATCATGCCCACGGTGTAGTTTTCCGGCGACTGAGCCAGACGGTAGCCGCCCTGAAATCCTCGGTTTGTCTGAAGCAGATCGGGCGAATTGAGCATGGGAATTATCTGCTCGAGGTATTTTTTTGAAATATTCTGTCTTTCGGCTATCTCCTTAAGCGAAACGAAACCGTCGTTTCTGTGCTCGGCCAGGTCGAGCATCAATCTGAGTGCGTATCTTCCCTTAGTGGATATTTTCATGATATTGACCTGAATCTCCTTTTGCGTGGCAGTACCATAATACGATAAGTATTATAAAGTAACTGGTGACTGTTTTTTCATAATACTATAATACCATATATTTAATAGGTTTTCAAGTGGTACATCAATAAATAAAGTAAAAAATCGGACTGCACCGTTCGCTATTAATATGCAGGATGCAGTCCGAAGAAATTTAAATGTCGATGAAAAGACCTTTCGCTTTGAATTTCTTTTCCTTACGGTATATTTTCTTAAGTCTCAGCTTAATCTTGCCAACGACGATGTAAAGCAGCACAAGCGATGCGAAAAGCACGCAGAGCCAAATCAGATCCATGGTGCTGTCGCCTCTGAGCTGGCTGTAAATTTCGTCCGAGAGCTTGGTTCCGCTGGAAGATTTCAGTGAATAGGTGAGGTTGTTCATCTTTTCAAAAATAGCCAGCAGATTGGCGATAACTCCCACACAGAGTCCCACAAACACGACACTCAGCACGGCGCTGATGGCCTTGGCCTGCTCTGAATCGTGTATGTCGTATGCCAGCTTGGTAAGCGGACGCATTTCCGACTCGGGCGGACGCAGCATGGCAAATTCCGCACGGCTGTCCATTACGGGAGGCAGCTCTTCATCTTCGACAGGATTGTCTGCTTCACCGGGTGTCAGCTTCTGGCCGCAGTTGCCGCAAAAGAGATCGTCATCGGCGTTCTGTGTGCCGCAATGTGAACAAAACATGTCGGATTACCTCACTTTCATGTTAAAAATGCAATGCGTTATCAGTAGGAAAATCAGCTCTTATCTGGAACTGAATTTACGTGCGAGGCGTCTGAAGAGCACGACCAGACCGGCAATGCCGATGAGACAGAAAAGGACGGTAACGGCGATGGCGCCGATATTGCCGATCAGCAGCATAGGATCGTCGCTTCTGATGATTTCGGGTCTGAGATTCTTCTCCTCACCGGAGGACGTAAACCACGAAAGGATGCTCGACAGGGTGTTGCTGGTGTACAGATAGAAAAGACCTGCGCCGGAGATGATCAGCAGAATGACCGGAAGGGTGAGCTTGTCGGGCTTTGCCTTGCTTTTCTTTTCTGGTGCGGCGGGTGCCGTCTGGGGAGCCGAAGCCGCCACTGTTTCGGGCTTCTTTTCCTCCGCTACCATAATGGTCTCCACGGACTTGCCGCATTTCGGACATACAGATGCTCCTGTGGGAATTTCGTTTCCGCATGATTTGCAAATCATAATTGATTCTTCCTTTCAACAATGAAATAATTTTTTTATATTGCGGCCGGCCATCTGTCTGACAAGCCGTAATTTTTTATTAAAAAATTTGCCGTTACCCGTTACCCGCTGATGATCTTATGATCCACGCAATATGTCTTTATGCTATTCAGGTCGGTGTCGGATTTGGCCGAGGTCAGCATATCGTAGAGCGTATCGGCGTACTGGCGGTAACTTTTCGCCTTGTCCTCATACAGATAATTGAGCACGCCGCTGTTGTTGGAGTACCACTTATAGCGCTTGGCCTCGTACTCGGTATACCACACATAATAGCAGCAGTCACAGAATTGCTTTTCCTCCGGGGTGTATTCCTCGCCCAGTATCCCGTCGAATTTGGCGGTGTAATCCTCCAGAAAGCTGTAGTTCTCCGCCTTGCCCGACTTGGAGAGCAGGTTGTCAATGACCTCCTCAAAATTCGGATTGCGCACATCTTCCACCAGTTCAAGCAGCTGCCTGTATTTTGTCTCACTCACGCCGCTGACAGGCTGCGAAGCTGACGGAAATCCCGGCACAACGCACGATACGGAAAACAGACCTGCCACTACGATCACTGCGGCTATCGCAATATTTTTGAGAAATCGGCGCAGCATCAGACGGTCACCCTTTCCACCGGATGCTCAGCGCCCGAACTTATCCGGTAATAATCTTATGATCGACACAGTAGGTCTTGATATTTTTCAGATCGGTGTCGGATTTGGCCGAAGTCAGCATATCGTAAAGCGTATCGGCATATTTGCGGTACCTGTCCGCCTTGCCCACATACAGATAATTGAGAAGGCCGCTGTTGTTGGAGTACCACTCATAGCGCTTGGCCTCGTACTCGGTATACCATACATAATAGCAGCAATCGCAGAAGAGTTTGTCCTCCGGGGTGTATTCCTCGCCCAGAATCTCGTTGAATTTGGCGGTGTATTCTTCCAGAAAGCTGTAATCCTCCGCCTTGCCCGACTTGGAGAGCAGGTCGTCAATGACCTCCTCAAAATTCGGATTGCGCACATCATCCACCAGGGCGAGCATCTGGGTTGACTTGGTGTCGTCCACTTCCTCAATCTGGGTCTGACTCTTGAAATTGCGCATCACCAGCGCAACGGAAAACACGCCGATGATGATAATGGCCACCGCCACCATAAATCCCAGCGCACCCTTGGCAAAGCTCTTGACGCCCCTTGCCGGATCCTTCTTGGGAGCAGGCCCGATCACGATGGTCGGAGCCAGCGGACGTGTGTCCACCAGCGCCTGGGTATCGCTTTCCGATGATGCGCCGCTTTTATAGCCGGTCTGAGCGCCCTCAGGGCGGCTGCCTCCGGAAGAGCTGCCGGTACCGGTTGTGTTGTTGCCCTCCGCATTTCCCTGCGGATCCGTTTCCCGATCAGCGTCTACCACAGCGCCGCATTTGGTGCAGAATTTCAGTCCGTCGCGCAGTTCCCTGCCGCATTTTGAACAAAAAGCCATGCAGATTCCTCCGTATCAGAATGCGGTCGAAGGCAGTTCGGTGATTCCGGTCGCCCAAAAAAGGCCGCACAAAAATTTAAACCTAAAAATATTCCGCATATATTATGACATAAATAATTAAAAAGGTCAACAGTTTTATCAAATTATTATGGAAATTTAAGCAAAATCAGGCGCAATCCGCCTTTACTGCGGCGGAACAAAATCCTTCATCACGCTGTAATTATCCTTATCGGTGAAGTGCCACCACTCCTCCTTATAGGGAGTGAATCCGCAGGACTTCATGGTTTTTTCAAGCAGTCTGACATTTTCCCTGGCAAATTCGTCGTCGATGTCGCTGTAATCACGGTCGGCAAGCCTGGTGAGATTGTCAAACCCGGTCGGCATGACCATTTCGGTGCCGTCGGCGTCCACCAGCGTCACATCCACCGCATTGCCGCGGGTGTGCGAAGAATATCCTTTTGACGGATCGGCGACATAAGCCGTGTTAGGACACACCTCCCACAGCTTCTTCTGCGCTTCCACGGTGCGGTAGGCGTCCCAGATTTCCAGTCCCATGCCGAGTTTTTCCAGCTGTTTCTGCGCACGGATCAGCTTCTTCACAGTGCCGTAACGAAGGTAGGCGTCGCTGAAATCATACAGCCGTCTGCCGGTCATGTTCTTCCTGCCTGCGTATTTGAGGTCAACACGGATTTCCGGCGCGTAATCACGCACCCTGACCATCTCGCTGTTTGAATCCGGAGCGGATCTGGTGGGCTGCGTTTCGGAACCGCCGCCATCGGGCAGCGATTCGACGACACCGGCGTATTTGACGCTCTGGCCGTCGGGAAGCACTCCGCCCTCTTTGTCTCCGCCTGCCACACGAAAGGCAAGGAATACAAAAATCATAAATCCTGCCACGCAAATCAACAGTGCCAATGCCCTTGTTTTTTTATCCATCAGGTAACTATCTGCTCCCTTTTCAATCTTTCCATTCCGACAGCAGGACCCGCCGTGATGAAGCTGCCTGAACGTCCGGCAGCCGGCCCATAGCGGATCCTGCTGTGTGTTGATTCATATTGTGTTGACTGAATGACAATTATTTGTCACGGTCGGAATAGGTGATCTCGACATTGTTGTTGCGCACCTCAGCGTCTCCCCTGCGGTTGTGGGACGAATCGACTGACTGGCCGCGTATTATGCCGATCACTTTCTTGATCTGGTCGCCACTGCGGCTGTAAAGCGTCTCACCGGAACGGTTCATCACGCCCTGACCGCCTGCGCCTTCATCATAGTATTCGTTGCGGTCGGGCGAAACCGGCGCCGGACTGTAGCCTTCGTCGTCGTCGGGGAATATCATGGGAGGCGGCAGATCTTCCTCGTCATCGGGGAAAATCATAGGGGGCGCCATGTCCTCCTCGTCCTCCTCCTTCATAAAGGCAGGAGCATCGCCGCTGTCGGAATCTTCCGCCTTGCGCTCGGCCGGCGCTTCATCGGGACGATACAGCACCTCGGTCGGCGGATCGTCATAATCCACTTCCGGCGGACTGTCTTGGGAATCCTCCTCCTCCGCCGGAGAGGCAAATTGTCCGGCATCCTCGGCAGAATCTTCATCGTTTTCATCCGGGAAGATGAACGGCTGAGCATCCTCGGCGGAATCTTCATCATTTTGATCCGGGAAGATGAACGGCTGAGCATCCTCGGCGGAATCTTCATCGTTTTCGCCCGGGAAGATGAACGGCTCGGCATCCTCGGCGGAATCTTCATCATTTTGATCCGGGAAGATGAACGGCTCGGCATCCCCGGCGGAATCTTCATCGTTTTCGTCCGGGAAGATGAACGGCTCGGCATCCCCGGCCGAATCTTCATCGTTTTCGTCCGGGAAGATGAACGGCTCGGCATCCCCGGCCGAATCTTCATCGTTTTCGTCCGGGAAGATGAACGGCTGGGCATCCCCGGCCGAATCTTCATCCGACGGCAGAGGTGCAAAGGTCTCTTCCTGCTCCTCATCTTCCGATGTGTAGAAAATATCCTGCGGCTTAACCTCCGCCATATGACCGGCCGGAAGGTCGGGCAGCGGAACGAATCCCGCATCGTCCTCCGGCGCCTGACGGAGGGAATCGTCCTCTTCATCGTCAAAGAGATAGGACGGAGGCACAAAACGCTCGCCCGGACGGCCAAGCTCACGGTCAAAGAGATCGTCCTCGGGGGTATATTGCCCTCCGGCTTCGGTGAAGGTGAGCGTGGGAACGAATGTCTCCCGGATATCTTCCGAAGCATCCGGCTCGGGTGCGGCTTCGGGAATCACCTGCTGTCCGCCGTTGACGCTCAGGCTGATTTCATTGGGGAGAGTGTATCCGGAATAATCCGTTTCCGTCTCGCATTTCACTTCGGGAGCGACAGGTTCAACGGCGTATTTTTTGCATGCCTCGTCAAGCGACTTCTCCAGGGAATCCATCAGGAACTGGAATTCGTCGTCCGAAGCGCTCTTCAGATAATCCACCTCGTAAGGATTGTCGGGACGGGGCGCTTCCGGCAGGCGGTAACCGCCTTCCTTGAGGATTTTTTCTGTCTCGGTGCTGATTAACGGCTGGCCGCCCTGTCCGGAACTGTCCACCGCCGGAGCGATCGGGTCGGTGTAGGAAAGAACCGGATCTCCCGGCGTCTTTTTACGGAGCTGGTCGTCCATGTAATCGGCGCTTTTTTTCGCCATGGCGGACAGCTGGCTCTTCATGTCGTGAATCAGCCAGTCGGAAGCAGGCTTTTTGGTGGTGTATTTCGTCTCGTAAGCGGAAGCCACTACCTTGCGGTCGGCTTCATAAGCCTCGTTGACGGTCTTGCGAACCGCCACGTATCCCTTTTTGGCGTTGGCCCTGATGCGTGCGGCGTCATTCTTTTTCTCTCCCTTGACGACGGTGACAGCTACCTTCTTTTTCTTCCAGTTCTTTGGGGAACATCTGAGCACAACATCCACATGGGTATTCACGCCTCTGTGCATGATGTGAGTGCGTGTCATATCGTAGCTTCTCGGGACATGCCGCAGCATATGGACATGCTCCAATCCGCTCAATTGGTATCTTCTCATAATTATACCCCTCCTTCTTGTCAATTCGTCTTATCCTATTCTATATACAATTCATTATAAAACTTTTTCATCCAAATGTAAATGAAAAGTTAATATAAAAATAAAAAAAAAACACACGTTATTTTGAATAAAATTGTATTATTATTTTTGACAGGATATCGGATTAATTCATGGGAGGAGTGTAAAATTGGTTAAAATCGGCAGTATTGATCAGAATTCCTTTGGAAGTGATCTCTATCAGACCGTAGGAAGGCCTGCTGCCATTGCGGGGATAAGTCAGTGAGCCGGGATTCATCACATAAATGCCGTCGTGGTACATGTTGTAAGGCACATGGGTGTGTCCGTAGAGCGCAATTTGTGCGCCTTTGTCTTTTGCGCAGCGCAGCAGCGTGCCGAGACTGTAATTCACATAGTGAGCATGACCGTGTGTGAGCAGGATACCGGTGCCTTCCAGCGTCACCAGCCGCTCGACAGGAACATCCGTTTCGCTGAAGTCGCAGTTGCCCCTGACCGAATAAAACTGCTTGTCGGGGAAGAGCTGTTCCATCTTCCTGATGTCCGGAGCCAGATCGCCCAGATGAAAGACAGCCTGGACATCGGGGTGCTGTTCAATGCATTTTCTGACAAGATCGCTCCTGCCGTGGCTGTCTGACATAACCAGAATTTTCATAACGCAACAATCCCTTTCTTTCACAATTCGCTCCCGTGTGAATAATATGATACGGGAAGCATATTTTAACCCTGAAATGAGTATGTATTTTTACAAAGAACCATACCGGAAACAATGGCAAAGGACAGTGACTCATCATGTGCAGCAACGAAAAAATCGACCGACTGATCAAAAGCGTCGGCGCGGATGACAGCGCCACCGCTCAGCTCCGGAAGGCGGCCCAGGGAAACGACGCCGTTGCCCGGGCGCTGGAAAATCTTACCGACAAGGATATCGCAAAAATCACCTCGCTGCTCGGCGACAAGGAAGCAACCGCCCGCATCATGTCCACTCCGAAGGCGCAGGCGCTTCTCAGGATGCTCAAAAAGTAACAAATCCAAACAACGCACAAAGAAGGAGTGTAACAGATGGCCAATACGGACATTACGAGCCATACCGGCGAGACGGCTGAAACAGGCGGTCTGGAGGAACTGCTCGATTCGGTGCTGAGCAATCCCGATTCTCTGGCGAAGCTCAGGGAGACCGCCCGGCAGCTCGGACTGGATCATTTATCGGAGACATCCTCCGACAGCGCCGGCGCCGCCCGGAGCAGCGAGGACGGCCTTTCCGCCCTGGCGCCGGCCATCGGCAGACTTGCGCCGCTTCTCGGCAAACTGGGCGAGGAGGACGACATGACACGGCTCATTCACGCGCTCAAACCGTATCTCAGCGGCGCCAGACTCAAAAGAGCCGAGGAAGCCGACAGGATCGTTTCGGTCATGCGCATCATGCCTCTGCTCAAGCAACTGTGAGGTGAAAACATCAATTATGCAGCAATTTGAAAGCTTTGCGCAGATGCAGCGTGACGCGGCAATGCGTGTGATGGAAATGCAGAAAAGAGCTCAGGCGGCCATGCGGCAGTACGAACAGCCGCCCGAGCTGCCGGTCGCGGCCGGCGATTCATTCAGTCAGCCGCTCATGGAGCCTGTCACCGAAAACAGTGAGCCTCCCGCAGAGAACATCGGCGAGGAATTGTCCGACGCCTCCAGGGAGGACAGTGAATTGGCGCTGATCACGGCGATACTGCTTCTGCTGATACGGGAGAAGGCCGATCAGCGGCTGATTTTCGCCCTGCTTTACATTCTGATGTGAATGGACGGATGAAGGGCGGATCAGTATCTCCAGATGTGCCGCCGAAGCGACCTCATGCGCAGCAGAGTACATACCAGCGCCGTCATCATTCCGGCAAGCAATGACACCGCCAGCGCCGTCCGGGCTTCCGTGATCCCGATATAATTCCGTAAAAATTCCGCTCCGAAAAACCGTTCGCACAGAACATACGCTCCCATGAGCAGAACCGATATATACAGGCCGAATGGCAGAAATTTCATAAAGGTGCCGCCCGTCGTCGTCTCGTGATCATACCTGACCGACGATTGGCGGCGCTTTTTGCGGTACCAGCGAGGCATCGCCCTGCCTCTGAAGCCGTCCAGCGCCACTTTGACATATTTCATCAGCACTCCGGCTGTGTCGGAGGCGACAGGGTCATCCGAAACCCCGTCGAAAACGCCTACATTGATCTCGGCGCTTTCGTCGTCATATGCGCCGCCCAGTTCGGTGTACCGGGTGTGCCTGCCGTACGCACGGCCGCAATCCTCGGCGGTCGTTTCTTCAAAAGGGATGCCGGCGGCGTAATAGCCGGCGTTTTTGCCTTTGCCCCGGCGTTCCAGCTTTTTACGGGCGGCCGATATCGAAAAATAATAGGTCATGACGCCGTTGACGGTGCGCCGGTTGACGTTGGAGGTCAGCACGCTGATATATTCGCCCTGTCTGCCTTTGCGCCTGCGGTAGTGAGGATAACTCCCCGTAAAGCCGCTTTCCAGCAGCTTCGGCTCGATGATTTCCCGCATTTTTTCCTCCGCTTCGGAGTAGCTGCCGTAGATCCTGCTCACGTCACGGAACGACGATGTGCAGTCCAGCATTTTTTCGATGAGTCTGGCGTAAAGCATGCGCAGGGAATCCTCCCGTTCCTTTTCACGAAGCAGCCGCGCAAATTCCCACAGCTGCGTCACGATGGAATCGGAATCCTCCTCCCCCCATGCTTCCACGCCTTTTTCGAGCAGCCCGTAAAGCTCCTTCTGACCGGTCTCCTCAAAAAGCTTCCTGTACTGGCCGAACCGGTAGCGGTTGCCCAGCAGCTCCAGCGCCTTGCTGGGAAGAGCGATCTCGCTCCGGGAATGTCCCCCGCCGCTTTCGCTTTCCACGTCCATCATCTGATAGGTAATCCGGAATATTTTGGCAAGCGGAAGCAGCTCCTGCTCTCCGGAAGTCATGGAAACGCTGCCCAGCGTCTGTTCCTTGCTGATGACCTCGCTGCTCCAGTCCTCGATGAATCCCCTGCCGCATTTGCCGAAGTCACGCAGGCAGGCGCCGTAATCAAAGAGCGAGAGCCGAAGCTCCGGCTGTGCGCATGTGAAGGTCAGCCTCACCCAGTTGCGGTTCTGCAGCGAACGCAGCTCCATGTCGTCGGTGCCGAATTCCACATTGACCAGGAAGCTGAATTCAAACCCGGCGTCGCTGTGTTCGGCTTCTATGCAGAACAGCATGCCAACCAGCGGAAAGGTTCCTTCAAAGGAAGTGCTGACGTCGGGAAAATACAGTCCCGGCTTGCCCCAGAATCTTTCTCCCAGGCTCATGAGCAGGCCGTTTTCCTCCTGGACGATGGAAATCTGCTGCCACATCATATTGTTCGAGCAGCTTCTCAGAAATTCGCCCGCCTCGCGCTCCATGTGATTGGCGGCGTCATTGAGGCTGTACTGGCTGCGGTCCACGTCGAGCGAATTGACCCTGTGCAGCTCCATCAGCCACTTCATAAAGGGTAGCAGACTGCTGAGATTGTCCGACCTGACCGGATTTTCCGCCAGGTCTTTGATGTCGTCGTTGAGATATTCCTCCACGTCCACCGTGCTGTCCTGCGTCATCTTGCGAATGGTGCGGTTGATGCTTGACGCTATTTTCGCCCGTGTGCGGTAGCTCTGCTCGCACATCAGCCTGACCGTTTCCTGAGCGGTCATGTCGTTTGACGGCGAAAATATCGGGTGCATTCCCGAAAAAATCTCGGATATTCCCAGTCTCTTGCGGTCAATGTAGTATTTCATCTCTCTCCTCCTCCCGCATGACAGCTTTGTTTGAATGAATGAATGAATAAATGAATTGATCGGCTTCAACAGCCTTTTTCACAGGAATGGGTGTTTATTTTTTCTCCTGAACAGGAGCGTCCTCACTGTCAATGAAGGTCTTGCGGCAGAAGAGTGACGCGGCCCAGACAATCACCAGGACAATCAGCGAAACAATCGCCGAGACAACGCCGCTGCCGATCAGGCCGAACCGGTCGATCACGTCAGGCAGCGTGATGAAAAGTCTGATCATAAACGCAAAGGCAAGAATGACGGGCTTGTTGGTCTTTTTGACGGCCAGCCAGATAACGATAAAGACCGCCGCGTAGGCGGCGAGCACCCACAGACAGTTCAGACAGAAGGTCATGTAATAGGATACAGGCTCGGCGCAGAGTTTTTTCAGATCGTCAAAGGCGCTCTGATTGATCAGATTGCTTGCGCTGACGGTATCCGACATACTGACATAATCCGCGTCGCTCACAATATCAAAGGGAATCGTGCGGTTTTTGACATTGAGCAGGGTCATAAAGTACATCACGGCGATAATTCCCGTGGAAAAGATATTGTACACCGAGGAATAACCCAGCGAATACATCATCGTATCGCCTGTGTTGTTGATATTGTCACTGCCGAACCGCTTGATGACAAAGTAATTGAAGGCAATAAAGATCACGGGAGAAACCACCGCCGCATAAAACAGATACATGGCGGCGTTGGTGTTCAGATCGGCAATCATATTGAGAGCCATCGCCGCCACGGTATCAATGACCACGGCGCAGGCAATGTAGGCGGCGGCGCCGATTCCCAGCGTCTTGGCCCGGCAGTCGGCGTAGCGGTAAAGCGGATAAAAAAGCGCCAGCGGCAGGACAAAGCATATCAGCATGATAATGACCAGCGATATGAGCGAAGCGGTTGAAACTTGAAGCATATTTTTTTCCTCCGAATTGTTGTAAGAATTTTTTATGTGAAAGATTGCTAAATTAACGCAGTTGATATTGTGTACAACCTTAAATTATTTTTGAACAAGCCAATTTTCGGCCAATCCCATATTGTAATTTTCGTCAGATGTAGTAAAATATTAATCATAGTGCGAAATTTTTACGAATGGAGGGTATGTTTTTGCTTGGCAATATGATCAATGTGCGGATTAATGGCTCTGACCGGTCGTCCATCCACACCGGCAGCTATTGCGGCAGGGATTACGCCGTGCAAAGCGGCGTGTCTTCCGATGAGGGAAGTCACAACGTGCTGCACAATATACTGGTTTTCAGTCCTGACAGGCCTGTCGGAACGGATTGTGTCAGGGTGCGCGTGATGGCCGTCACCGAACACAGGGGCAAAATTTTCTACATATGCGCCGATGAGGAAAACATCATATACGAGCCGCTGATCCGTGAGGTGCTGGCGGGATACGACGGTTTCTCCCCTGCCCACATCACCTGTCTTTACGAAAAATCCTGCGGCGCCGTGATTTTCCGCCGACACAGCGGAAATGTGGAATATCTGCTCATCAAAAACCGAAAGGGCAACAACTGGGGATTCCCGAAAGGTCACATGGAGGTTCACGAGGACGAGCGTCAGACCGCCGTGCGTGAGGTGAAAGAGGAAACCGGCCTGAATATCCGGCCGCTCGACGGCTTCCGCACCATCAGCGAATATCATCCCAAGGGCAGGATCACCAAACAGGTCATATTCTTTGTGGCGGAAATGCCCGGAGAGGACATCGTGATTCAGAAATCCGAGATCGAGCGGTTCATCTGGGCGGACTACGGACTGGCCGTCAAGACATTCCGGTTCAACAACGACAAAAAAGTGCTGGCTCAGGCAAGAAGCTGGATCACGGAAAATCTGTTCTATTGATGATTTCATGAAAATCACGCAAAAGTAAAAAACAAATATCAGTATTACAATTATATATTCACAAAGCCGCACTGTCAACAGAAAAATTGCAGACAGTGCGGCTTTTTATGTATTTTATTGTCCGCCGTATTCCGGCACAGGATCATTTCGC
>CAMHJC010000040.1 GCA_946185345.1 uncultured Clostridia bacterium
AGTCGGTCAGCAAGTCCGAGAGCACCTCGGTTTCCGAATCCGAATCCGCTTCCGAATCGGCCAGCAAGTCCGAGAGCACCTCGGTTTCCGAATCCGAATCCGCTTCCGAGTCGGCCAGCAAGTCCGAGAGCACCTCGGTTTCCGAATCCGAATCCGCTTCCGTTTCGGCCAGCATCAGCGATTCTGAGTCCGTGAGCGCTTCCGTTTCGGCCAGCATCAGCGATTCTGAGTCCCTGAGCGCTTCCGTCTCGGCCAGCATCAGCGATTCTGAGTCCCTGAGCGCTTCCGTCTCGGCAAGCGTCAGCGATTCTGAGTCCGTGAGCGCTTCCGTCTCGGCAAGCGTCAGCGATTCTGAGTCTCTGAGCGCTTCCGAGTCCGTGAGTGAGTCTGTCGCTGCAAGCGAATCCGTCAGCACAAGCGAATCTCTGAGCACCTCCATTTCCCTCAGCGAATCCGTCAGCACATCGCTGTCGGTCAGCGAGTCGATCAGCGCAAGCGAATCGGCAGCCCAGAAGGGTGTCAAGACCGGCGACACTTCCGCCATCGGTCTTTACGGCATGGAGATACTCGGTGCCGCCGCCGGATTGGGCGCTGCTCTTCGTTCCAAAAAGAACGCAAAGAAGAACAACGGCTCCGAGCAGTAATGAATTCCATCAACAGGATTTGAATTAATCGGGTTGCGCAACCGGCAGATCCGTCAATATTCCCAAAGATTTACGAGTAATCAGTAAGGGGCAGGTATGTTTTACACAACATTGCCGGCTCCTTACTGATTGTCGTATTCGGGGAATCCGGACAGCATATTGTTTCGTCGGCTGAATGAAGGGGCGGTCTTCCTTCGTTTGGCTGACGAAGCAATATACATGTACAAAATGTACCAATGGAGAGATGCAAATGAAGGCACGCAATAAGCAGTTCAGAGAAAAATGCTTATGCTCACTGATACTCATACTTATCTATATTGTCGGCCAGAACATACCTGTCCCATGGGTGAAGGTTACGCCGGTTTCCGACAGTGCGGACGGACTGTTTGAGACTATCCGCAGTGTGATCGGCAGCAGCGGCACGCTGGTGTCCCTGTTCCATATGGGCATCATGCCGTGGATGACTTCGTCGATCCTGATGCAGCTTATCAATTTTTCCCGATCAAAGAAAAAGCGCATCACCAATTCCGACATGAAGCTGCTGACGCATGTGATTGCCGTGATCTTTTGTGCCGTGATGGCGTGGATGGAGACGGGCAAGATGGCTTTTGCGACACTGATCGGCGGCAGCCTGTCCGCCACCCGTATGGGAGTGACACTGCTGCTCACGCTGGGAACCGTTGCCGTTATCGCCATGGCCGAGAAGAATACCCAAAAAGGCATGGGCGGCATATCGCTTTTCATTCTGGTCAATATTCTGAGGAGCATGGAGGCTCTTCTTCCCAAGCTGGTGGTTTTCGGCAGACAGGCGGCGTTTTTTGTGGGAATGGGCCTGCTTGCGGCGACGGCGATTGTCTGGATGGAGGAGGCGGAATTCCGGGTGCCTTCCCAGAAGATCATGATCTACAACGATATGGCCGAAAACGGACAATTTGCCCTGAAATTCGCCCCGATAGGCATCCAGCCGCTGATGTATGTGATGGGCTTTTACATGGTGCCTTATTTTATTCTGAGATTGCTGAGCAATTTCTTCCCGTCCAACGGACTTATTTTCACGCTGATGGCCAACCTGAATTATTCCCGTCCGGCGGGACTGGCGGCGTTCTGTCTCTGCTTTGTGTTTGTCACGGCGGCGCTGATCGCCATCTATGTCAGCCCGGAAGAAATCGCCGACGAGATGCGGCGCAACGGCGAATGTCTGGTGGGAGTGCGTCCCGGCGCCGATACGGAGCGGTTTATCAGGCGCAGACTGGTGATCATGGGAACGGCAAGCACGGCGCTGATTATTGTCATGGCGGCGCTTCCTCTGCTGTTCGGCGGCGTGTGGAATGTGGATTCCCGACTTTCCTCGCTGCCTATGAATTTCATGATCCTCGCCGGAATCGTCAAGATGCTGCGGCAGGAAACCGTCTCATTGCGTGTTCTGGACAGATATAAGGAGGTGTTCTGATATGTACAGCTTCATACCCTCGTGGTATACCGGCAGCGGTATGGTCAGAGCAGCCACCATCTGGGCCAATTACACCGACGGCATGGAATTTGACGACACGGTCAACCAGCTCAGGATATTCCGCATGGCGGGCGAGGAGACCGAATTGGTGCTGCTGGGATGCGTGCCGGAGCTGCGGCGTTTCATGCACCGTCAGGGCGTGGAATGTGACAGAATCTGGTCCGCATTTGACGTGATACAGGATGTCGGAGTGAGTGCGCCGGGATTGTTCTCCTATCTGGACTTCAAATGGCCGAAGGAAATCGAATGGTTCAACACGCCGTTCCTCACGGTGGGATATTTAGGGGATAAATTGCTCGTCAAGGTAATTTACGGCATAGGCGGACACACCGTCAGACTGGAATGGTACAACAACGACCTGCTTTTCCGGTCGGATGAGATAGATGACAGAGGATTCATATCCTACAGGACGTTTTATGAAGACGACAGGGCGGTTAAACGGGTGTATTTCAGCGACCGCCTGAAGCCTCGTGTCACGGAGGATCTGATCACCGGCAGGGTGAGTCTTTCTCCTGATGCGGCGGGAGATTTTGCCCGTGACAGCTACGGATGTATCGGCGATCTGGTGGAAGAGGTGCTGCGTGAGCATTTTGCGTCGGGCGGACACCGTGAAATCATTGCCGCATACGATACTCGTCACAACGGCATCGTATGCCGCGCAGCTGACGGCATAAAGCTGTCCTGCTCGGTATTCTCGCAGCGCAGCAGGCCGGGCGACATAGTGCCGGGCGATGAATTGCTGGCCGCTTCGTCGGCCGTCGTGACCGATACCGAATATCTCGCCGAGGAAGTGCGCAGGCTCTGTCCCGGCAGATCGGGCGCCGTTCTGGATATTTCCCCCTATGATGCGCGCCTTTCGCCCGGTACGAGCGGCAATATTCGTGAACTGAAGCTGCTCTTTTACATCGACAGCTGGAATTCCCAGGTGTGGAGAGCTTATTTTGAGGAAGTGCTGCTCTTTATGAAGGGCAGTCCCGATACACAGGTTACCGTGTGTCTCGGACGGGGCTGCGCCGGAAAGGTCAACACGGCCGCTGTCGAAACGGAGATTGGCGGCATGATGGAGCGGCTGGGGCTGGATTTCGCCTTCGAGCGGTCCGATAAGGACATTGTCATAGAGAATGAGGACACCCCGGAAATTCAGGAGCGCATCTTTATTCGCAACTGCAGGGGTGAACAGGATATTATTGAACTTTTGGGCGATCATCGCCTTGTGATTGATATCAGCCCGGAGCCGGATCTGTATTTGCTGATTGCCGGCATGAGCGCGTGTATTCCGATGGTTATTGCGTGTGAGAGCAGGTATGTCTCCCACACCGAAAACGGATGGATCGTGTCGGAGGCGGCGGAAATGCACCGTGCGCTGAGCTATTTTCTCGACGGACTGTCCAACTGGAACCGTGCGTTTGTCGCTTCGCTCGGCAAGATAGGCAGGTACACCGACGGCAGCCTGGTGGCGAGTTGGAAAAGGGCAATGAATACAGCAGATTAGTAGGTGATGCATGCAGATGAAGAAAGTCGTGCAGGTTATTCAGATAGGCGAAAGCGACTGGCAGGAGCGTTTTGAGATACCGAAGGATGTCAAGTGGACATTCCGTTATGCCTCCGACCCTGAGACAGAGGTGACTGACGGGGAGGACACCGAAAGTGTGTCACATTCTCGCTCAAAAAGGCCCAGGACATATGATGTGGTGATCATTGACGGAGAAGTCGATGACCGTCACATTGATTTTCTGCTGGGACTGGGATCGGCGTATACTTATTTTTACACCGGACGTGCCGGAAGCGGAGAGGCGGTCAGGCAGATGACCGTCCGCAAGTTTGCCTCCCGGCTTGAGGAGGCCGATGCGGAAGACTTCATCAGGCTGATTCCGGTAAAATACTTCAGAGGACAGGAAGGCAGCAAGCTCAAGCCGGGATTTATCATACCGGCAGCCGACCTGCGGCAGTTCTGTAAAACCGACGGCAACAGCGCCCTGGTGATGGAATGTGACTTCGGCGCCGGAATGCGTCCCGCGCTTTATTGGAAATACAATATCATGTTGAGCAGTGACCGCCCTACCGAGCTGTGGCTTGAATACACCAAAAGCGAGGGAATAAGCGTCAGGCTGCGCGTGAGGATTTTTCAGGAGGGAGCGCTCTGCCAACCGCTGGGATGCCTGACGTATTCGGAGGAGGATCTGCGCAGTCCGATCATCATTGACGAGCATGTCAACGGATATATGAGCTGTGAGCTTCTGGCCTGCGGCAAAGGCAGACTGGAGATAAGTCAGTTCCATTTCCGCTTTTCACGCCTTGACGCGGGACAGTTCCTCGCCGGCGGAGAACATCACGTCTGCTCAGGCGGAAAAGAATTTATCAGCTATTTTGACCCCGGTGACCTGAAACCGCCGCTTAACGTGTATTTTTCCGGTTACCGTACAGCCGAAGGCTTTGAGGGTTATTTCATTATGAAGCAGCTGGGGGCGCCTTTTCTTCTGATCGGCGACCCGAGACTGGAGGGCGGAGGATTTTATCTCGGTTCTCCCGATTTCGAGAAGGGAATAGCGGATGTCATACGAAGCGCGCTGCGGCGTCTGGGATTTGACAACCATCAGCTCGTGCTGTCGGGCATGTCGATGGGAACGTTCGGGGCGACGTATTACGCCTGCGACCTGCTGCCGCACGCCGTGGTGATCGGCAAGCCGCTTATGAGCATAGGCAATGTGGCGGCCAACGAAAAGAGGATCCGTCCGGGAGAATTTCCGACATCACTGGACGTGCTGCGAAGCAATATAGGGGATATTCAGGATGAAGATATCCGCAGGCTCAACGAAAGATTCTGGACGAAGTTTGACGCGGCGGATTTTTCCGCCACGAGATTTATCATCAGCTACATGTATCAGGATGACTACGATCCGACCGGCTATCCGGACATTCTCAGACATCTCAGCGGCCGGCCGATTCCGATTATCAGCAAGGGTCTTGAGGGACGGCACAACGACAACACGGCCGGCGTGGTGTCGTGGTTCATGAGCCGGTATTACAGCCTGATGCGGGAGGATTTCGGCAGGGAGGTGCAGTCATGAGCGAAAATGTGCTCTACACCGTATTCTGGGAGAATATGAATGACAATGCCTATCTCTACGGATCTTCCCTCAGATATCTCAACAGGCAGTTTGTTCAGTTTGAAAACCGGCTGATGCCGTCGGGCATTCCCATCAATGAATGGCAGTCCTTTACCGATTTCCAGGCCGACCGCCATGAGCCGAAGCTGCCGGTGTTTTCGCCGGGGCAGGCGGTGGCGTTCCGGGCGTTTTACAAGGACTATCCCCGTGGGACGGTTATTTTCAAGGCGGTATTCTACGACCGCCGCAAGCAGCGCATTGATTCCGTGCTGCTCACCGGCAGGGACGACCGGTTTGTGCTGCCGGAGGATACCTTCACCTATGTCATTCAGATGGTCAACGGAGGCACCGAAAAGGTGACCTTCGGATACATGGAGCTGATTCCGGAAGAACACACCGTCATGCACAGTGTCATCCGCAGGGACAGCCAATCCGACACGCTGCACATTTTGGTGCCGCCCTTCAGCGGCAGAATGATTCGGCTGAGGGATGAGGATATTCCTGAGGAGCTGACCAATGTGACGGTGATTTCGCCCAACTTCTTCACAGGCGTCACGGCGGAGCAGATCAATGAGATCAAGCGCCTGGAAATGCTGTCCTACGGCACGATATGCGTCCATTGCGCGAGCAGAAGCTGCATGCAGCACACAGGCGGTCTCTTTTCCGTGCTGAAGGAGATAAAAGAAACGATCAATGTAAAAACGGAGTATTGGGATATAAGTGATGATAAATAAACCTTTGAATCAGATCAAGCTGTTAAGGCTTCAGTCTGTGCTCAGAAAAGTCAATGCCCTTGAGGAGAAATACAGGCAGCTCACCGATGAGCAGCTTCGCTCGGTGAGTGATACACTGCGCGAGAGGATCAGCCGGGGTGCGTCCGACAGCGAACTGCTGCCCGATGCCTTCGCCGCCATGCGTGAGGCCATGAAGCGCACCATAGGCATCTGGCTTTTTGATGTGCAGATATTGGGAGCGGCGGCTCTCTACAGCGGCATGATTGCCGAGATGAAAACCGGCGAGGGCAAGACCTTCACGGCGGTGCTGCCGCTGTACTTCAATGCGCTGCACGGCAGGACGTCCTTTCTGGTGACCACCAACAGCTACCTTGCCATCCGTGACGGCAACCTGCTGCGCAGGGTGTATGAATTCATGGGAGTGAGCGTGGCGGTGCGCGACACCGAAAAAAGCGATGCCCGCATGAAGGCGTGGCAGAAACGGGAGATATATTCCGCCGACGTGGTCTACACTACCAACGGCACCCTTGCTTTTGATTACCTGATTGAAAATCTCGGAGTGAGCGCGGAGGACCGCTTCCTCCGCTCCTTTGACTTTGCGGTGATTGACGAAGTGGACGCCGTGCTGCTGGATTCGGCGCAGATGCCGCTGGTCATTTCGGGAACGCCCCGTGTGCAGTCCGGTCTGTACTCCACCGCCGATTATTTTGTCACCACGCTGCGGGAGGAAGTTCATTATGTCCTTGACGATGAGGATGTATGGCTCACCGATGAGGGAATTGCCTGTGCGGAGCGGTTCTTTGACGTGGAAAACCTGTATGACGAAAAGCATTACGACCATGTGCGCCACATCATACTCGCCCTCAGAGCGCACTGCAATTTCAAGAGGAACAAGCAGTATGTGGTGGCGGACAAAAAGGTCAAGCTGATCGACGCCAACACAAGCAGAATTATGGAAAACACCAAGCTTCAGGGCGGCCAGCATCAGGCGATAGAAGCCAAGGAAGAACTGAAAATCTCACGGATGACCCGTGCGATGGCGTCTATCACCTTCCAGGATTTCTTCAACATGTTCGGCAAAATTGCCGGAATGTCCGGCACGGCGATGGTCAACCGTGCCGAATTCAAGGAGATATACGGCCTCAGCGTGGTGGCGATTCCCACCAATATGCCTGTGATACGCACCGATCTTCCGCAGGATTGCTTTGCCACTCTCGAGGAGGAACTGGAGGCCGCTGTCGAATGGATTGTGCAGCGGCACGAAATCGGCCAGCCCGTGCTGGTCATCACCACTTCGATCAATATGTCGCAGATCGTTTCGGAGCTTCTGCATGAGATGGAGGTTCCGCACAGTCTGCTCAACGCCCACAGTGTCGCCAAGGAAGCCGAGATCATTGCGGAAGCCGGACAGATGCACACCGTCACCGTAGCCACTTCGCTGGCGGGACGGGGCACCGACATCAAGCCGGGCGAAGGCGTTGCCGCACTGGGAGGTCTGGCGGTAGCCTGTATCGGCAAAATGGAGAACAAGCGGCTGGAGCTTCAGGCCAGAGGACGTTCCGGCAGACAGGGCGACCCCGGCGTGACCAAGCTGTTCGTCTCGATGGAGGACGAAATCGTCAAAAAGAATATCGGGCGCAGCCTGTTGCCGTTTGGCGCCGACAGCCGTCCGGGCATGCGATTCTCCATCAATCACGCCCAGAAGGTGAGCGACATGAACGGACGTGAATCCCGCCGCACCACGCGTCATTACGGCGAAAGCATGAAGGTGCAGCGTGAAAAGGTATATGCCGCGCGGCGCAGGGTGCAGGACAGCAGAATATTCACCAACGAGCGCTGCATGGATATCCTCAGGGAGCAGATTGCCGAATTCCTCGACTCCCGTGAAGAACCGACCGTGCAGGATGTCGTGCGGTATGCGCTTGACAATATCACCTACGGTCTGGACAGATTCCCCGAGGAATCACAGGTCAACACCAGGGTAAAAGCGGAGGAATATCTCTCGGGACTTGCGTGGCAGCAGCTGGGCGATAAAAACAGGCAGCTGGGCGAAGCGCAGCTAAGGGAGACATATTTCAGAATGATGACGCTCAAGGCCATCGACGAGTGCTGGATAGAGGAGGTCGACTACCTCGAACAGCTCAAGCACGCCATGAACGCCCGTCAATACACACGGGAGAACATTCTTTTTGAATTTCACCTTGAAGCCGGCAAGTCATACGAACGGATGAGGCAGAGAATAGCCCGCAGAGCGGTGAGGAACATATTGCTCGGTGAAATACAGACAGACGAAAAGGGCAAAACGCAGGTGGTCATGCCCTAACAAATGCAGCGAAGGAGGGTCATTATGACCGTTTACAATATAAACAGAGGCATAGGCTGGGCCAGCAGCGGCGTGGAATACGCCCAGGCCTACCGTGCCAATCTTCTCAGACGGGTAGGAGTGCCGATCAAATTCATCTTTACCGACATGTTCCGCATGGAAAACATTGAGCATATGACCAGGAATATCGGCTTTGAAGACGATGAAGTCATATGGCTGTATTCCTATTTTACCGACTTCACCGTGGAGCCGTCCACATACACCACAGAAAGCCTTGAAGCTACCTTTGAATGTACCCCCTCGGAAGTGATCCGTGAGAGAAAAGCCATCCGCTACCGCTTTGACAGCAGGGGAATGTATGCCAACGCTTATCTTCGCGGCGATGGCAGCAATATTGTGCAGCGTGTGGAATACGTGTGCGGCGGCAAGCTTGTGCGCAAGGATTATTTCACCAGCGGAAGGCTTTTTTCGGAGTATTATGCGCCCGTCAACAACGAAGCGCATCTGTATTTCAGGCGGTTCTTCAACCGTGACGGATCGGAGGCACTCTGCGAAATAATGGACGGTGACACCGACATCTACCGTGTGGGATGCCGCAGCTTCTTTTCCAAGCCGAGATTCATCGCCTATTTCATCTCATGTCTGGGACTCAAGGAGGACGATGTGCTGATTATCGACCGTGCCACGGAGATTGGCCAGGCCGTATTCAATGAGCACGGCAAGTGCCGCATTGGCTCGGTGGTTCATGCCGAGCATTACAATGAAAAGCACTCGGACGACAACAATATCCTGTGGAACAATTACTACGAATACGAATTCACACACGCCGACAGGCTGGATTTCCTTGTGACCTCCACCGATGCGCAGAATGTGATTCTCGCCGAGCAGATGGAAAAATATCAGAATATGCACCCCAATATCGTCACCATTCCGGTCGGAAGTCTGGACGAGCTGAAGCATCCCCAGGGAGAACGCCGCAAACACGCCATGATCACGGCTTCACGACTGGCGGATGAGAAGCATATTGACTGGCTGGTCAAGGCGACGGTCATTGCCCGTGAAAAGGTGCCGGATATTTCGCTCGACATTTACGGCATGGGCGGAGAGGAGCAGGCGCTTCATTCTCTGATACAGGAACTCGGGGCGCAGGATTATATCCGCATGATGGGACACCACAAGCTCGACGATATCTACTGTCAATACGAAGCCTACGCCGCCGGCTCCACCAGTGAAGGCTTCGGCCTGACGCTCATGGAGGCGGTCGGTTCGGGACTGCCGATGATCGGATTTGACGTGCATTACGGCAATCAGACCTTCATCGACGACGGCAAAAACGGTATCCTGATTCCTTACGAGGCCTCCGACAGAGTCTGCCGCAAGGTGGAACAGCTTGCGGACGCCATGATCAGGCTTTTCACTCAGTCGGATATCGAGAGCTGTATCAAACGCTCGTATGAGATAGCGGAGGATTATCTTACCGACCGCATTGTGGACAGATGGAGAAAGCTGATTTTGGGAGACGGCCCGTCCGATCCCGATCCGGAAGCCGCCCGGACGGCGCAGGAGGTGTGACATGATGGCAAAAAAAACGGTATTGCTCACAGAGCAGCTCAATGATGAAAGCACCAGACTGGCGGTGTCGCTGGACGCCGCGGGATATGATTTCAAACCGATTGTCATCAATTATGACGGTTTTCTGCCGGAAGAAGCGGCGTCGCCCTATGAATTCTTCTCCGGCGGCGATGAGACGCCCCAGGGCAGTCCGCTCTACTTTGACAGGCTGGAAAAGCCGGAATTGTGGGAAATAGAGAGCAGCAACGCCTCGGGCGAACTGTTTGAATATGATCAGCTGCGCGCGCGGCTCTTTTATGTGGAGCCGAAGGAAAAGCGCTATATCCGCATCGTGGACTGGCTGGACAGGGACGGCAAGGTGAGATTCAGCGACCACTACGACAAATTCGGGCGCAGATTTGCCCGCACGGTGCTCAACCGGGAACAGAAGCCGGTGCATAAGACTTATTATGATCCTCACGGACGTGAGGCGATCACCGAGAATTTTCTCACAGGCACCATTATCCTCACATGGCACGGCAAGGAGATATTCTTCAAGTCCAAGTCGGATTTTGTGGTGTATTATTTCGACTGTCTTGAAGAAAACGGCATGGAAATCGACCGTCTGCTGATCAATTCCCTTTCGGTGCCGTTCTTCGCCGCCGACAAGCTCAAGGCAAAGCACCCGGAGCTTACCCGCAATATTCTCTTCTGGCAGGAGCCTGTCGGGGAGGATATTCCGGGCAATATGAAGGCGATTCTCACCGGAGGCACGGGCGGCATTGAAAAGATCATCGTGCAGCGTGCCGACGCTGCCGAAAAGATCGCCTCTCTGCCGGTAGACCAGAGCAGATTTGGCCGTCTGGGATTTATTTACGATATCTCCGGCGAAAATCTCGCACGCCCGGAAGTGCTGATTCTCACCAATTCCGACCAGATCGAGCGTCTTGATGAACTGACCGTCCGGCTGCCAAATGTGAATTTCCACATCGGCGCCGTCACCGAAATGTCCTCCAGGCTGATGGCGTTCGAGCGCCGGAGCAACGTCACGCTGTATCCCGTGATTACCTATCCGACGGTGGAATATCTGAGAGAAAGCTGCGACTTTTGTCTCGACATCAACCGCGGCGGAGAGATTCTCAACTCCGTGCGCAGTGCATTCGTAAGCAATCAGGTGATTCTGGCCTTTAACCAGACGATGCACAATCAGTACTTCGTCTCGCCGGAAAACAGATTTGAAAGCAGTGACTGGGAAAAGCTTGCGCAGCGGCTGGAATCGCTGGTGGGAAATCCCGAAGCGGTCACCCGGGCGCTCGCGGCACAGACGAAGCATGCCAATGCCTCGTCTCCCGAGGAATACAGGCAGGTCATAGACAATCAGTGAGGAGCGGATAGCATTGCAGAAGAAAAACAATCTGTTTGACGAGAGCATCAGGCGCAAGCTGGAGCAGCAGACCTCCGGCCAACCGGAACCGCAGCGGAGCGGCTTTTCCGTGATCAAGCTGATTGCGCTGATTTTTGTCATTCTTTTTGCCCTGTCGATTCTGCTGAGGATTATTGTAGGATAAGGAATTAGAGGAATTGCCATGGCTGATTCAAAAAAACGAAACGTACAGAAAAACATACTGACGTGGGTGATCATTGCCGGATGTCTGGCCATGCTGATTCACGGCAGCTGGAATCTGATCCGGGCGCTCAACAATTACCGGCTGGCGGATGAGCTGTATTCCCGGACCGCCGAGGAATTCGTCAGCGAGGCCGATGAATCCCCGGAGACCGTGCAGCCGGTTGAGGATAAGGACACCGCCAATCCCGAGAAAGACGACAAAAACGGAGAAAGAACAACCACCGGCACCCAAAAGAAAGAGGAGCGGAAGTCAAAAACCTCCTCACGGCCGGCGAGCGTGAATTTCAAAAAGCTCAGGGAGATCAATTCCGATGTCATCGGATGGATCTACATCGGCGGCGCCAATGTAAGCTATCCGATTGTCAAGGGCAGTGACAACGACTATTATCTTCACAGGGACTACCGCGGAAAATACCTTTTTGCCGGCTCGATTTTTGCCGATTACAGAGACAGCTCGGATTTTTCCGACCTGAACACCGTGATCTACGGTCATAATATGAAAAACGGCAGCATGTTCGGCAGGCTGAGCAATCTGAAAAGAAAAAACGTCGTCGAAAGAGACAGATATATCTGGATTTACACGCCGGAAGGAACCTATTGTTATGAAATTTCGGCTGTGTTCCAGACCGAATCGACTTCCTATGTCTACACCATATTCAAGCGGCATGGTAAGGATTACGAGAACTGGGTCAAAAAAATCAACAGGCACACCCTTTCCGGCCTGAATCCTCTTTCCTCCGGCGAAGGCAGCCGGTGTCTGACGCTTTCCACCTGCACAGGTTCACTCAACAAGCGGACTGTGGTGATTGCCGGACTGGTGACCGATCAGACCTGATCGGAAGGATCATGCTCCGTAGGAAACAGGCGAAAAAGTCTTATTTCGTATCAGTAAATATCATTTTGCGACAGTTCGCCGAACTATAACAGGGTACCAAATTGATTTGTGCAGAATGTACAGCCGTAAATTATTGACATCGGCTAAAGTATCTGATATAATTCAATAGGAGTATTATATCCAAAAGCTGGTATTACTCCGTCAAAAACTGTAAATAATAAATAAAGAAAGTAGGAGAGACCCATGGCGGACGAAAAAGAAATAACTGCGGCAGCAGCGGAAGTCACAGCCGAGCCTGCTGCGGAGGAAGCACCTGCGGCAGCTGAGCCGACTCCGGAGGAAGCGCCTGCGGAAGCCGAACCGACCCCGGAGGAAGCGCCTGCGGCAGCCGAGCCGGCTGCGGAGGAAGCACCTGCGGCAGCTGAGCCGACCCCGGAGGAAGCGCCTGCGGAAGCCGAACCGACTGCGGAGGAAGCACCTGCGGAAGCCGAACCGGCTGCGGAGGAAGCACCTGCGGAAGCCGAGCCGGCTGCGGAAGAAGCACCTGCGGAAGCCGAAACTGCTGCGGAAGAAGCACCTGCGGAAGCCGAGCCTGAAGCCACCGCAAAAAAGAAAAAGACCGGTAAAAAGCAGAAGGAAACACCTGCCAAGGCAGAGGAAACCCCGGCTAAGGAATCAAAGAGCGCAAAGGACGGAGTGCTGACAGTTCTCGGCGCACTTCTTTGTGTGATACTTGCTCCGATACTCATAGCCAACACGACTATGATCATCAAGAGCTATACCAATTCGGACGAAGTGCCAAGCTTCGGCGGCTACTGTCCGTTTATCGTACTCACCGATTCAATGACGCCTACCATTGACAGCGGCGATCTGGTGATTGACAAGGTTGTCAACGATCCCAGCCAGATTCAGAAGGGTGATATCATCTCCTTCTTTGATCCGGCATCCCAGTCCCAGAGCATCGTCACTCACCGTGTGGTGGAGGTCGTCAGCGATACGGACGGCATTGCCTTCCGCACCAAGGGTGACGGCAACAACACCGAAGACGAAAAAGCGGTTCCCGGCAAGAATGTCGTCGGCCTTTATACAGGCAAGATCACCGGAGCGGGACATGTTGTCATGTTCATGCAGAGCACACCCGGACTTCTGGTGTGCGTGGCACTCCCGATCGTGCTGCTGCTGGGGTATGACTTCATCCGCCGCCGCAAGTACGAGAGCAGACAGCAGGCCGACACAGCCGCTCTTCTCAAGGAACTGCAGGCGCTCCGTGAGCAGCAGAACAATGCCGACAAGGATTAATTCCCGGCTGCGTCAAAATTCATTCTCACGGTTTTACCCCAATCAGTTATTCATCCCCGGGCAGCCGGTTTCCGGCTGCCGGGGCTGCAATAAATATTCCGAAGGGCGTTTTGCCGAAATTAATCAAAAGGCGCGTTTCGGAAAAGAGATTCCAATGCCGATTTATTTTATTGACCGAAAGGAGAAAACACAATGAAGAAAAACACAATGATGAGAATCGCATCTGTTATGCTTGTTCTCGCACTTCTGACCACATGTGTCATTTCCGGCACATTCGCCAAGTATGTCACCAGCGGCACCGGCGGAGATTCCGCACGTGTTGCAAAATGGGGCATCAAGATTGCCGTTACCGGTGATAAGGCGTTTGATAACGAGTATAAAAACAGCGCAAACAAGGTTTCCGTTCACTCCACCATGCCTGTTGTTGCTCCTGGTACAACCACATCCGAGGGAACAACCAACAACACCGGTATGAGGATCGTTATTTCCGGTGAAGCTGAAACTGCGTTCCAGCTGACCGCCACAATGACTGTTACACATGAGGTCAGCCTTGCGGACGGCACTTATTCTGATTACAGAAATTATATCATGGATGATTCCGGCAACCCTGTTGTTGATCCTTCTGATGAAAACAAGTTCACTGTCACTGGTACGTATTATCCTGTGAAGTACTACCTCAACGGAACCCTTTACGGAGAGCCCGTCAACAATAAAGAGTACGCTACACTCTCTGCTGTTGCAGATGACCTGAGCAAGGACAGCGCTTTCTATCCGGGCGGATCTACCGTTCCTGACACAGATGTTATTCTGACATGGGCATGGGCCTTCGGAGAAGATGGAGAAACTCAGCAGAAGGATACCGTTCTTGGCGTTGCGGCAAGCGGCACTACCATCTCCGGCGCAACTACCAAGATTGAATATACCCTCACTATTTCTGCTACCCAGATCGACTAATCATCTGTTCAGCTTAGCATGAATCAAATCTTTCCGTGCGCCGTGCCGATGCGGTGCGGCGCACGGAATAAAAAATTTTATGAAATTAATCGGCATGTCGTCCCCTGTTCACGGCGGGCAGGGGACGGGAATATCTTTTGTTTTCGCAAGCGGCGGAACACGGCGAAGGTTATTTTGACGTTCCGGTGTTTGCAAAAGCAAAAGCACATTATCCATCAAGCTTCAAATGGTTATCAACAACACAGGGAGGCGACCTGCGCAATGAATTCCGAAGATAAAAACAAGAAAAATCGAAAGCCGCTTGCGTATCTTCTGGCGGTATTGGCAGTTCTGGCACTGATTTCCGCGGTGATTGCTGCGAGCAGAATCAGCGGTCTTACCAAGGAGGAAAAGCGCAATTACATTCCGATAGGCGATGACACCTCGTCGGATCAGCCCGCAAGTGATTCGGATGTCAAACATCTGACAGGTGAAATGATTGTCAAGGATCTGGAGATTTTCCGTGTGTCCTATTCCAACAAAACGGGTGAGATTACGGTAAAGTCGAGCAACGGCGACAAGCTGATCGCTCCCGGCACCGACTGGAAATACAGCTTCACCCTGCGCAACACCAAGGAAGTCTCCATCAATTACAGAATGCGTGTGCAGGCGTTTGTGGAAGGCACCGATCTCGCACTTCCCGTGAAGGCCCGAATGAGAGGACCGAAGGGCTGGATGACAGGCAAAAAAAGCAGCGCTTATGTACCGGTGCTGGATCTGGACGGCCTTCGTGACAGCGGAGTGCTGGCGAGAGATCACATTGCCGATTACAGGCTGAGCTGGAAATGGCCTTTTGAGAGCGGCGGCGAAGAAGCCGATGCCTTTGACACCATGCTGGGAGATATGGCAGTGGAGGACGACATTGTGCTGACGATCCGTCTTTCCATTTACGCGTGGGACGACGAAGAACCGGATAAACCCGGCGGACGTCCTGTTCCGCCTACAGGCGATAATTTCTCTGCGGGCATCTGGATTGCGGCAATGATTATTTCGTTCTTTGCGTTCATTCTCGTGCTGGCAGACAGCCGCAGAAGGAAATCCGAACAGAACTGACATGAACGATCATTCATATTACTGACTGACTAAGGGATAATTATGCAGAATAGGCAGAACACGCAGGCGGAAACAGACACAGCGCCTGCCGGAAACAAAAAAAGAATCAAAATTTCACCTCTGAGAGTATTCATCATACTGATTGCGGGACTGATGCTGGGGCTGAGCCTTTATCTGATCAATGCCGGCGCATTCAGAGGCAATTCGTTCCCGATGCCCTTCGGAATCGGCGCCAGCGTTGTGCTTTCGGGCAGCATGGAGCCGGAACTGAGCGTGGACGATGTGATCATCGTGCGCAGGGCGGAGGATTACCTCGTGGGAGATGTGGTGGTTTATCAGAGAATGGGAACGCCGGTTTGCCACAGGATTGTATCGGCGGACGGCCAATCCGTTGTCACCCGGGGCGACGCAAACAACACTCCGGATGAACCGATTTCGCCTTCCGACATTTGCGGCAAGGTGGTAGGCAAAGTCCCGAAGGCAGCAGCCATTGTGGATTTCTTCCGCAGTCCGCTCGGAGTGATATTGATTCTCGGCGCAGCCATTGCCCTGATGGAGCTTTCCTTCCGCAGGGATAAGCAGAAGGGCGACAGCGAGCTGGAGCAGATCAAAGAGGAGATTCGCAGGCTGCAAAACGTTGACGGAACCAATCAGCCGGATGACGAATAAAAGCCATTAATCAAAAACAACAAAAAATCAAAGCGGGTGAGAGTCAGATGCAGGAAAAAAATTCGGAGAAAACAAGAAAAGGTGTTGTGTTATTCCGTCTGTTTGCGGTGATGCTGTGCGCAACGCTGATCTCCTGCCATATGGTATCGGGAATCTGGGCCAATTACGCCACCAACAACGATTCTGACAGCGGTGCGAAAGTGGCTGTCTTCAGGGTGGACGCTCAGGGCGACACCAATGCGGGCCTTAAACAGAGCATCAAAAGCAATACTTCGGGCGATGTGACGCAGTTTATCGTGCAAATCACCAACCAATCCGAAACCGATGTGAGTTACAGCTTGGAGATTGTCTTTAAAAACGGCAAAAACAGCTACTTCAAGGCATGGCTGAACAATGTTGAGAGCAATTCGCTCAGTTGGAGCAATGTGGATGTTCTGGCTCCCGGAGAAACAGCGGATTGCCTGCTCGAAGTCAAGGTGAAGGACGCCGCCCAATTTGCCAGCGCTCATATGGGAAGCAACGACACCAACAGTTACAGCGACGATTTTGATTTCGACACCTATGTGACATTCACACAGAAAAAATGATGGGAGTGAACCGTCGTGATATTATTTAAAGGAAACAAAAGCCGACAGACCGATTCCGGAAAAAACAAACTCAAAAACGACCTGAAAAAATCCGTTCCGCTCATTGCGATAGCCGTTTCTTCGGTGCTGATCATCGGCGCCGTTCTGACAATGGCGGTGTCTGAATCCTCCGCCAATTACAAGCAGAAGCGAATGGTGACCAACGCTCCGGCGAAAATAACCGTTTCGGCTGATCTGGCCGATTCGCTCGACGTACTGGAGCATAAGGCGGAGAGAGCGGATTCGGGCAAATATGTCCTCAGCAATGACAAACTGGTTTCATTCAACGAATACGAGCTGATGCCCGGCGTCAGCATTGACAAGGACCCGTTTGTCCGTGTGACGGGCAAGACGGAAATTCCGTCCTATCTCTATCTGGAAGTCATTGACACTACCGGAAAGAGCAGCGACACATTTGACTTTGAGATTGACAGCACCGTCTGGCAGGTAATGTCCGGCGTCAGCGGAAGAAACGGCGGTACCGTGTACGTTTACGCACCGGGCGGCGTTTGCAAGCTGACCAAGGCGAATACGACCGGTCAGACCGGCAACATAGACGTAAAAATATTAAAGGACGATAAAGTCACCGTCACCGCCAATCTCAATGTATCCAGCGACTACAGCCAGTCAGAAATAATCTTTTTTTCGTCAATGGCGCAGGCGGTAAATGACGACGATTACCAGGAGATATACAGAACACAGATTGCGTCACATTCATAATGCCGCACGGTCATAAGTCAATGACCGGAGAATAAGGCAATACTATCACAAAGGGAGATGATCGGGTTGAAATCGTTGAGAGCCAGACTGCAAAAGAAGCTGACTGTCAAAGCACTGTCCCTGATTATGGCGTCAATGCTGCTTTTGCTGGTGATCCCGTTCGCTGCGATCGCCGCCGGCAAGGAAGAACCTGAGCCGGGCAAGAAGGGCGACTTCCGACTGTTTAAAGATTTTTATTCTGTAACGCAGATTACGCTTGCAGAGGATCAGACCGCTAATCCGGTGGTTTCCGCCGAGGCGGGAGAAGTCGAGTCCTATCAATGGCAGGCATATTCGACACAATACAAGCAGTATGTCGATTTATCGGGAAGTGTCGGGCAGACCATCAAGATCAGTGTGCGTCTTGCTGAAAATTATGACTACGGCAACAACAGAAGCTACTTCCGTTGTCTGGCCACCAACAGCGAAGGCAAGGTGCTTGAATCCGATGTGCTGACCGTAGTGCTTCCGGCTGCTCAGACCGAAGAAACCGAACCGGCCGATGAACCGGACACCCAGCCGACTTCCGGGGAGGAACCGGGAGAGACCGGATCGACTTCGGCGCAGGAACCGGGGGAAGCCGAGCCGACTTCCACGCAGGAGCCGGAAGAAACCGGATCGGTTACCGAGCCGACTCAGCCTGCCGCCGAGCCGACAGAAAATGACAACCCCCAGGTGACTCAGCCTGAGACACAGCCGACCCAGTCTGATCCTACAGAGGAAACGAAGCCTGGCAAAGAGGAAAAGCAGGACGGCGGACAGCCGTCCAAGACAGACAAAACAAACGAAAAGGACGATTCCGCCGAAGACGAACCGCTCACCGGTCAGCTGCTTCAGCCGCTGGAACGGGAGGACAGTCAGGATGAGGAGGAGAATGATCCGGAGCCTGTTCCGCTCAGAGGAATGTTGTTGGTTCCGCTGAGAGCGGCTGGAACTACATCGTACAGAGTGGTATATTGGCTGGAAGATGCGAATTGCTCCGATCCTAACGATGCCAGTCCTGCGCCGCTCACTTATTCCATCTGGGGCGAAGAAACAGTAGATCGCGTGACAGCAGGTACGCAGGTCAATGCAAATGATTTAAATGTTCCTGCTTCCATCTCGGGTGATATAGCCAGCTTTGTCCAGAAAAATGCAAACCCGAGCAACACGGTCACACAAACAATAGCTGAGGACGGTTCCACCGTATTCAATATTTATTATGACAGAAAAATCTATACAATAAGAATCAACTTAACAAACGGAATAAATACAACCCAAAATTCTCAGACTCCTCCGACATTGACGATAGGCGGCAGGACTTATCAACCGACAAAAACGGGTAATTCATGGACGAATCACTTATATGATTTTAAAGCGAAAGTAGGTCAGGATATTACAGCGTATTGGCCTCTTGATGCCAACTATAATCCGAAGGCCAGGTATAAGTCCAGATCCTATTTAAGTGCTCCGGATACAGATTTTATTTTTAGCGGCTATGTAGCGTTGATGGGTAGTTCTTATACCAGAAATACGTCGGTCACCACATTGGAACCGGAGTTGATTCATAATCCAAGTTCAACCAATATTGTTCTTTATAGAGTAAACTGGGTGAAATCAACCGGCACTACCCAGTATACTTATAAGTATTTAGGTCAGCCGGTAAGTATGGTGACAGACCGCAGTCAATATGAAACAATCTCTCCGAATGAGACGGTTCGTTTATCCAACGGAACCACATTGAGGGCTAAGAATATTGAAGGATTTGAAGTGGAAAACACAACGCCCATTGCGTCAGGTACTACCTATACCTTCTACTATAGCAGGAATACCTATAACGTTCATTTGTACGATAATGATCCGAGTGAAGGCGGTGTGGTTTACAGTACCATAACCGGTGTGCCGTATGATCAGTTATTAAAGAATTATTCCGGAACACAGAATCTTCTGACGACGGTTTCGCAATATCCAACCGGTTATTCTGCCTCAACACATGAGTTTGACGGTTGGTATACGAGCAACGGTCAAGAATTGTCCTCTGTCTGGGACACATTGAAGATGGATATAAGCGATATCTATCTGATTGCTCACTGGACGGAGAAAACAGCCATTACCAGCACATTGAGGATTTATACCCGTAACAACACCAATACCGAATATACGTATGATGTGGAAGAAGGCGCTTCTCTGTCCGCATACCAACCGGCCGCTCTCACAAAGGCAGGACACACATTCGGCGGCTGGTATTACGATGATAATACCTTTGCCAATGCGGTGAATTGGACAGATGATACCATGCCCGCTTCGGATACGAACATCTACGCCAAGTGGACGGTCAACAATTACGACCTGACAATCCATTACAACAACGGCTCCGCCGATGCCACCGAATCGGTTGCCTACGGCACTTCGCTGAGCGGCAAAGAGCCTGCCACCAATCCGAGCAAAACGGGCTACACCTTCGGCGGATGGTATAACAATCCGGACTGTGCGGCCGGTCATGAGATGGATTGGAGCATCACCATGCCGGAAGGCGGCTATGATGTCTACGCCAAGTGGACGGTCAACAATTACGACCTGACAATCCATTATAACAACGGCTCCGCCGATGCTACCGAATCGGTTGCCT
>CAMHJC010000041.1 GCA_946185345.1 uncultured Clostridia bacterium
CACAAAATATTCTCGCAAATAATTGTCTACTTTCAACCGAAAATTAGTATAAAACAATGTCGGGCGCACGAATAGTAGTGATTTTTTCCAATCAGTCTTTGCTCAAATCGGAGAAAAATCTGATGGATCCAAATCCGCCAATCCCATGATTTATGTCGTTTTCATACATTTACAATTACCTATCATAGAAAAATCAAAGGGGGCTGCAGTCATTGTCGAAAATTGCTATATTGACCGGTGCGACCGGCGGTCTGGGGCAGGCCTTCGTGGAAGAACTGCTGAAAGAAGAGATTGACGAAATCTGGGCAATTGCAAGAAATGCCGAAAAACTCGACAGCATACAATTCAAATACGGCGACAGAATCCGTCCGATCAGGTGTGATCTGAGCAATTCCGATGACCTTTCGGAGCTTTCGCACCTCATTCACGATGAAAAGCCCGATATCAGGATACTGATCAACAATGCCGGAACAGGCAGAATGGGTAAATACAGCGACTTCACCGATGAGGAAACGGAAAGGCTGATCGACCTTAACTGCAAAGCGTTATGCCTGCTGTGCGGATATGCCATTCCGTTTATGTCGGCCGGCGCACGCATACTGAATATTTCCTCCGCTTCCGCGTTTCAGCCGACCCCTTACATCAATCTCTATGCGGCAAGCAAGGTCTTTGTGCGCTCCTATTCCCGGGCGCTGAATGTCGAGCTGAAAGACAAGGGCATTACCTGCACTGCGGTATGCCCCGGCTGGATCGACACGGATATGCTCCAAAAGGAGTACAACGGCAAGCCTGTCAGATTCCCGGGCATCGTTCCGCCGGCACGGGTTGTGAAGCAGGCGCTCAGGGATTCGGCAAAAAGCAGAGATATGTCGGTATGCAGCTTCTTTGTGAAATACGAGCATTTTATGAGCAAAATTCTGCCTCAAAAGAGAATTATGAAAATATGGATGAACGGAATAAAAGACTATGTATAGGATAGAAACCGAACGGGCGGATCTTTTCGATGTCAATATGATGATCGCCATGCAGATCACAGTGGCCGGAAAGGCAACGGAGCCCGAATTGACAGAAGCCTTCCGGGACGCTGTGGGAACATTTGAAATACTCAACTGCAAGATCGTGATTGACCCGAACGGCGGCGCATTTTACGACAGCAGCGACGGAAGCATGAACCGCCTGTCCTTCGGGGATTTTGAACTTGAAAGCCTGCTGCGCCAGCAGGAACGCATCCGGTTCAGGCTGGAGGAAGGCGAATTTCTGCGGTGTTTTGTTTGTCTTTCCGGCAGGGACGAGATGAAGATGTGTTTCCTGATGCATCACCTCGGCGGTGACGGCAAATCGCTTTGCTATTTTATCGAGGCGTTTCTCAGAAGGCTCAACCGAGAAAAATGCGAATATCGCAAGGCGGTATTTCTGAACGGCAAAACACTGCCCATCCATTCAAAGCTGCCATTTTGGGCTTCATTACTTGTGAAGCATTACAACAGGAAGTGGAGGAAGGAGCGCCGGACTTTCGGCTTTGAGGATATGAGCATTTCCTATGAAAAATTCTGGGAAAACCATTACACCACCGTCCGGAACGAAGTAACTCCAAACGACGCCCTTCAGAAAAAGCTGACCCAATGCAGAGCGAACAAAATAGGGTTTACTTCCTATGCGATTGCCGAAATGATACGGGATATACCTTCCGTACAGGACGTAGGTCTGGCGGTGGACGGCCGGCAGGACGGCAACAGGACGATGAGCAATCAGGCAACCGGAATCTCCGTGAAGTACAGATACGACAGCCGCAAAACGCTCCTTCAGAATGCCGCCGCAATTGACCGGCTGATGAAGAATAAGCTGCGAACACCCAAATACAGATATTTCATTCTTCACTTTATGAGTGCCTTTGACCCGACGCTGGTGGATGCGGTCAACCTGGAATTCGCAGGATATTTCCACAGCAAGACCTCCGCACAGCTGGCAAGGCTGCTAGGCTACGCCCAGAACACAAAAGATCTGAGCATTACCAATCTTACGAGGCTGGATATCCCTGCAAAATACGGAAAGTACACCCTCACCGACCTTATTTTCGTGCCGCCTGTCATATCCTACGGAAAAAACATTGTCGGAATGGTGACGATAGGCGATCATCTTAATACAACCTATCATCATTATCTTGAAAATTATGCAGATGAAAAAACAGATCCGGACAGCCAAACCGCAAATTTACATGAAAACGCTTGATTTTGAACATACAATATGTTAGAGTATAAGGTAACAATATAAACGGAATGCGTCCGACGGCGGCTTTCGCCACGGCATTAAAGATGCATGGGCGTCTTTCGGAGAGCAAGGTGAATTCCTGATGACGGAAATAAATGTGATTAAATTAAAACCCGTATTCAAAGACCTGATCTGGGGCGGCACAAAGCTGCGCTCCTACTTCAATTTTGACACACCCGGTGAAAACACCGCCGAGGCTCTGGTGCTTTCCTCCCGTGAGAACGCCGAATGTGTCGCTTCCGGCGGCAAACTGGACGGCATGCCGCTTTCGGAGATTTACGCCTCCCAACCGGAATTCTTCGGCTCCAATTGCGCAAAATACGACCGCTTTCCGCTGCTCATCAAGCTGATCGACACGATGGACGACATTTCGGTGCAGGTTCATCCCGACGACGAATACGCCGCCAGCGTTTCGGACGAATGGGGCAAGGCACAGCTGTGGTACGTAATCGACTGCGAACCCGGCGCCTATCTTGTCTGCGGCTTCAACGACGAAATCAACATCGAGGACTTCCGCAGACGAATCGAGGACGACACCCTGATTTCCGCCGTAAATACATATGAAGTGCGCAAGGGCGACACATTCTACATCGAGCCGGGAACGCTCCACGCCGTCGGCAAGGATATACTGCTCGCCGAAATCGGGCAGAATTCCGAGCTTTCCTACCGTGTCTACGACTACTGCCGTGTGGACGAAAACGGCGAGAGCCGCCCGCTCAACATTCAGCAGGCGATTGACGTGACCATTACGGCGCCGCCGACCGTTCCCGCCGGCGTGATGGTTCCCCGTGCCGAAATCGACGGTCATTTTGAAACCCTGCTGGGCAGAAGCGAATACTTCGCCTCCGCTCTGTGGGAAGTGGAAAACAGCGCATTCATCAGCGCGCCGGAAGAATCCTTCATCTCCATCCTCATGCTGGAAGGTACGCTGAAGATAGACGGCCTTGACGTTTCGATGCGCAAGGGCGATTCGGTTATGCTCGCCGCCGGCAGCAAAGACGTGTCGCTGGTCGGTACGGGCAAATTCATAGCCACCGTTGTGGAATGATAAACACGGTGCAATCTTTTCCGGAAGGACAGAAAAATACAATGGCAAAAGGTTCCTTTTTCAAAAAACTGGCGGCTTCGGCTGCGGCGGCCGCACTGTTTTTGTGTCAGGCTTCGGCGGTCTGGGCCGAATCGGAATATTCCAACAACGACAAGCTGTATTCCCGCAACGGCGAGAATAGCATCTATATTTCCGAGGATCAGTTCCTCTACAATTTCAAGGGGCAGACTCCCGGCGTGACGATCTGCGGATATGTCGGAGATTCCACCGAGCTGAATATCCCCGGTCTGATTAACGGCAGAGAAGTTTCCGCCATAGAGGAAGGCACATTCGAAGGCGACAGCCGCATTGAGTCGGTGTCCTTTTCACTCAACATCAAATCCATCGGCAAAAACTGCTTCAACAACTGCCCCAATCTGAAAAACGTCAGACTCTCCAACGGCGTGTATGAATTGGACAGCGTCTTCTGCGACTGCCCCAAACTCGAAAGCATCTACCTTCCCTCGGGAGTCGGCAATGTGCTGGACAGCTTCAAAGGATGCACCTCGCTGAGCTATGTCAAATTCGCCAGAAGTGTCACCAGAATCGACAACGACAGCTTCAGGGGCTGCACCGCTCTGACGCAGCTTGACTGGGCCGGCGGCCTTGTCAAGCTGGGCAACGCATTCGACGAATGTACCGCTCTGGAATCGGTTTCCATTCCGAACGGCGTTATCCAGATAGACGGCGCCTTTGACGGCTGTACGGCGCTCAGGGAAGTCTCCTTCCCCGATTCGCTGCTGTACATCACAAGCGGATTTTCGGATTGTACGGCGCTGACCCAGGTCGTCCTGCCCAACAGCCTGCTCTTTGTCAACAGCGCTTTCGTCAACTGTAAAAATCTTTCCAAGCTGAAATCAAGCGAAACCACCAAAATCAGCGATACGGCCTTTATCGGCTGTCCTAAAATCGTCATTGAAAAGGACGCAAACGACCTCCTGAATCTCTTTGGCTGGTTGATCCTGGCAGCCGTCATGGTTATTGTCGGATTGATCACCTACCGATTCCTGACATCCGTGGCCAAAAATGATACCCGCAAAAACCGGCAGCTCCAAAAAGCATGACAGCACAAAAGCCGTCTCCGTGAGAGAAGATTCTCACACGGAGACGGCTTGATTTTTTTTCAACGGCGCTTTATTTTGCCGTCCAGGAACAACCGGACAAATTCGGTATCACGCTTTTGCCACGCCTGGGTCTGAATGGCGTCATTGACACGGCATATCACCTCGGGGTATTCCCATACCGGATGGAAGCCCTTGGCCACTTCGCTCTCGGTCATCTGGGTCGAAACCGTCTCCGGAAACACATCGCAGAAGTAGAAGTACGAATGGCAGATGTATTTTACACCCCGGTTGAATACATCCTCACGCATTTCCAGAATCTCGCCTATTTCTTCAATGGATTCCGGAATGATGAGCAGACCTGTTTCTTCACGCACTTCACGTTCGAGAGCGACGGCGCAGTCCTCGCCGCCCTCAACGCCGCCTCCGGGAATTTTATACTCCCCTATGCCGCTGAGCTGCATTGACATTTTGCCGTCACGCAGTATGATCGCCCTCACGGTGTGCTTTTCAAACACGGGCATTTCATCGGTGTAGTCCTTAAGATCAAGAGTGAGCAGTCTTTTCATTTCCACTTACCTCCCGCTATGCCTGTCGTTTTTTTTTCTTTTGTCATGCTGTGTTGTACTTTTCAGGGTTGTATCGTGTTTTGTCCGCCGTCGGCCGGTTATCTGTTGCGGCGTGAACGTTCCGAACGGTCGCTGCTTCTCGATGAGGAGATGCCGCCGTAACCGTCATCCACATTGCGTTCCACATTTGCGCTGAATTTGCCGAATATCGTATCCTGTTCATCAAATCTCGGCGCAGAGGGAGCGGTTCTTGGAGCGGTTCTCTGCGTGGTTCTGCGGTTTGACGCAAACAGCTCGGGATATTCGTCTTCCTCTGAAGCGGAGCGGTTTTCGGTTTTGGGAGCGCTGCCGAAAACGCTGCTGAAATCCGACGCATCCAGGCTGCGTGAACCGATGGGAGACGCTCCGAAAATATCCGGGAAGCTGTCGCCCGTTGTCTTGCTCACAGGCACCGCCGTGAGGTAGTCGTCATCGCCCCCAACAGTATAATCCTCGCCCGGCTTGGTGTAGAAGCCGTCGTCATTGTTTCCGCCGTAATCGTCATAATCATCGTAATCGTCGTAATCGTCGTATCCGCCCGACGATCTTTTGCCTTCTCCGGAACGGCTCTGGCCGGCGTCGGCTGTATCGGTTTTTTCATAGTATTCGTCGTATCGGTCGTCGCTGTAACCGCCCTTTTTGGCTGAGCCTGAAGTCAGTCCGTACCGCTTCATGCAGAAGATATTGCCCGCCGCCATACCGGCGCTGAAAATGACGATGGCGCCGATAATGACCGAAATCACCTTTCCCGCATTGCCCGAAACGGCGCCGCCGTCGGAACGGTCGACAAGAGGACGGTCATTTCTGCCGACCACAAACTGGGAAGATTCCTCCTCGGAAGCTGTGTTGGAGGAGGCGGTGTCCTGATTGATGCGGATAATCTCAATCGTCTTGTCGTAAATCGGCGTCCATGTGATGTTTTTTCCCTTGCTGTTGTAGGCGTGGTGGACGGTGGCCCGGATCTTGGTTGTGGTGTCCGGAGCGTCGTCAAGCACGACAAAGTGAATGGGAACGATCTCCTTGTTGCCGATCGGCGTCTGAGAATTGGTGCCGGTGGGATCCATGTAGTTGAGCGTGAGCTGACCCTTGGAGCCTACCACACGGTAGCCGTTCTGGTTGACAGGCGCGGCGAGTCGGAGCAGATCTTCATCGTACTCAATGTTGATGAGCAGCTCCTTGTAGCCGTTGTCGCTCTTGGTGAGAAGCTCCAGATTGACCTCGCAGTCGCTGCCGTTGGTGACGCTGTCCTCCGGCGGTACGATGGTAACGTCAAGATCGACCGCGGCGAATACGGTGACGCCGGAGAATGCCACGTAGCAGGCACTCATCAGCATGACCGTCATCAGCACCCTGACAATCTTACTTCTGATTTTTTTTATATCCAATTTAAAATGTCCCCCAGTAATCATTTAAAACACAGGTAGTAGGTAGTAGGTGTTAGGTAGTAGGTCGCAGATACTCCTACCTTCTACCTCCTACCTTCTGCCTTCTGCCTGAAAATTAAGAAAGGTGCTCTCTTACCATATCGGCCAATTCATCGGCGATGCGGAGAATCTGCTGCTCGTTTTCGCCTTCGGTCATCACCCGGATGAGCGGCTCGGTACCGGATTCACGCACGATGATCCTGCCGGTGTCGCCAAGCTCGGATTCGGCTGCCTTGATGGCCTTGTCGAGAGGCTCGCAGCTCTTCCAGCTCTTTTTGCCTTCGGGAGTGACCTTGATATTGATCATGGTCTGCGGATAAGGCTTGACCAGATCGGTGAATTCGCTGAATTTTTTGCCGCTGCGGCTGAGAAGTCCGCAAATCTGCACGGCGGTCAGCTGTCCGTCGCCTGTGGTGCAGTAGTCGAGGAATATCACGTGCCCCGACTGTTCACCGCCCAGATTGTAGCCGTTTTTGAGCATTTCCTCCAGCACGTATCTGTCACCGACTTTGGCAGCGACAAAGCTCATTTCACGGTCGCGGCAGAATTTGTGGAAGCCCATATTGGTGAGAATGGTTCCCACAACGGCATTGCCCCTGAGGGTGCCTCTTTCCTTCATATCCTCGGCCGTAAGAGCGAGAATGTAATCGCCGTCCACCAGATCGCCCTTGTCGTCCACGGCAAGGCACCTGTCGGCGTCTCCGTCAAAGGCAAAACCTGCGTCATAGCCGCCCTCACGCACGATCTTCTGCAAATTGCCGATATGCGTGGAGCCGCAGTTTTCGTTGATATTCACGCCGTCCGGATCGCTGCAGAATATGTCAAAATCGGCGCCCAGACGTGTAAAGAGCTTTTCTGCGGTGGCGGAAGCGCTGCCGTTGGCGCAGTCAAGGGCAATGCGCAGACCGTCCAGTCTGACGTCAATGGTGGAAGCGACATGCTCTATGTACTCCTCCACCGTGTCTTCCTTGACCGTGACCCTGCCGATTTCGCCGCCTGTGGGAGCCGGAATTTCCTCGGCATTGTCCAGCACGATGGCTTCAATCTTTGCTTCCATCGCGTCAGGCAGCTTGTATCCCGTGGAGGCGAATATCTTGATGCCGTTGTATTCGCATGGATTGTGCGACGCCGAGATCATAATGCCGGCGTCGGCGTGATGAGCCGTGACCATGCAGGCCACCGCCGGAGTCGGCACTACTCCCAAAAGCACCGCATCGGCGCCGACCGAGCAGAGTCCGGCGATAAGAGCGCCTTCCAGCATGGCGCCCGAAGCGCGTGTGTCCTTGCCGATCATGACGACCGGACGCCTGCCGCCGTTGTTCTCGGAGAGCACCAATGCCGCCGCGCGTCCTATCTGCATGGCAAGCTCGCAGGTAAGCTCGGTATTTGCGACGCCTCTTGCGCCGTCTGTTCCAAACAATCTTCCCATATTTCAAATAACCTCCGATGATGTGTTCTCAGTTTTTCAGTATTTGTTTATTCTGATATTATAACATATATTATTCAAATCGGCAAGTAGTGCAGTCAATTTTTCCAATTTTTTTATATTTTTTTAATACAAAACAACCGTCCTTATTCTGCGTTTTCGCAAAATAAGGACGGTTCCTTTTTTATCCTTCCGCCGGGAACGGACAGTTCAATTCCTCCAGATTGACGAGCATGGAGATATCCACCTCTCCGAGGTCGGGATTGTCACGGTAGTCCAGCCGGGTCAGTTCGGTATTATGGGACAGATCGAGCGACGTCAGCCTGTTGTGTCGACATTCCAGCGTTTCCAGAAGGGAATTCTGCGTCAGGTCGAGACCTGTCAGCGTATTGCCGCTGCAATAAAGATCCGTAAGATTCGGATTTTTCGTCACATCGAGCGCCGCAAGACCCGTATCGTCACAGTTGAGATAGTGAAGCTTCGGATTATCTGACAGGTCAAGCGATGTCAGCTTTATTCCTCTGCAATCCAGTGAACCCAGAAAGTCATTCTGCGACAGGTCGAGCGATGTGATATCGGTATCGCCGCAATCGAGGTTCACCAGATTCGGATTGTGCGACAGGTCGAGCCGGCTGAGATTGCATTGCATGACCGTAAGATAGGCCAGATTGGCGTTTTCCGATACATCAAGCTCGGTTATCGGATTGAACTGGCACGCCAGATTGGCGAGCTTCCGATTGTGGGAAACATCGAGCGAAGTGAGTGCGTTGCTGTTGCAGGCCAGCTCCAGCAGTTCGGCATTGCGGGAAACGTCAAGCGATATGAGACGGTTGTCGCCGCAATAAAGCTCCTCCAGCTTGGCGTTGCGGCTTAGGTCGAGTTCCTCTATGCGGTTGCCGCCGCAATACAGCCACCAGAGTTCGGGATTGGCGGACACGTCCAGCTCACGCAGCTCATTGGCGCTGCACCGCAGGTACCGCAGCTTCGGCAGGTGCGAAAGATCAAGCTCGGTCAGCTTCTGCATATCGCACATGACGACTTCGAGCAGGGGGTTATCGGAAAGATCAAGGCTTGTCATAAATTTCGGCTCGGAATGTCTATAGGTATTGCCGCAATCCAGTTTCCGCAACGCCTTATTGTGAGAAAGATCAAGCTTGGTGAGGAGGTTGGAATCACATTCGAGCTGAACCAGAGCGGAATTGTGCGATACGTCCAGCTCCGGAATATCATTGAACGAGCAGTCCAGCGTTTCCAGCTTGGCATTCTCCGAGAGGTCGAGCGCTGCCAAGTGGCAATAGCTGCATGTAAGCTGTTTCAGCTCGGGGTTGCGGGACACGTCCAGTGCCGTGAGACGTGCATTGGTGACCGACAGATTGACGAGCTTGGGATTGCGGGTCAGGTCGAGCGATGAAAGCATATTATTCTGTCCGCAATACAGTGATTCGAGATTCGGATTGTGCGACAGGTCGAGTTCCTCAATGGCATTGTAACCGCAATCCAGATAGGTAAGCCGGGGGTTCTGCGACAAATCGAGCCGTTCAATGAAGTTGTGGGGGCAGTGAAGCTCGGTCAGCAGCGGACAGGCCGAAGTGTCCAGCCCTTTCAGCCTGTTGTGGGTGCAAAAAAGCTTCTGAAGGGAATGTTGCGAGGAAAGATCGAGCGTTTCGATATAATTACCGCTATCCCCGCCGATATACAGCGACACAAGTGCGGCATTCCCGGAAAGGTCGAGACTTGTCAGCGCATTACTTTCAAGTATAAGGGTTTCAAGCGCCGTGTTGTGCGAGAGGTCGATGCCGGTGAGGTGATTACCCCTGAGATGCAGTTTAAGGAGTTCGGGGCAGCCCGACGTGTCCACTGAATGGATTTCCTCCCCGATACAATCGAAAAAAGTCATGTCCGCCTGACTGTAGATGCTGATGGTTTCGCCCTTTTTCCTGCCGCTGAATCCTCGATAGATTTCGTCCTCAAAGGTCACATCGTCCTTGTCGCAACGCTCGATGCTGCCGTCTCCCCAGTCGACCCAGCAGACTTCGGGCGAGGCAAAAAACATCAGCTCATCTCCGACCGCTTCGTCAGAGGTCAGAATGACCTTCGGCTCGCCAAGCACGGAGGGATTAATCGCCGGGTTGAAATACGCCCACAGACCTCCGCCCACAACGGCAGCCGTTAACAGCACCGCCGCCGATAGGGCAGCAAATAGCTTGATTTTCTTACGGGATTTCGGCTCGGGTTGTTTTGGCTTTGCGGTTTCGGTGAATTCCGTCATATCTTCCATTTTGCGGCATCTCCTTTATTATAATAAAGTGTTTTTATAATAGACAATATTTATTAAGTGAATATATGTATTATTTTAACTAAAATCAAATTCTTTGTAAATGGATTTTGCCTGTTTTCATAAATTGTTAACAAAAGATAACAGTTCTGTAATATATGCGCTTTTTTGCGATAAATATGATATAATAAAATCCTATAAGAATATCCCGCACAGCACTGCATTCGCCGCTGCGTGCGGCAATAAAACGGAGCAGAAGAATACCGTTAATTCACCCAATTCAATATGTAGTGGATTTGCAGGTATATCCGGGCAAATTTAGGCACATTTAGCGATTGAATTTATGATACCTTTTTGGTATAATATTTTAATAAGCAAATTATCAATTGAACCATGCGGAGAGTGACATTTCCTTGGCAAATATTCAGAACGCAAAGCGCATCGTCATCAAGGTGGGTACATCCACCCTTACATACGAAAACGGCAAGCCCAATATACGCAGCATTGACCACCTCTGCCGTGTGATCAGCGACCTCTGCAACAGCGGCAGGGAAATCGTGCTGGTCACGTCCGGCGCCATGGGCGTGGGAGTCGGCAAAATGGGTCTGGAACAGCGTCCGACCGACACCGCAGGCAGACAGGCAATGGCGGCAGTCGGTCAGTGCGAGCTGATGTTCCTCTATGACAAGATATTTGCCGAGTACGGCATGAAAACCGCTCAGGTGCTTCTCACACGCTACGATGTGGAAAACGAGCACCACAAGCAGAACGTCATCGACTGCATGTCCGCTCTGCTAAATATGTCCATCATTCCTATCGTCAACGAAAACGACACGGTCGCCATTGATGAGCTGACCGGAAGCAATATAGGCGACAACGACAATCTTTCGGCCATCGTCGCCAAGCTGGTGGGAGCGCAGGCGCTTGTGCTGATCACCGACATTGACGGCCTTTACAACCGCAATCCCCGTGAGGACGATTCCGCCGTGCAGATTCCCGTGGTGCTCGAGATCACCGACGCACTCAAGGAAATGGCAGGCGGCTCCGGCTCCAAGCGTGGAACAGGCGGCATGGTCACCAAAATCCAGGCGGCTGAGTATGCATGCGCCGTCGGCATCGACACCTACATCGTCAGCAGCGACGCCAATAATCTCTACGCACTGACCGATGGCAAGGTTGTCGGCACTCACTTTGTCCCTCAGACTGGCGCTTCAAGATAAATGACAGCTTAATTTATTCAAATACACAACGCATACAAGTACGGAGGAGCGATACAATGGATACGGAAAAAATGGGCGCTGCCGCAAAATCAGCCGCCAGAATTCTCGGCGTGGCAGGCACTGACATCAAAAACAAAGCGCTTGAGGCCATGGCCGCCGCTTTGGAATCCCGCACCGGCCAAATCATCTCGGCCAACGCCGCCGATCTCGACAACGGCAGACAAAACGGCATGAAGGACAGCCTGCTTGACCGTCTCCGCCTTACGCCCGAACGCATCGCAGGCATGGCCGACGGTATCCGCCAGGTCGCCGCTCTCGCCGACCCCATCGGCGAAATCATCGAGGGCAGCGTCAGACCCAACGGCATGAAAATTCAGCGCGTGCGTGTGCCGCTCGGCGTGGTCGGCATTATCTTTGAGGCACGTCCCAACGTCACCTCCGACGCCGCCGCACTTTGCCTGAAATCCGGCAACGCCTGTATTCTCCGGGGCGGCAAGGAAGCCATCAACTCCAATATGGCAATAGCGGATATTCTGCGTGAAGCGGTCGCTTCCCAGGGACTTCCGGCCGACTGCATACAGCTTGTATCCGACACGTCACGTGAAAGCGCCAACCAGATGATGCGCATGAACGGATACCTCGATGTGCTGATTCCCCGCGGAGGAGCCGGACTGATCAAGGCGGTGGTGAGCAATTCCACCGTGCCCGTCATTGAAACCGGCGTGGGAAACTGTCATGTGTATGTCGACCGCACGGCTGACATCCGTATGGCGGCCGATATTATTTTCAACGCCAAAACCTCACGTCCCAGCGTGTGCAACGCCATCGAGACAATCCTTGTCCATCGGGATATCGCACAGGAGGCACTCCCCGTTATCAAGGCTCGGCTGGACGAAAAAAACGTCGAGATCCGGGGCTGCCAGCGCACTGCCGAAATTCTCGGCGATTGTGTGGTTCCGGCTTCCGACGAGGATTACGCCACCGAATTTTTGGACTACATTCTGGCGTGTCGGGTGGTGGATTCACTCGACCAGGCCATTGAACATATCGCAAAATATTCCACCGGACACAGCGAGTGCATCGTAACCTCCGATTACGCCTCCGCAGAAAAATTCACTTCCTCTGTGGACAGTGCGGCGGTTTACGTCAACTGCTCCACACGCTTCACCGACGGCGGAGAATTCGGGCTGGGTGCCGAAATCGGCATTTCCACCCAGAAGCTTCACGCTCGCGGCCCGATGGGAATCAGACAGCTCACCAGCTCCAAATTTATCATTCAGGGGAACGGACAAATCAGATAACAGGGGGGAATGACTTTAAGTGGCAAACGCAAGCAACAATCATCACAACGGCAACAATCAACCCCGCCGCAAAAGAAACAAAAAGCCGGTCAAACGGTACAGCGAGGAATACAACAACCGCCCGAATCCCTACACCGGTTACTCGGCTGACGGCAACTATCATCCGGAAGCCAAAAAGCGCACTGTCAACAACGCTTCCTCCTCCCGTGCCAAAGCCGTGGAAGAAGAAAGATACGCCGCCCTCAATGCGGCCATGACAGAAGCCGCCTGGGGACCTGCTCAGCCATCCGCCCAGCAGCCGCCTCCGTCTTCCGGTTATGTTCCTCCCACCGTCACCATGCCGGCACCGAGATGGGCCGCTTCCAACAATATGACACGCCAGCAGATGGCCGCTCAGGAGCATCCGCAGACCGCACCAACCGCAGCCTTTTCTCCGGCCGCCGTGCAGTCCGGTTCCGATGCCGGCAGCGGCAGTTCACAGCCGGAACAGACGCCTTCTCCACGGAAAAGCGGCAGCCACCGCAAGAAAAATCACCGCAGCAAAGAGGAAGCCGCCAGAGAAAGGGCCGCCAAGACCGAGGCAAAGCGTGCCGCGATGGATCAGATCGCAAAAGGCGTGGCGGCACATTCCGTGACAGAGCAGATGATAGACGACATCGCTTCCATGTCCGATGTGATCGAAAACATGCCCAAGCAGGAGAAGATTCAGTCACAGGCACAGAATCCGACGCAGATCGGAGTCAACTGGGAGGAATTCTACGACGCCGCATTTCCTCCCAAACCGCAGGAAAACACCAAGTTTTCAGGCAAAAAGAACAAACCCTCCAAGAAACGGATAGACTTCCAGGAGGAAACGCCGGACGAACAGCCGATGACGGTCAAGCCGGTTCTCCTCGGTGACAACGATCCGCTGCCGTATGACAAGATCGTCAGGGAAAACGACATGGAGGCCGCCCGGGAAAAAGCCGCCGAAGACAGGGACAAAACCGGCCGGCCGGCAGCGGAACCCGAAGAATCCGGAACCGCCCGGCAGCCGGAGACATCCGGAGAAATTGCGGCGAAAGAGGAAAAAGCTCCCCTGGAATATATTTCGGACGATCCCTTTGACGATTTGCTGCCGCTGATTGATACGCCGGCCAGCGGTATCACCCAGGAGCCTCTGGAAGATATCTCGGAAGTGGTCGGCAGCATATCCATCGAGGATATTCTCGCAGCCGTGCAGCAGCGGAAAACCGAAACCGAACCGGAGGATCAGGCTTTCAGAACCGGTGCGGAAACGGCCGCCGAAGATACATTCTCCTTTGATTCGACATCGGACGACGGCTGGAACGAGATGATTCCTCCACGTTCCGATAAAGAAAATGACGGGCAGCCTTCCGGCCGGGATGAAGAGTCGCTTCTCTCCGACCGCCTGATGCAGTCCTTCATTGAAGCCGGAGAATCCTCCGATGACCTTCAGCCGGCCGACGAAGGCACTGACGATCAGGAAATCATGGAGACCGTCGATCTCAATCAGTTCCTGCAGCACAATGAGCAGACAGCCGCTCCGTCGGAACCCGACCGGGAGTCTCAGACGGACGAATCCTCTGACATCACCGAGGATTTCGTTCCGGAAGTGATTATTGATTCGGCCGAGCTGGAAAAAGAAGACACGCAGGCCGACATACCTTCGGAAGAGGAAACCGTTGCGGAAACCCAGCTCGAAGAGAAATCCGAACCCGAAGCGCCTGCTGCCGAAACCGAACCCGAAACCAAGACCGAAGCCAAGGCCGAACCCGAAGCGGAAGCTTCCGTGGAAGCGCAGGCCGCGCCGGTTGTCGATGTGATTGTGGCCGACCTGGAAGAGGATATTTTCGGCGAAACAAAAGTATCCAAAGCGGAAGGCGAAGCCGCCGAAGAAAGCGGCGACACGGTTCAGAATAAAATAGACAAGCTGGCCGAGGCCGCTGAACTGGCCGAAGTACTCCGGCAGGAGAGCGAGGACGTTCTACCCGACGAGAGCAGGGCGACCGATGAATCGGGCATATTCAGCGTCAGCATTGACGACATAGCAGTAACGCCTGAGGTCAGGAAGGCCGAACCCGACGAAGAGAGCGTCAAGGAATACCGCCCCCGTGAAAAGACACGGGAGCCGGACGAAAATCTCTTTGAATCGGTGCTCATCGTGGACGATAATCCCTCGATGATCGATGCTGCCGCCGGCGCAGGTCAGGACGATACCCTGTTTTTACATTCCAGAGAGCATACAGAAAATCCCACGGCGGTATTCAAGCTGCCTGAGGGACCCATCGTGTTCCCGACGGATATTGACGACGCCGAATTTCAGGAGCAGTGGCTCGACGAAGATGAGGACGGTGACGATATGGCATCACGTAACAAGCGTACCCGCCGCAGAATTTCCGCGTTTATCGGAGCGGTGGTTCTGTTGTTTGCGGTAATGATACTTTTCAGTGCGGTAAAGACCGTTGTTTCCGGCTTTACCAATATTGGCAGCACCAGTGAAAAGAAAACGGAATACACCGAATTCATTTCCCCTGTAGTGCTGACTGATCCCATGCCCTTTGAATCCGTGGAAAAGGCGGACAACAACATGCTGCTTCAAAGCTCCATCTGGCGCGCGCTTCGTGAGCTTGATGAAGCGGAAGGCTACGAGCATGTCTCCGACGCCACCAACAAAATCGTGCTTCCGGCAGACAATGTGGAAAGAGCATCCAAAGAGCTCTTCGGCAGCGATGTACAGATCAATCTGAATGTGCTCAATGAATCCGATGGCAGCGCCATCTACTATTACGACAGCATAGACAACAGCTTCCACATCACACGAAGCGGCATCGTCGGCCCTTCGGCCGTGATTACTAAGATAGCCCAGAAGAGCGATTACATATCGCTGGTGGTCGGCTACAGCAGTCTGGAAGAAATGTCCCTGTCCTCCGAAAACACCGAAAACGAGTGCTATAAATTCATGGAGTACGTACTCGCTCTCAAGCCCAACGGAGACTATTATATCAAGAGCATCAGAAATTACGTCGATAATTAATTGCAAGGCCGGCATAGCACCCTTCAACGCTATGCCGGCTGTTTTTTTCCGGAAATATTTTTTCCCCAAGCCAACCTTTTGGCCTTCCGCCAGGTTATATTATACGAGAAGGACGGACAGACGTCTGTCAATTCATTTTCCGTCAATCAAAGGAGTGTGTTTCATTATGTTAAGAAAAATCCACATCAAATCACATCATCCTCTCCAGATGATCGCAGCTTCGGCGCTGATTCTGGCGATGATGACTTCCTGCTCGGCGTCCAAAGCGGAAAATTCCTCAAGGGATTATCTCGGTATGACAGAGGATTATTCCCTCAATGAAAAAGGGGTTGAGTACGATTCCGAGGAATCCGTTGAATTCGACTCCGCCCAGTCCGGAGAAAAAATCATTGGCGAAACCGGCGGCAAATCCTCTGCCGAATACGAGGATAAGATCATCCGCACCGCCAACATCTCCATTGAATCCACCGATTCACAGAAGTGCTACGATACCCTTTCGGCCTTCGCCAAGAAAAACGGCGGCAAGGAAATCAGCGTCAGCAAATCCTCCGACACCTACGGCAGTTACGATTACATCAACATCGAAGCCGAGCTGAAGATTTCTCCCGACAAGCTGGACGAATTCATCGCCCTTGCCGAAAAAACCGACAAGGTGACAAACTCCGAGATTTCCACCAACGACGTCACCCAGGAATATTACGACATCAAGATTCGCCTTGAGACCAAAAAAGAGGCTCTCAAGAATTACTACAAGCTGCTCAAAGAAGCCTCCACCATTGAGGAATCGCTCGAAGTTCAGCGCTATATCACCGACCTCACAGCCGAGATCGAATCCATGGAGGGCATGCTCAAATATTACGATTCCAAAGTCGATCTTTCCACCATACATCTGCATATCAGCCAGCAGGTCAAGCTGCATGTCGGCGCAAAGGATGAATTCCAGTGGGATTCGCTCAGCTTCGGCGACTTCCTGACCCTGATCAAGAACGGATTTCTCTCAGTGGTCAATTTCCTGTGGTCGCTGCTGCTGTGGATGATCATCATCGCCATCGCCATTTCTCCCCTGCTGCTGATCGCCGGAATCATCATCTTTATTATCCGGAGATACCGCAAAAAGCATCCGAAAAAGCCGAAGGTTCGCAAGCAGGCGCAGCCGATGCCTGTCTATTACCAGCCTGTGAACGGCAATATGCCTCCCTTCCAGCCGGCACAGAATGTGACCCGGACGCCGCAGCCGGCTCCCGCTTCCCAGCCTGAACAGCAGCCGAAATCCGGCAAATAATCCATCCCGGAAAAAAATCTTTCCCTGCATATTGAATTCATCCCGATCGGGTGATAAAATATTCCTGTAAGGCCCATTTATTACCCGAACAGGAGTTAACGATATGATCTACAGCTTGATTAGAATAATACTCGCTCTGGCCGGCGGCGCCGTGGTTTTCGTCATGCTCACCTACAGCGATGAATCCAGGCGATTTGCTCCCCGTACCGCCGGCAGCAGCAAGGCATGGAGCGGTGCCGCAGCCACAGCCGCGGCCGCTGCGATAGTGCTTCACCTTCTTCCGGTGGAAAATCTGATTATCGGATTTTCCACACCCGAGGATGCCTTTCTCTACAACCACACGGGTGAAATTCTGGAAATTGACGAATACGCCGACTGCGCCTTTGTCATCGTTTCCACGGGCGACGAAAAAATCACCACGCACGTGCTTCCCATGAGGAGCGACGGCAAGTGGAAAATGGAAACCCTTTACAACCGCAGGCGTGACGTGGCTACCCTCAACTACTGTATGATCGAAAGGCTCTATGTGCCGGGTTCAGATGACTGCTTCGTCATCGTCTCGCACAATACCGAAGGCAATATTTCCGACATTCCCAACGGCATTATCGACAATCGCAACACCAAATTCAATATAGTGGATTACCCCGACAGAGTGGTATTCTACTACGGATATGTCGAGGAAATGTCCGACGACTACACGCTCTACGTCGACGGCAACACCGCAATAAAAGGCAGATAATCGCATATGAAATAATTAAAAAACGCTGACCGAACTTCAAACATTCAGTCAGCGTTTTAATTTTTTTATACTAATTTTCGGTTGAAAGTAGACAATTATTTGCGAGGATATTTTGTGTCCTGCAAGGAATAGCTGTCGACTCGTCGACAGCAGGACGACGGCAGGCTGGCGCCTGCCTAGGACGATGACGCCGCAGGACGCAAAATAGGCCGCAAAGAAAGTCTGATTTTAGCCGAAAATTAGTATTAATTGACAGGAAAGGACTATCTGATCAGTTCATCGGTATGAATCAGCGTCACGCTTTTGACAATCCGGAAGCAGCCGTTCACCGGCGCCGCCTCTCCCCCGTATGCCGGACTTCCGTCAAGAATCGAGGTGATTTCGCCGGCGTCTTCGTCCGCACCCTGAAGGAAGCCCTCATCCGCATAGAAGTCAGTTGAAGGAGACTGCCAGACATATCCCGCCGGCAGTTCCTGACCAGGCAGATCAAGCCGGCATGTACATTCATCCGTCTGATAAGGCAGACCGTCCTGGGGATAAGGCGGATAAGGCATGTAAGCATCGCTGAGCCGTCTGTTTTCCGCTTCCGGCGACCACGCTTTCTTTGAAAGGCTGCTCACTTCGGACGACAATTTCAGCACTAAAAACAGCATCACTGAAATAAGCAGCAGTATGGCTGCAAATGAAAAACACAATACCGCCACAAACACCCAAATTGAAATTCCGGCCAAACCGACACCTGCTTTCACAATTGATTACTATACGGTCTTGATAAGAATGGCCGTAATATTGTCATTTTCGTGACGGAACATATTGAGATTGATCATCTGTCCGATGTGAAATGCCATCGTCCTGTCATCGGGATTGGAGGACGGGGCAAAGGCATTCTGGATTTCCTCATGGGATATCACATGCCTGAATCCGTCCGAACAAAGCATATAACATTCTCCCTCAGCCGCCGCACCGTAGTAGAAGGCAGGTTCCACGACGCAGGACGCGCCGACACACTGCATCAGCACATTCCTGCGTGGATCGACCTCCGCCGCTTCGGGTGTAAGACGGCCCGCTTTGATCTCGTTGGCCACGAAAGTCTGATCCTCCGTAAGCAGTTCGATGGAACTGTCGCTGATGCGATATGCGCGTGAATCTCCGACATGCGCTATGATATATCCGCCATCCTCGAGAATCAGAAGCATGGTGATGGTGGAACCGAGCTGAATGTTACAGCGTGAGCCGTATGCGGCAATTACCGTATTCTGCTCCTTGATCATTGCGTTCCATCTGTACTCGACCTCTTTGAGAACATTCTCCGTATGCAGCAACAGAGGAAACTCATTTTCAAACCACTCCGCAAAGACATTCACAAGGCTTGCGCTTGCGACTTCTCCCTTGGAAAGACCTCCCATTCCGTCACACATCACGGCAAACAGAATATTTCCTCTGTCTGTCACGGCCTGTCGGACACAACAGCTGTCCTGATTGGTCTTTTTTTGAATACCGACATTAGTGTCTAAAGCAATTATGTAGTCCATCTGTCCACCCGCACTGTCCTATCACTCAACGGTGAAAACAAAATCCTCATCGGCCATTCTGATCTGGGCTCCTTCAAAAATCTCTATTTCAACGTCAGACGGAATCACCTTGCCGTTCACAAATGTTTTGTTGGTGGATCTGTTGTCGACAATAAAGAAGTGGCCGTCTTTTGTGACGATCTTGGCGTGTCTTCTGCTGACAAATGAATCGCCCTTGATGACGTAATCGCAGCCTTCCTTTTTGCCGATCACAAATTCCGGCTTGTCAGCGACGATCCTTTCCTTCGTTTTTTCTCTGATCAGCACCCCATGCTTTGTCGGCTGAACTATCTCATTCCACACGACCGTCGCGCTGTCATTGCCGAGTACAGTCGTACCCATTTCCTCCTGAGGAGCTGAAACGGGAGCTGCCGCATTATTCGGCAAATCGGCGCTGACCGGCATATTGGGCATTACCGGAGCGGCAGGCATGGTGGGCATTGCGGGCATATTGACGGGTTCCATCTTTGCGCCGCACACTGCGCAGAATTTGGCTGCGGCGACATTCGGAGCGCCGCAAGTCGTGCATTTAAGCGTCTTTTCACCATTGGGCTTTACAGCATTTCTGGTGTCAGGCTGCGGGAAGGTCGGCTGTGCAGGCATCTGAATATTGTTGTCAGGCTGCGGGAAAGTCGGCTGATTCGGGAACTGGCCCGGCATACCGCCCTGCTGCGACTGATTCGGGAACTGGCCCGGCATACCACCCTGCTGCGGGAAAGAAGGCTGATTGGGAACAGCCTTGTTCTTTTTTTCCTTCTTTGCCTTCTTTTTCTGCTGCTGTTCCTGCTGCGGGAACTGCGGCTGATTCTGGAACTGGCCCGGCATGCCGCCCTGCTGCGGCTGATTCGGGAACTGACCGGGGATGCCGCCCTGCTGCGGCTGATTCGGGAACTGGCCCGGCATGCCGTTCTGCTGCGGCTGATTCGGGAACTGACCGGGGATGCCGCCCTGCTGCGGCTGATTCGGGAACTGGCCCGGCATGCCGTTCTGCTGCGGCTGATTCGGG
>CAMHJC010000042.1 GCA_946185345.1 uncultured Clostridia bacterium
CGCTGTGGGCTATTTTCTTTCTCTATACTTGCACGTTCATTTTACAACGCGCCTGCGAAGAATGAAGTGCGCTCCGAATTTGCTTGTTATTCCGTTAAAATCGTGATAAGGCGGCTCATAGCCGTTCAGTTCTCCGGGATGGTCTCTGTCCGCACCGTCCAACTCACGCATCCAGGTACATTCAATCGCTTCAATCGCATCGGTCAAAACCTGCGGTCTTTGCTCGCCTGTTTCTTCTTCGATCAGACTCTTTTCCAGAAGGAATTGGCACTTCGGCATTTTGTCCGAAGGCTTATCGCCAGGCCACGACAGCTTGACAGCCTCCTTAAATGAAGTCCTTGAGTCGTCAATGAAATTGAGGGCGCATTTGCCGTTTCTAAGAATATTCTGGGCTGTGTTGGAGGAGTTGCGGCAGCACAGGAGCATGGCGTAATAATCCTTTCCTGCCACATAATACGGCTGTACCAGTGAATACCGCCCCAATGTCGTTGAGCCGTCCTCACACAATGTGCTGATAATGACCGTTGGCATAGGGAAAAAGAGCGAGGTCTGATAAAAATTGTCTACAATTCTGAGGTTTTCAAAACTACTCAATGTGATGTTCCTTTCAAAAAAAATTCTTCTGCGTTTATATTCCGCAAATCAATTCAATTACCCGTCATCAATCAAATGATCCAAAATACCAGAATAACAGAAAAGCAACCTCCAGACGAAGCACTGCCGTGATCAATCACTTTGCCGTCGCTGATCACGTCAAACCCGATTCTTTTTCTGATTTTTCTCTGATTCACTTAAACTATCATATGAATCTTTCCTCTCTTTCCGAAAAAAAGTGGCTGAAAAAACCTGAAAGTTGATATAAGGATATTCACTTAATTCAGAATTATTATATCATATTCTCCTACATTTGCAATAAAAAGAATGAAATTTTTATATAAAAATATTGATTTTTAATATCATTTATGTTAAAATAATCTTAATAGCATACACACCATCTACTTTACGAACAGGAGAGACAATTATGAGTCAGTTAAACATGAATTTTCCCGTAGATGCGAATGTCAAGCTTCTCCGCCAAAGATTTGCAACCGGAAACATCGAATCTCTGCACAAAGAAAGCCGTACGGTTGGAATAGCGTGTATAGCGGCTGGAGCGATCGGTGTCGTTTTTGAAACAATTTCGTTCATTTATCTCTTCAATCACCCTGAATTGATAAAAGGCCGTTTTCCCGGTACACAGATGGTAGGCACCATCGCTTTTGTACTGCTCTTTCTCTACGGGATAAGGAATGTGATAAAACCGACATCACACCGAAATTATAACGTTCATTATCTCGGTCTGTCGGAAGCTGTCACCCGCAATACTGGCTATCCCCAGAGACAGTATGTGCCGGCAGAATGGGAGATTCCGCTTACACAGTACAGCCCGGAAGCGCTGGCCAATATTCTGAACCTTGTCGGCGGATGGGGACAGGACAATATTTTCTTTATATGCAACAGGGAAACGCATGGTTATCGAACAACGAATATTTCCTGTGCCTACATTTTTAATCTGTGCGAAAAAGGTATTTTTCTGGTTCCCATTTGGGTTGACAACGGCGCTTTCAAAGCCTTTGCGGATCTGACCATTTTCCTGCCTCACGATGCGATAGAAAAAATGTACACTGTCAGTGAATCCTTCCCTCGCAAAAACAGCATTGGCATATCCATCTACACAAAAACCAATTTTTGGGATCCGAATGTAAGATTCAGCACGACAGGAGGAGTTATCCTTAATGCGGACGGCAAGATTGACGGCGCTCCTTTTCATGAAACAAACGTGAATAAGTTGCACGAATTATACCGTAACAATCTGAAGATATACCTTCAGAATCAATACCATAACTGAGAGGCAAAAAACAACCGCCGAAGCGGAAGAACTGCAATGAGCAACTCATTGTTATTCCGCTCCGGCGGTTTTTATTGCGGATGTTTTGGACAATAGCTGTTATCCTTTTCAGATACCTGATTACGATTAATACTAATTTTCGGTTGAAAGTAGACAATTATTTGCGAGGATATTTTGTGTCCTGCAAGGAATAGCTGTCGACTCGTCGACAGCAGGACGACGGCAGGCTGGCGCCTGCCTAGGACGATGACGCCGCAGGGCGCAAAATAGGCCGCAAAGAATGTCTGATTTTAGCTGAAAATTAGTATAAGGTTATTTCTCTGGTCTGGATGATGCCCATTCCATCACTTTTCTGATTCTTTCTTCATAGGGTTTTCTTTTAACATAATGTCCTCATTTCGACAGCAGTGAGTTGACCGCGTCAATATATAATTCACTGTGAACGGTGTGAATCGCATGATCGCTGTCTTCCGTTTCAATCAGCCGGCAATTGCTTCCAATATAGGATACAGCCCTCTCGGCCTGTTCCCGGGTTGCCGCGCACATACAGGTTCCGCTCTCGTGAACAGACTCTTTCGCATGAATATAGACGCAGGGAACATTGATGGCGGACAATATTTCCTTATGCGTCAGACCGTGATTCCAGCTCAGGTCATAGAAATGTTCGCCGTAATTGAAATCATATTCTTTGGCATATTCAAAGACATACCAGCTTGATGCCGGCATGAAGCCGATCTGAACAGCCTCGTCAGGGTGCTTCTCATGCTGCTTCTGCGCATAGTTGGCGAGTCCCGGCATTGTATCAGGCATATAAAGCTGGCTCCATAAGCAATGCCTCAGGTAATAGCTTTCCCAGCACTCCGATTTATCGGAGTGGTTCCAGTCATGCAAAGGCTTGTAGGTGTCAAGATAGGCAAAGCTTTCTTCCCAGCCTTCTCCTTCCGTAGAGAATACCGGCGGATCCTCCAGGACAGCGCCGGCGACATTCTGACCGCCGTTTGCCGCAATATAGGCCGCAATAATTCCGCCGTTTGAATGACCGGATACCACGACCGGCTCGGCGATGACATGATCAATAAATCAGATCAGATCGTCTCCGATGACATCAAGATAATACAGACTTTCTTTGTGTGTCGATTCACCCTGGCCATACACATCGACTGCGTAGATATGCCAATTCTGACTAAGCTCCGTGAGAACAAGTGCATAGTCCTCCCAGATACCCATCTTTCCATGGATTAACAGAAGTGCGGGCTTGTCATTTTCGCCGTCGCTCACTTCACCATAGTTGATTACATTGCTATTGGGAAGCGTAACCTGCTTCTCTACTGCGCCTGCCGTCTTCAGCGCTTTCTCATATTTGTCATACCAGTGCGTGTTGTTGTACCAAAAAATACCGAAAGCCACAGACGCCACTGCAATAATGCTCAATAAGACGATACCGAAAATTTTTAAAGCGTTTTCATAAGAACCTCCTGAATACTATTCCGACCGTATTAAAGCTTTTTTCTTTAGAATCTGCTCGTTTGATTCTTGGGATTATTGTAAAGTAAAGTTGCCAAATTTTCTACCAATCAAAGATGTCAAAAAAGATCGATTTCTGTTATGTTTGGTTGCTTTGCCTGTATACACCGTTTTGCCAATTTAATCACAACATTCTGTCCATCAGAACCATTTTCCATCCATCTATCTTGAATATTTAACCCATGTCTCATCTTACCACACATTTGATTTTGTTGTCAACAATAACATAGCTGACGGATGAAGCCTAAAATAATTAGATTGAATTATCACATTATTGTTTGATGTGATCCGCCCGAATCATTTTTCTCACAGTTCCCAAAAAAGGAGTTACGATAATCGAATTCTGAACACCAATTAACGCTAAGTCCTTATTGATTTTTGCAAGTATGTCTTGTATAATGTAAAGAAAACAGGGATATAGATTTTTTAACAGGAAGTGATAATGTATGCCGAGAGTATACTTTGGATTTGACGCAGAATCAGCGCCGGATGAGCATATCTTTGTCAGTTATAGCCGTGGTGATGCTGATAGAGTCAGAGAGATAGTATTTGAACTGCATAAGATTGGTTTGCCGATTTGGTATGATGACGGTTTGATTCCCGGAAATTTATGGAAAAAAGAAATATTACGCCAGGTCAAACAAAGCCGAATGACGGTTTTCTTTTTGACAAAAGATCTTTTTAAGCGTGACAGGACTTTTATGATAGATGAATATCAGTTTGCAAAGGATCATAAAAGACAAAAAGTATTTATCTGGCTTGATGACATAGGACAATTGGATTGTACATCGCTCGATGATGATATGTATTTCTGGTGGCTGGAGCTTAAACAGCTTCACAGCATAGAAGTGTTCCATTTAAATACGGAAAAAGAGAAATCGGAAGAAATCTATCTAGGACTTTGCCGTAAAGATCATTTCTTCACTCATTATTCTAAAGGAGCGCACACAAAAAAAACTGTCCAGCCAACAGCATCTTCGTCAATACAGTCGGCGTATTCTGACACGGCTTTGAGAACGGTTGTTCCGGATATTCCGGCAGCGAATTATCATGTCAGCATAGGAATGAAGATGCCGTTTGGATTCTATCCTCAAGGCGAATCAGGTGAAATTCAGCCCCTGATTTGGCGTGTATTGTGTATCGAGGAAGGTAAAGCGCTTTTGCTCTCAGATAAGTTAATTGAATATGTCGCGTATAATAAAGGCTTTTCAAACACAACATGGGAAACCTGTACACTGAGAAACTGGCTCAATAGTGAGTTTATTGGTTTTGCGTTTCATTCTGATCAACAGAATAAAATAGCCACTGTAACCAACCGAAACAACAGCGGTACTACCCAGGATAAAATATTCTTACTTAGTATTTCTGAGGTAAAAAAGTACTTGTCCTCTGATAAAGACCGCATTGCATACACGACCGATTATCTTCACGCCAAAGGATTTGATAACAGAGATCGTACTGCATTTTGGTGGCTGCGTTCATCCGGCACATTTGGCAATCGTGCGGCACGTATTCTGGACGGAGGAGACATTGATCGAGGCGGCTTCAACGTGAATGATACGAAGGTGGCCTTACGCCCCGCATTCTGGCTTACTCTGTGATCTGAAGCAATTTTTCCGATTAACTGTCAATTCAGCATATTGGGATTGATATATTGTCCGTGCGCACGTGTTTTTTTGCCGTCATCATATCGGATGGCGAATGGCGGACAGCGGTGCAGGCATCCAAGGCACATCGCGCATTTGTCCTTCACCCATACCGGACGATTCTGTGTCATCTCGATTGCCTGTACCGGACATTTCTCAGCGCACAAGCCGCACCCGATGCAGCTGTCATCCGCAGAAAGATGGCTGGTCGCTCTCGCAGCGTCATAGGTCGCGTAAAGCATTTTGGCCATGAACGCCGGCGTTTTGCGACGCATAAACTGCCCCTTGTCCTTGCTCGTAATATGGGAAATAATGGCGTCAATTTCATTCTCCGTGGTCTTTGTGAATTTGGCAACAGCCTCGGGCGTGGATAAATCGAAAAGCACTGTCCATGTATCCGGCATTCTTACCGAATAAAAAGCCGAAATCGGTTTGCCAAGATACTTTTGCGCAAAATAGCCGCTTCCTCCGGGCGTCGTTCCATAGGTGGCAACAAAGTACAGATAGTCCGTGTCCGGTTTTGCCTTTTGAAAAAAATCCCTTGCAACAGACGGAAGCCCCCAGTTGTAGGTCGGACTGATGATACCGATGCGATTGTCGGCAAAGGAGTATCTTTCCTCACGCACGCAATCCACAACCGACAGGACTTCTTCACCTGTCTGTTCCGCAATTCTCTGAGCCACATACTGGCTGTTGCCAGTCGCACTGAAATACAAAATCATTTTGTGACGCCTCTTTCCATCCGTGTTTTCGTTTGCTGCCTTATATTGGATAATTAATTTTTTTTACTACCACCTGTTAGTTTTGTCAATCTGCTTCGTGGACTGAACGAAAGGCACACTTGCTTATTCATTATAAAAAGCAGAAGATATCAAAGAAAATAATGTGCTTTTTGTAATGAAATTAGTTAAGTTTTACAGAATTATCCAACTATTTACAAACAATTCACAATGCTTTTATTTATAATTCATCATCATATTATTGATGTTTTATATAATTAAACTAGGAGATAGTATAAGTGCGTAATTGCGTAAGTGTGATTTTGTATATTGGCAGGTATAATACAAATTTATTAAAAGGGGGCATTTTAAAATGAAAAAAATGTACAACAACACGGACAATCCAAAGTGTAAAGCAAGACATGCTGTCCTTCCGAGGGACAGGCATGACGCTTCGTCCCGGTCGGGGCTGCTTCTCCGGCTGTTCAGCGCTGCGCTGGCACTGATGCTGGCGGTAGGCGGGGTTTCACTGCTGCACCTTTCCTTCAGCGAGCAGCTGCCGGTGGTGCAGGCAGCGAATGGTGAAATTATAATAGAAGATGCAGGATCAACATGGGATTCCGATGTAAATATGGCTCCAGATCAAACTACGGTACAAGTTGTTAAGATTTTTTTGGGTGCTACTTCAACTCCTTCTTCAGACAACGGCGGGAGTATGATTATCAGAGCAGGGAAAACCGTGGAAATGGTTTCTGATGGAGGGATTATTGACTCCAGTGTAATTCAGATTCTGCAGGGAGCCTCATTACATCTGCATGGTGCAATGACAGGTCATTTTGATGAATTGACGATAGCGAACAAAGAATCATTGATGGCATCAAGAGATGGTCATTTTTATATTTACCTGCGTGATGGAGCTACCTTTACCGCCACCTATAACTCCGATATGTTTACTGAAGGTGCGGCTGGCGTCAAGAGTAATAAATTTGAATGTCTCGGCTGCAATATCGGCAGTAACTTAGAAAATAGGGAAAAATACCCCGACGTCGATTTTGATAAAACGACAGATATGCCAGTGACGTCAAATATCGCAATGACACTTCCAGACGGTTCGGAAACGAATAATGTAACTGATTCTTTCATAGGCAGGTTCAGTCTGGATGATCCAGGTCCGATTTACACCATAACCGCAAATCCTATGGAAGGCTACAGTCAGGTTGTATGGACAAAGGGACCTAAAGGCGAGGTTATTGAAACAGATTCCGACTTGGATCACGCTGCAGACCCGAATGTAGTTGTCAACGGAAACACAGTGGATATCCACCTCAAAGAGCACGTAAAATACCAGGTGTACGCCACTTATATTCCCGACCCGGTATGGACATGGGACGAGGATAACAATCCCACCATAACCGTTTACAGCTATGATCCCGAAGATGAAAACAGTGATGGTGAAGGAATAATCTCTCAGACATATGACACTCCGGTAATCTCTGATACTGTTGTTGATCCCGCAGCGACTTGCACAGAGGGAGGGAAAACCACCTATAAGGCTTTTGTTGTAGTTAACGGAACAACTTACAGAAATGATCATACAGTAGACACAGAAGCACTAGGTCACGATTTGAGAGATGACTGGTTTGTTACAGAGGAACCCACACAAACCGAAACGGGAACGAAAATACGCTATTGTCACCGTGACGGGTGTACTTACTCAGAAACAGCAGTAATTGACAAACTTGGCGGCGGTGGCAACGGTGATGGCAACGGTGATGGCAACGGAGGCGGCGACGGCAACGGTGACGGAAATGGCAACCATTCGAATGTCTACGATTGGGATACCGGCAGCCAATGGGAATGGACAAAGGGTTCTACTTCCAAAATGACTGTCATCCTCGAAAACGTTACGGGAGACGATTCCAAGACATTTGGAAAACTGCAAAAGGTGTCTATAGACGGAACAGTGATTTACGATATAATTAATAACGTCTCCGCAGACGGTAAATTCATTGCATCACCCGGCAGCATTAAATTCGAATTCCTGCCAGGTTATCTGGATACCCTCAGTGTAGGCAATCACAGACTGAAAGTTGAACTGACGGACGGCACGCTGGAAAATACGTTCACGATTAAGGCTTCAGGAAATAATAACAACAATACGGGCAAAGACGATGATATGGGCAAGGGCGATTGGAATCCGAAAACCACAGACAATCATTTCAGGCTCTTCGTGGCGGGTTGGTTCTGCCTTGCTTCCTCCGGCACGATTGTCATGCTGCTCTTCCATAATAGAAGGAAAAGATACTCCCACAGGTAGAAGCAGGTCATTCTTTCCTGATATCAATTAATCATACCCTTTAAAAAATTTTTCGCCGGACACGGTCAAACGACAATGTCCGGCGAATTTTTTACCTGACGAAAATTTTTATATTTTTTAAACTATAAATGAGCATCAGTGGTAAAATGTACCAAATGTAGGGGACGGCCTCCCTGGAGAAAAAAACGTCCCGGCAGAACGCACTTGAAGATTGGGTGCATTGGGGCGAATACGAACAACGTACCGCACATAAATGTCCTATTTTACGATAGGATTTAGCCGTATCGCATCGGGACGTCGAGGACGCCGTCCCCTACATGGCACGATTGACTATTGCCCTTTGTACAATATAACGAATATGCTCATTTATAGTTTTAAATATTTTTTTCATTTCACAGTTACCTGCGCCATCCCAATTACGTCTATAAGGGTGAAAGGGCAAAGAAAGCAACCAAGAGGTGAGTAATAAAGCTATGGAGGATTCTCATATCATCGAGCTTTACTGGCAAAGAAACGAATCTGCCATCAAAGAAAGTCAGATGAAATACGGCGGCTATTGCAGTACGATTGCCGACAATATTCTGCATTCGGCGGAGGAGGCGGAGGAATGTGTCAATGATACATGGTTTCGCACCTGGAATATCATCCCTCCCGAAAAGCCGAACCGACTGGCTGTATTCTTCGGCAGGATCACACGCAATCTTGCGATCGACCGATACCGCAGCGATACGTCCAAAAAACGAGGCGGAGGTCAGATGGCTCTGTGCCTTGATGAATTGGCCGAGTGTATCGGCGAGGACAGTTCGATAGAGGACAGGCTTGCGCTGCGGGAAGTTTTAAACCGCTTTCTTCGGGAGCTTTCCGATAAAAACAGGACAATTTTTCTCCTGCGTTACTGGTACATGATGCCTGTGAGTGAAATTGCTAAGCGGTATGATCTCTCTGAAGGCGCTGTCAAGATGCTCTTGCAGCGAATAAGAAACAAACTGAAAAACTATCTGGAAAAGGAAGGCGTAGTTATATGAAAAATTTGAAAAATTTGAAAAACAGAGAACTTTTACTCGATGTCATCGGCGACACAGATGAGAAACTCATCCCCGAACTGTCACCCAAAAGGAAACCGAACCGTATCTTAAAATGGGCGGCTGTCGGAAGCGTATGCGCGGCGGCGGTCATTGCCTGCGTGATTGTTTTCCCGAAAACCGGCAAAGACAAGCCTTTGAACATTGTCAGCGATAAAGCGACGGTTCTTGCGGAAGCGGAATATCCCGAAATGCCTGTTTACCCCGATGCAGCTTCCGACCCCGACGGCTCCTCGTACGATGCATGGTACAAAGCGCAAACGGCTCTCAGAAATCAGCCCAAAGGCTATCAGGACGGGTTCAATGACTTCTTCCTGAGCAGCACAGGTGTATTTTTAAACAAAAACAGCACCGATAACCAGGCCTATTCCCCACTTAGTCTGTTCATGGCGCTGGGCATGTCGGCGGAAATCACCGACGGCAACTCAAGACAACAGATTCTTGATGTGCTTCATCAGAGCGATATAAAAACCCTGCGTTCTCATTCCCAATCCATCTGGCAGGCCAATTACATGGACGACGGATTGGCAAAGTGCGTTCTTGCCAACTCTTTGTGGATGAACAACCGGTTGAGCTATAAAAAGGATACGGTGGGCAGACTGGCCGACACGTATTATTCATCGGTATTCAGCGGCGCTCCCGGTTCCGACGAATACAATAAGATGCTCCGGAATTGGATCAATCAGCAGACCGACGGATTGCTTGACGATTATGCATCCAATGTTGAAATGAATCCACGAATGGTTCTCACACTTGCATCCACGGTCAATTACAGCGGCAAATGGACGGATCCGTTTCTCTCCAATGACACAAAACAATCCACCTTCCACGCCGTTTCGGGAGATATGAAATGCGATTTCATGAACGCTTATCAGATGGCGGAGTATAACTGGGGAGATCATTTTTCCTCCGTTAGCTTACCGCTTCAGAACAACGGTCACATGAAGCTGATACTTCCCAACGAAGGCTATTCTCCCGCTGATCTGCTGGGTGACAAGCAGGTAAACAAATTATTAGTCAGCAACGGAAACTACGCCAATAGCAAGTCACCGCTGGTCACTCTGTCCATTCCAAAATTTGACGTTTCATCGACACTTGATCTGAGCGACGGGCTGAATTCGCTCGGGATCACAGATATTTTTGACGCTGATAAATCCGACTTCACGCCACTGACCGACAGTACGGATGAAATCTATCTCAGTAAAGCGGAGCAGAATACGAGAGTGCTGATTGACGAGGAAGGTTGCAAGGCGGCTTCGGTGACAGTCCTGAGCTTCGATGCTATGGGCGCATCCATCGACCAGGTGGAATTCATCCTCGACAGACCGTTTATCTTTGAAATCATGAGCGAAACGGGACTTCCGCTGTTTGTCGGCATTGTCAATCATCCCGCCTGATAAAATAGGAGTTCACTGCTCCATACACATAATAAGACTGCTGTCTTGCAAAAGGTTGCATCCTTGTAAGACAACAGTCTTTTTTCTCATTCGGTTGTATATAGCTGATGAATATTGGATAATCACTAACATATCCGCTTCATCTTGACACTTTTTCTATCTCGTATATTTTCGTTCTGCTTACTCTCCATACATCCAACAGTTTCTCCGTGACGGGAACAATGCACAGCCGAAGCATCTGACCATTGCCAAAATACGGATAGACTCCGATTCCGTCTTTAAAATACAGTACCTCGGGAATGGTGCCGAATGAATACCATTCAATGATTTCCCTTTCATAGGCTTCATCAATGAGTGTCTGGATCAGATCATTGATTTTTTCGTCCGTGATATCGGCGAACATTACTTTAAATGTGTAAAAGCAGATTTCCTGAAACAATTGCATCATCTCGGAAGTGTAGCCATGATCGTCAAAATTGAGTGTGATTTCCTGGATGACATCGGAATCGGTAGGGACATACACTGTAATCGTTGGCAAAAGCCATTTTTGCGGATTTTCACTGAATTCATAGTAAATGGTAGGATGAGACGAGTGAATCGCATGGTCGTAGGTTTCACGGCTCCATCGTGAAACGGGCAAAAGATAATCCGAATGTTTATCCTTTTGGTAAAATGCATTATAGCAGGAAATAAATTCCTCCAGAGAAACATCAAACACAAGTTCATTCTCACGGTTTTCCGTCACTTCAAAATCCGGACGATTTATCTCTGCCGCAGCTTCCCTTTCAAAGTTTCCGCAGTCATTTTTCTCCGCCATATTGTTGCTTTCAAAGCAGCCGGACAAGAAGTTGATGACAATGACACATAGCAGTACCAGACCCATCAACCTTTTGTCATACTTCTTTCTGTTGGAACTGGAGTTAAAACCAAGGACAATCATGCGTTTCCTCCCCTATCTTGTTATGAATATATCCGTTAGGCAGCGCCGTCTTTGCGTATTCAATTGGGTATTGGGCAAAAGAACCGAATATTTTTTCAATCTTATTCTACAGCGGATTTATGAATATTTCTACATCTGCATTGGTATTTCAAAATAAGCCCGCAAGCATCCCTCATCATTCGAGAGACAGCCTGCGGGCTTCGATGGTTCATAATGTGTCCTTCAATGTAACAAACAGTCCATAATTTACCTAAAAAGCTGAGATGTGGACATCATTTTCAGTCATACCTGGCGGTGGTCTTTGAGCGCCGGTTATCATTTTTTCCTAGCTTAAATTCGGAGTACCGGAAAAAGAAAGTATGTCAAGCCTTGCTTTTCTTTTCATTCAGATCATATCCAATCGTATCAACGCTCTTGGGAACATAATACATTTGATACACTTTATTGACGTTGAAATCATGGAACGGAATGCCATCAGCGTGAATTCTTGCTGTAAATCTGAAATTGGTTCTTTCTGGATTGAGGAATGTAGGGGAAAACATATTCCACATAGGTCGATTGGTGAAAATAGTAAATCCTCGGCTGCTTCTTTGCGGAGTCTCGGAGTCATAGGCGTATATTTTACTGATTGACTCCGCAGGAATCACTATGGCTAAGTCTGCATAGACTTTGGGAACGCGGTTATCCATGCTGATTGGCAATAAATAAATGCCTTTTTCACACATATTGAAGATAAACGCCTGTTCAAGGATTCTCCTGTGAGTCATTCTGGCGACATGATTACAGAGGAAGAAAGTATTATCCTGTCCCCAACCGCCGACAACGTTCAGTATATTCGCCAGAGCTTCCGAGGTGTAATCCGTCAAAGGAATTTCCCATTGCTCAGGAACATACGGTTTCTCCGGATAGCCCGTGTTCCGGCGGACAGTCTCCTCCAGTTTCTTATAATGAAACCTGTAGTTGCTGCAAATTTTCGGGTTGATCAGAACAATAAGACCATACAAGGATAACGCAGCAAAGGGCAAAGTTCTCAGAACGTCTGAAAAAATGCCGAAAGCAACGTTACGGTCAACATTGTGTTTATCGTGCAGAGACAGCCAAACTGATAATGCTGCAATGCATCCGCCGATTACTATCCACAGTAATCCTAACAGACGGTTTCTTCTGAGAAAGGGACTGACATTTCCCTTGGCAAGACACTGTCGGGACAGTTTGATGGATTTTCTCATGGTGAAATTTAGATTAATATGCTTCATAATTTAGACTCCTATCATTGGATTTATAGAAATATTGTATCATAGTTTATATCAAAAATCAATACTGTATTAGAAGACAACAGCCTAGATATTGTCAATCGTTATCCGGAGAAATACGGATGTCAAAGCATTGATACCGATTACTTTTTTATAAACATTGATCAATGGATATCACGATCGAAGGGCTTACTCTTGGTAGCGTCGAGTTCTTTCTGCTGCTTTTCTTCCCGTCCGAGAGATTCCTTTTTCCTGCGCAGCGTGAAAAACATATAATATAATTGTATATGAATTTTTCATGAGAATACTGTGAATTATAACATTTTCGTATAATATGCTTTATAATAAGAGAGGAAAAATTATTATGTAGGAGGTTATTTCTATCATGAAAAAAAAATGAAGAATTACGGCCGGATGCCGGAGAGAATGTGCCTCTTTGCGGCAGGAAGCTGAAACCAAAGCAGAAGCAGCTAATTAAATTAGGCTGTGTTGCGGTGGCAATGACACTCACTCTGGGAGCCATTCCCTTCCTGAAAAGCAATGCGGCGGAGGATGATGGCATCGTGAGCAAGAGTAATCTTGTCTCAGACAGCAATACAGGCACGAATGCCATTACCGATCCTGCGGATGAACCCAAAACGTTGATACGCGGCTCGGTTGAACCGAAGAACACCTATGACGGCGGTTCGTTCAGTTCAGGAGTGCAATGGGAGCTTGACGATAACGGTGTTCTCACCCTGAGCGGGAGCGGCGAACTACCCGCTAGCGCTTTCGATGACACTACCAAGGCAAAGATAAAGTCAGTCAAATGTGCTTCCAATTGCCAGATCACCGGTATTGGCAGCGGTGTGTTTTCTTACTGTGCCAATCTTTCGTCGGTCAGCATTAACGTCAGCAACGCTACCATAAACGGCGGTGCGTTTTACGGCTGCACAGCACTGCAATCGCTCACCCTTAACGGCACGGTTTCGACCGTTTACGGCAATGCGTTTACAAACTGTAACAGTCTTACGTCGGTCAGATTTACAGGCAGCAACGCTACCATTACCGGCGGTGCGTTTTCCGGATGCCCGGCGCTGCAATCCCTCACCGTTGACGGCACGGTTTCGTCCATTGAAAGCGGCGCGTTTTACTACTGCCCCAATCTTTCGTCGCTCAGTTTAACCGGTAACAATCTATCCATTTCATCCGGTGTGTTTTCCGGAATCTCAACACTGCAATCTGTCACCCTTAACGGCACGGTTTCGTCCATTGGAAGCAGTGCGTTTGCCGGATGCACCGGTCTTGCTTCGGTCAGTTTAACAGGCAACAACGCAACCATTGACTACAGTTCGTTTGTCGGATGCACTGCACTGCAATCTTTCACCGTTGACGGCACGGTTTCGTACATTGGCGCCGGTGCGTTTTCGAACTGCTCCAAGCTTGCGTCGGTCAGTCTGATTGGCAACGGCGCAACCATTTGCGGCAGTGCATTCAGCGGGTGCTCCTCTCTGGAAACATTCAACTTTGACGGTACGTTTTCGTCCATTGTCGGCAATGCGTTTTCCGGCTGCACCAAACTGACGTCGGTCAGCTTAACAGGCAGCAACGCAACCATTGGCTCCGGTGCCTTTTCCGGATGTAAGGCACTGCAGACGGTCACCGTTTCCGGCACGGTTTCGTCCATTGAAGGCGGTGCGTTTTCCTGCCCGGGTCCGACTTTGAAAAACGTGTTTTTTAACTTTCCATCGCTCCAAAGCTGCAACAACGCTCTTTTCTCCGGTTGCACTGCCGTAACGCTTCATCTGCCCTGTGAGCATTTCAAGGTGGGCGAGGAGGTTGTCACTGCGGACAACGCAAGTCAATTCTTTGGCAGCACCACGGCGGTAGACATTCCCGAACTGCATACCAGGACAGAAGATCCCATCCCGGCGACCTGCACGGAGGCCGGCAACTCAGGCAACGTCGTTTGCGAAGGCTGCGGTAAGATCCTGCAAACAGGAACAGTCGTTCCTGCGCACGGTCATTCCCTGACTCAACACTCCAAAGTAAACCCGACCTGCACCGAGGAAGGTCACTCGAAATACTGGAAATGCAGTGAATGCGGCAAGCTCTTCAGCGACGCGAAGGGCAAAAAAGAAACCACCAAAGATGCCGTCACCATTCCCGCACGCGGTCATTCCCTGACCGAACACCCCGAAGCAGCCGCAACCTGCACCCAGCCAGGCCATATTCAATACTGGAGCTGTAACCGCGGCAACTGCGGCATGCTGTTCAGCGATGCGGAAGGCAAAAATGTTATTACCCAAGAGGCCACCGTTATTCCCGCTCACGGACATTCCATGATTTTACATCCCAGCGTAGCCGCAACCTGCACGGAGGACGGTCGGGTGGAATACTGGGAGTGCGACCGCTGTGGCAATCTCTTCGACGACGAGAATGGCGAAATCCAGATCGACATAACCGACACCATCCTTCTCGCAAGAGGACATTCCCTGACTTCACACCCCGAAGCAGCCGCAACCTGCACCGAACCGGGCAACATCGCCTATTGGGAATGCGAGAATTGTCACAAATATTTCTCAGACGCAAACGGCGATAACGAAACAAGCCAAGAGTCCATCGTCATTCCAGCGCCAGGTCATTCCCTGACTTTACATCGCAAAGTGGCTGCTACCTGCACGGAGGCCGGTCATAAACGATACTGGGAGTGCGAGAATTGCCACAAATACTTCTCTGACGAAAACGGCGAAACCGAAACCAATGAAGCGAAAATCAACATTCCGGCACTCGGACATTCCCTGACTTTACATCGCAAAGTACCTGCCACCTGCACGGAGGCCGGTCATAAACGTTACTGGGAATGCGAGAATTGTCACAAATATTTCTCAGACGCGAACGGCGATAACGAAACAAGCCAAGAGTCCACCGTTATTCCAGCACTCGGACATTCTCTGACTTTACATCGCAAAGTACCTGCCACCTGCACGGAGGCCGGTCATAAACGTTACTGGGAATGCGAGAATTGTCACAAATATTTCTCAGACGCGAACGGCGAAACCGAAACCAATGAAGCGAAAATCAACATTCCCGCAACAGGTCACCGCTGGGGAGAGTGGATTGTCACCACTCCGGCGACCTGTAAGAAAGCAGGCGTAGAAACACGCACCTGTGAGAACGACCCAAGCCACACCAAAACCAGAAGAATTGCCGCACTCGGTCACGACTGGGGCGAGTGGACTGTCACTACTCCGCCGACCTGTAAGAAACCGGGCGTGTTAACACGTACCTGCAAGAATGACCCAAGCCACACCAAAACCAGAACAATAGACCCGATCGGTCACCGCTGGGGAGAGTGGATTGTCACCACACCGGCAACCTGTGAGGAAGCAGGCGTGGAAACAAGCACCTGCAAAAACGACCCAAGCCACACTAAAACCAGAGAAATCGACCCGATCGGTCACCGCTGGGGTAAATGGACTGTGACCACTCCGGCGACCTGTGAGGAAGCAGGCGTGGAAACACGCACCTGTAAGAACGACCCAAGCCACACCAAAACCAGAGAAATCGCTGCCCTCGGCCACGACTGGGGCGAGTGGACGGTCACCACTCCGGCTACCTGTGAGGAAACAGGCGTGGAAACACGCACCTGCAAGAACGATCCAAATCACACGGAAACCAGAGAAATCGCTGCCCTCGGCCACGACTGGGGCGAGTGGACAGGTGATGCTTTGCAGGAGCGTAAATGCAGCCATGACGACACGCACACTGAAAAACGTGTCAATCCCAATCTCAGCTTCGGACCAAAATCAGCTAAAGATTTGAAGTACACCCTTGGCTCAAGCAAGACTCTGAAACTGATCATTGACCGCCTTGACGTTGAAGGGGACAAAAATGTCTATTCTTATTTCGAAAACGGCGGTAAGGTGGTCGTCACGGGAGCCGACGGCTACAGCAAGACACTCACAAAAGACGACTGCATTACGGAAGATGGTTCTCTGAAAGTAACACTCAAAGTTTCCTATCTTGAAAGTCTTGAGTCCGGCACTTATTCTTTGACCGCTTCATTTGTGGTTGACAAGGACCTGGCTCCTGTCGTAAGCAAGCCGGTCAAATTCTCCGTCGCCCAGCCTGTCGGCGTTCCTTCCCCCGGCACAGGCGAAAGCGCTGCAACAACCTCCCTCTGCATAGCGCTCCTGTTCATCGCCGGCTTCGGCGGAATCTATGCCTTCAGCCGCAGGAGAAATGCAAAAGCGCAGGCTTCCGATGCAGAATAATGCATGAGCGAAGATGATTCAGCCAGCTATTCCATAACATCCATAAAACGCCCGCAGGTATCTCTTACATTCATGAGAGACAGCCTGCGGGCATCGATTTTTCTGCCGCGTTTTTACCTTCCTGTGTTTTTCTTCGGAATGGATTATTCTTTAGGATCCCTATGTGAAAGGAATGGATGTTTTCAGTGGCCGGTTCTTCTGTATAAAAATATTTCGCAGGTATTTCCTGTTCTTGAATAATATATTAAAGCTTCAACCTCATTTTTCGGCCTCATTCCATCAGTAATTGACATTGTCTTGTTGGTTGATTATGAATAATTTGCGACAATATTACTGAAATCCAGCAATAATTAAAAAATTATTTTCATAATCATCACACAAAATTTACTTTTTGTATGTATTTTTTTATAAAATAAATAATGGAGTATTTTACGGTTTACAAAAAAATATTCCAGAGCAAAAATGATACATACCTATCAAGCAATTGGAGAGAAGACATATGAAATCGAAATTAAGCATTCAAAAAATGCAACCGTTTTTGTCCCCCTTGGCAGTTCTGGCATTCGCTGTCGGTACAAGCGTTGGCTGGGGGTCATTGGTTGTAACAAGCAACACATATCTTCGACAAGCCGGCCCGTGGGGCAGCGTATTCGGTCTTATCATCGGCGCTGCGATTATGCTGCTGGTGTGCTGGAACTATCACTTCCTGGCCAATAAATATCCGGAAGGAACCGGCGTGTATTTTTTCACAAAGATGGTATTCGGCTATGACCGTGCTTTTCTCATTTCCTGGTATGTTTTTCTGCTTTATTCTGCCATTTTCTGGGCCAACGCAACGGCGGTTCCTCTTTTTGCGCGATACATATTCGGAGACGTATTTCGTTTTAATTATTTATATACCATTTTCGGCTACGAAATCTATCTCGGAGAGTTACTGCTGACAGCCGCGGTTATCGGACTTACCGTATTAATTATGTGCATCAGCAAAAAAGTAACCGCAAAAGCAATGATAGGGCTTGTAGCCCTCTTTATGACCGGTATTACCGCATGTTTTATTGTCGGCATCGTCCGTTCCATAACCGGTTCCGTGGGATTTGAACAAGGCTTTGCTCCCGATGGTCTGCCCCTTGTTCAAATCGCCAAAATAGCGTCTATTTCTCCTTGGGCGTTTATTGGATTTGAAAGCGTAACCCATTCGTCTACTGAATTTAATTTCCCCAAAAAACGTGTTTTCGGACTTCTATCGCTGTCCATCATTATTTCCACGGCGCTCTATGTTTTTGTAACGCTTCTTTCTGTTACGGCTTATCCTCCGGCTTACAATAATTGGTTTGAGTATATGAGTGATTTGGGCAATCTGTCCGGTTTAGAAGCCGTGCCCGCATTTTATGCCGCCAGTTATTATCTCGGCCATACCGGAACGGTAATGCTGTTCTGCGCACTGTTCGCATTGATTTCAACCAGTTTAATTGCCAATCTTTGGGCGCTGAGCCGAATGATCCACGTCATCGGTCAGGATTCCATCCTTCCCAAAAAGCTCGCAAAGCTGAATAATAAGCAAATTCCCGCTAATGCCATTCTGTTTGTGGGTGCCATTTCGTTATTCGTGCTTTTCCTCGGACGTTCGGCAATAGGATGGATCGTTGACGTAACAACGATTATTGCGATTTTCCTCTACGGATTTGTCGCTTCCGCCACCATAAAATGCGCAAAGCAGGATAATAAAAAGATGAGCTTTGTCACAGGACTTGCCGTATTGATTGCAATGATTGCCTTCGGTGTGTTAATGGTATTGCCGATAACAAACTCGGGTTCATTGAGTTCGGAAACCTACCTCCTGTTTATTGTCTGGTCGGTTTTGGGCATGTTCTTCTTCCATCACGTCATATCCAAAGACAAAGCAAGGCATTTCGGAAAAGCGATGGTTGTTTGGGTCGTCATGATTTCTGTGGTTTTCATGCTGGGAATAGTCTGGATGGAAAAAATCGAAGAAGAATCGGCTATGAAAGCATTGAATGAATTTCACGCATACCACGATGGAGTCGCCAGCGAAGAAGTATTGGCAATGAGCGAAAGCGAATACCTGGCCGAACTGAATTCAAAGCTGGATACTACCAATACCATCAGCTTTGCTACATTGATGGGCTTGTTTGTCATCTCAATCGGCGGCTTCCTGAGCAATTATCTCTCAATGAAAAAGTACGAGAAAGCGCTTAAAGACGACGTTGAACAAAAGAATCAACACATCGTGCAATTACAGCAAAGCTTCGTAGTAGGAATACTGACCATGATCGAGAGCCGGGACAATTCCACGGGCGGACATATCAAACGTACCAGTGATGTGGTGCAGATGCTGGTGGATGAAATGAAGGATGATGAGAGTCTCGGCATTGATGATGAATTTTGCAGTTGTATCATTACGGCAGCTCCGATGCACGATATCGGCAAAATCGCTGTTGACGATGCCATTTTGCGCAAGCCCGGCAAACTGACGCCTGAAGAATACGATTTAATGAAATCGCACACAACAGAAGGCGCACGTATTCTTTGGGAGCTTGTGGATAACGAAGACAACGCCCGATTCAGACAAATTGCGATCAACATGGCTCTCTACCATCACGAGCGGATCGACGGTACCGGCTATCCGCAAAAACTTGCTGGAGATGAGATACCTCTTGAAGCCCGGATCCTGGCGATTGCAGATGTTTATGACGCACTTGCTTCAAAACGTGCGTATAAGGAACAAATGTCGGGTGAGGAAGTTTACAATATCATGTTGAAGGGCAAAGGTACTCAGTTTGACAGCTACCTGTTTGAACACTTTGAAAATGCCCGCCCGAAAATCGAAGCATACTATGCCGCTCTTTAAGTTGCAGTTCGAAGATCGGTAAGATATCCAGGAGAGTTATTCAAGCATTACATACCAATTGAATTTCCGTTCGTTACTTTGTATGCTCTTATACAAAGCGAAAATCCCGTCGGCGTAAGTCGATGGGATTTTTTGTGGGTAATTTTTTTGTGAAGCTGTAGAAAAAGTCTGATGATTCTGGTATAATATCCAATATCCAAATTGCAATAGCAACGTGCAACTATTCACAGAGAATTAACAATCTAACG
>CAMHJC010000043.1 GCA_946185345.1 uncultured Clostridia bacterium
CGTTAGATTGTTAATTCTCTGTGAATAGTTGCACGTTGCTATTGCAATTTGGATACAAAGACGCCATTCACACAAAGGATTATCTGAAAATATCCGGTGTGACGCTCTTCGCCCGGGCCAAAGATGACGGACTTCATGGCAACGACGGCATTCTTATCGACAAGGCCGATGTTTCGGTGGAGGCGGAGAAAAACGGACTCCGCACTACAAAGGCGGGAAAAATTCTCAAGGGAAACATTGAAATTACCGGTTCAAAACTCTCGGTCATCGCCGGAGAACACGCGCTCAACGCCTCCCGCAGCATTTATATGGTGTCAAGCAGTGCGTTTCTCAAAGGCGTTATGTCCAACAGCAAGGCGGACAGCGAGATCTACATCGAGGAAGGGTGTCTGACCAATGGATAAATACAGACACGAATACAAATATTTTACCGATCCGGTACAGCGCAGCCTGCTTCTGATGAAAGCCGCCGCTCTCCTGAAGCGGGATCCTAATGCCGGCGCAGACGGAACATATCTCATCCGCAGCCTATATTTTGACGACAGCGGTGACACCTGCTTTTTTCAGAATGAGTCCGGTACCGATCCCCGGGCCAAATACCGCATCCGGATTTACAACAGCGACACTGATTTGATAAGGCTGGAAAAGAAAATCAAAAGACGTGGCATGACTCTCAAACAATCCTGCCGGCTTACCGTGAAAGAAGCCGAAATGCTTTCACAAGGCAGATTTCCCGACATCCACGGAAATCTGCCCGAAAACAAACGAAGGCTTTTATGGGAAATGAAGTCCCACAGTCTTATTCCGAAGGTAATTGTCACCTACGAACGCATCCCCTTCATTTACAGCGCAGGCAATGTGCGCATTACTTTTGACGGAAATATTACATCGTCTGACGATGTCAGGCAATTCCTGAAGTGCGATTACCGGGAATATCCCGTTCTGCCGGCCGGCAGAGGAATCCTTGAGGTAAAATGGGACGAGCTGCTTCCGCTTCACATCAAAGAAATGATGCAGCTTGATACGCTGCAATGGAGCGCATTCTCAAAATATTACACTTGCAGGCTCAATAATTTCAGGAGGTAATTTGAAAATGCCATTCCGCGGAAGAAAATTTTTGCTGATCATTGCGGCGGCCATTATCACATCCCTGGCGGTGTGCGGCTGCGGCGACAAGGATGATCAGCACACCACTGTAGTCCAGATACTGTCTTCCTCTTCTCTCACCGTAATTCCCGAACCGTTCACGGAGACCGTTTCTCCGCAGCCTTTCTGTGAAAGCGATCTTTCGGCAGGAGATAAAATCATGCTGGGATTGACGCAGGACAATATCAGGGATTCACTCGGTGAACCGATCACCGAATCCGTCTCCGACGAGGATGATTACGCTGACGGTCTTCACCGGGTTCTGACCTACGAGGGATTTACGCTGGAGTTTTACGATGTGCTCGGCGGCATAAAGAACAGACCGCCGACAGACAGCCTGCCGCTGTCCAGAATTGTATGCAGGACAAAATATTTACCCCTTGCGAGAGGACTGCATGTAGGCTGTACGGCACAGGAGATAATGGCTTCCTTCCGGAACAGCCACAGCGGCTTCGATCTGCATCTGAACAATTCCGTCAGGGCCAACGGAAAAATGATTTACGGAACCGGGCTCGGAGGAATTCAGCACGAGGACACCTACACCTACGCATATATCGACAAAAGCGGCATGGATGCGGAACAGCAGGAGTATTACTCCATCGTTTACTGCTTTGAAAAACCGCTTGTCTGGTACGGAAGCACGGAAGTCGATCTCTGCGACACCTATTCCATCCGTTTTTTCCTGGATGCCGGCACCGACATTGTCACCGAGATCATTCTGGAGAGAACAGCTGCGCCATGGACGCAGGCAACACATTCACCTCAGTGAATCAATCACTGAGTCAATTATCTGCTATACACAAAATAATTGGAGGTAACTAATCATGGGATTCATTGATCTGCTCAAAAAAGCATTTATGGAAGGCTACGCCACCAGCAGCATTACCATTGCGACTGTCCTCATGTGCATTTGCTGCACCATGGCCATCGCCATCTACATTTACATTATCTATAAGATTGTCAACAGAAATTCCTTTTACAACAAAGGATTCAATATTTCTCTGGTGATCATTGCGGTGATTACCGCTGCCATTATCCTCACCATTCAGTCCAATATCGTCGTTTCGCTCGGCATGGTGGGCGCTCTTTCTATCGTGCGCTTCCGCACCGCCATCAAAGACCCGATGGATCTCGCCTTCCTCTTCTGGTCAATCAGCGCAGGCATTATCTGCGGCGCCGGCTTTGCAGGAATAGCCGTGGTTGCTTCGCTCTTTATCACTTTGCTCATCATCCTCTTTTCAGCCTCCTTCAAATCCGCCGGAACGCTCGTTCTGGTGGTAAACGCCGATTCTCACGAACGTGAGGATGAGATTATGAAAATCGTCAAAAACACCTGTCAGTACAGCCGGACACGCGCCAGAAATGTATCCAAATCCGGCATGAATATCGCCGTGGAAGTCAAAACATCCAAACCTTCAGAGCTGATTGACAGACTTATCAAGCTGGATTACGTAACAGACGCTTCACTGGTTGAGAGTGACAGCGATATCATGTAATTTTACTTCAGGCGATTGTAAAAGAAAAAGAAAAAAAGCATGCGCAGCGCATAACTAGCGAGCATATGCGAGCGTGGGAGTCCAGGGGGGAACTTGTTCCTCCTGGCAGGTCAAGGGCAGCGCCCTTGCAGGGTACGTTTGCGGTGAAACCGCAAACGAGGGGCAGCGCCCATCGCCGCAATGCGCTTGGACAAAAACGTCCCGGGCGCAACAGATAACGGAAAAAATTGATTTACCTTGCTCCGAGCGGAGAAAAAACTTTTGATGGCAAAATTGCCAATTCCACGTTTTACGTTGTTTTTCAAGTTTTACAAGTGCCTAATTTTATCTTTACAAGGAGATGAACCATCAATGTCTCAAAAGCATACATTCACCAAACGACTCTTTTGCGCGGCGACAGCCGCAGTCACGGCATTCTGCCTGATTGCTTCGGTGATTGGTTCGAATCAGCGGGAGGTCAATTTTACCGCTTGCGGCGAAACCATCTCTATCATGCAGGCACCTTCGGCATCTTCACGCACGGTCGTTATCAAGGCAAGTCCTGCCAACGTCCGCTCCGGCGCAGGAACATCCTATTCCGTGATCGGCAGGACTTCCAAGGGAAAAACATTTACCTATCTCGGCTCAGCCAAGGAAAAATCCGGCAGGGTTTGGTACAAGATTCAGTTCACACCCTCCAAGGCCGGCTGGATTATGGCTTCTCTGGGAGATATTAAGGAAACAGCCGCCACCACCACGACCACTGCCGGAAACCAGAACGAAACAGAGACAAATGCCACAACGGCAACAACCGGTGCCGTTCCGACTACGACCGCCACCAGGAATTCCGCCTCTAAAACGGTGACCATCACAGGAAAAACGGTCAATGTCCGCACCGGTGCAGGCACCTCCTTCTCCAAAATCGGCACAACCTACAAAGGCAAACAATTCAAGTACCTCTCTCAAAAGAACGATGCCGGCGGCAAGGTATGGTACCGGATTCAGTTTACTTCGGATCAGGCCGGCTGGGTCACCGGAAGTTACTCAAAACTGACGGAAGAAACCGACACCGGTTCCACGACAGCCACCACCACAATCACCGGGAAAACGACTACCACAACCACCAAAGCCTCCAACGTCAAAAAAGTGACCATTACCGGCAATCCCGTCAACGTGCGCTCCGGCGCAGGATACTCCTTCTCCAAAATCGGCACCACCTCCAGGGGAAAGCAGTTTGTTTATCTTTCCACCAAGAAGGATTCGTCCGGCAAAAACTGGTACCAGATTCAATTCACCTCATCCAAAACCGGCTGGGTCATAGCTTCTCTGGCAAGTCTCGGCGGCAACGGCAGTACCAAAGGCAAGGTGGCTTACCTTACCTTTGATGACGGCCCGTCCGTCAACACCCTTAAGATTCTGGATATTCTTGATGAATACGATGTCAAGGCAACCTTCTTTGTCATCTATCACAGCGGCATGAAAAAGCAATACAAAGCCATTGCGGAACGCGGACACACGATTGCGCTCCACAGCTACACTCATGATTACAGCAAGATCTACAAGAGCGAAAAGGCTTATTTTGCCGACCTCAAGAAAATTCATGACTATGTCGAGGAAATCACCGGCGTGGACAGCCGCATTATCCGCTTTCCCGGCGGATCGAGCAACACGGTCAGCAATAAATACAACAAGGGCATCATGAAAAAACTCAAAGCCGAAGTCACCGACAAGGGATATATTTATCACGACTGGAACGTGAGCAGCACCGATGCCGCAGGCTCTAACCGCAAGGCTTCCGTTCTGCTCAGCCACATCAAATCCGACAGTGGCAACAAGAAGACCATCAATGTACTGATGCACGATACCGGCAAAAGCAAGCTCACTACCGTCGAAGCGCTTCCCTCTATCATCGAATACCTCAGAGAGCAGGGATATTCCTTTGAGGCTCTCACTGAGGATTCCGTCGTCATTCAGCACGGCAGATAAGATGCCATTCATTCAGAGCATATTCCGTTTTGATTAACAGGCCGCACAGGAGGCAACAGCCACCCTGTGCGGTCTTTTTATGAGAAAATCACCGCACTATTGACATTGAAGGATTCTTGATTTATAATAAGTATGTACAAATATTGGTTTGTTTTACAGCTGTTTTTTATTATTTTTTAATTAAATCCGGCACATTCAGCGACCGGATAATTTTATAATAACCAATGGGAGGCTTCTTTATGGAAACAAGACCTTATGTTCCGTGGGAACAGATAAGCCGATTTATGACTGATGTATTCATTGCCTACGGCGTTCCCGAAGAGGACGCAAAAATCTGCACCGACGTGCTGCTGGAATCCGATCGCAGAGGCATTGAAAGCCACGGCTGCAACCGCTTCAAGCCGATCTACCTTGACCGCATTAAGAACGGTACTCTCCTGCCGGTGACTAAAACGGATATCGTCAAGGAAACGCCCACAACGGTCGTGATGGACGCCAACAACGGCATGGGAATGGTGGCTAGCTACCGCATGATGAATATGCTCATCGAAAAGGCCAGAACATACGGTATGGCAGGCGGAACCATTTTCAATTCCACTCACTACGGCATCGCCGGCTATTGGACTAGCATGGCCGAAAAAGCAGGAATGATCGGCATAACCGGCACCAACGCCCGTCCCTCGGTTGCGCCGACCTTCGGTGTGGAGCCGATGATGGGAACCAATCCCATGACATTCAGTCTGCCGACTGACGAGGAATTTGCCTTCAATTTCGACTGCGCCACTTCCATCGTGCAAAACGGCAAGATCGAATTTTATCAGCGCTCCGGCAAGCCTACGCCGGCAGGACTCGTGGTGACCAAGGACGGCGGCACGATGACCGATTCGGGTCAGATTCTCAAGGACATGCGCGCCGGAAAATGCTCTCTGCTTCCGCTCGGCGGCATGGGTGAGGCAACCGGTGGCCACAAGGGTTACGGATTTACCGCCATCGTCGAAATTCTTTCCGCCGCTCTGGCCGGAGGCCCCTTCATGAAGGATCTCACCGGAAAGAATCCTGACGGCAGCAACAAAATGTTCCGGCTCGGGCATTTCTTCTTTGTCATTAATCCGGAATTCTTTATGGGACTTGACACCTTCAAGCATACCGCCGGAGAAATCTGCCGGGAACTGCGTGCTTCCGAAAAGGCGCCCGGCGCCGAACGCATTTACACCGCAGGCGAGAAGGAATACCTCGCATGGCAGGAACGCAAGGACAAGGGTGTTCCGGTCGGAGAGGCCATTCAGAAAGAATTTATTGCGCTGCGTGACGAATGCGGTCTGGATTACAGATTCCCGTTTGAGAAATAAGAAATTCCTATGAAACTCATTCACTGCGCCGACATTCATCTCGATTCATCTATGAGGTCCCATTTCGACCCGGTTGCTTCCGCTTCCAGAAGGAATGAGATTCTTGGCACATTCGAGAGAATGGTCGGATATGCCCTCAACAACCGAATTGAAGCGATCATGATTTCGGGCGATATGTTTGACACGCCAAACACCCGGGAGTTGACCAGAAAGACCGTTTTATCATGCATCGCTTCAAATCCCGGCATCGCTTTTTTTTATCTTAAGGGAAATCACGACGACAACAATTTTATTGACGATCTGGATGAGATTCCCCACAACCTCAAGCTTTTCGGAAACAAATGGACCTGCTATGACAACGGCGAGGTTTCCATCTACGGTGCGGAACTTCCCGCAACTCACGGAGATGACTTTTACGCAGGATTGATTCCCGATGAAAGCAGGATCAATATCGTCATGCTGCACGGTCAGATCAGCGAATCATCCGACACCAACAACCGGAATATCGATCTGAATCAACTGCGCAACAGAGGAATCGACTACCTTGCGCTGGGTCATATTCACTCTTTCTGCGTCAGGCCGCTCGACTCTCGGGGAATACTCTGCTATCCGGGCTGCCTCGAAGGACGAGGCTTCGACGAATGTGGAGATCACGGCTTTGTCGTGGTAGACATTCCGGAGCAGACGCACAGACTGTCGTACGAATTCGTACCCTTTGCCAGGCGCCGGATTGCATCAATAACGGCGGATGTGTCGGGCTGCATGTCCACCCATGAAATGACCGCTATCGTAGCCGAAATACTTGCCGGTGCCGACTGCGACGCTTCATCCATCGTACGGCTTGTATTGACCGGAGAACTTGACGCCGAATGTGAAAAGGACATTGCCTATCTCACATCGGCTTTTTCCGATCAGTATTACTATTTTGAGGCAGTCGATGAAACAAAGCTGAAAATCAACATCGAGGACTATTTACTCGACGAATCGCTGAAAGGTGAATTCATCCGAACCGTGTACCGGGACAACTCCCTGTCAGAGGAAGAGAAATCTGTCATCATCAGATACGGCCTTCAGGCACTCGCCGGAGAGGAGGCTAAATAAGTCATGCGCCTTATTTCGTGTCATATTGAAAACTTCGGCAAGCTGAGCCAATTTGACGCCGAATTCTCGGAAGGTCTCAATGTGATCTGTGAGGAAAACGGCTGGGGCAAAAGCACTCTCGCCGCTTTTATCAAGGCAATGCTTTACGGGTTGGACGGCAGCAAAAAACACAGCGTCACCGAAAACGAACGCATGAAATTCAAACCCTGGCAGGGCGGAATCTTCGGCGGAAGGCTCGAATTTGAGGCCGGAGGAAAATGCTACTCCGCTTCAAGGGTCTTCGGCGACACTCCCGTAAAGGACCGATTCGAACTCAGGGACATGAAAACCAATCTTCCGTCGAAGGATTATTCGTCCCGTCTGGGCGAGGAATTATTCAAAATCGACAGCGCCTCCTTTTACCGCAGCATTTTTATAGGACAGAGCGACTGTCCCACCTGTTCGACCGCTGACATTCACGCCAAGATCGGAAATCTTGCCGACAACACGGGAGATCTGAACAATTATGATGCGGCGGAAGCCAAGCTTACATCCCAGATCAACAAGCTCACGCCCAATCGCTCCACCGGTTCACTCAGCCGCCTGAAAGGTGAGATAACCGACCTGACAAGAAAAGTAGCGGAAGGCGGCAGTCTGGCCCATTCCATTGCCGGACTTGAAAATGAGCTGGCAGACAAAAAAAGAATTAAACGCAACCTGACCGAAACATGCGCCGAGCTGCAGGCCATTCAAAGCAGGCTTGCCAGACAGCAGGAAATGCTGGCGGTGAAAAAAGAATGGGAGCTCAGAAAGAGCGAATGTGACGAAATAAAAACGAAGCTCGATCTGACAAGAAACCGATTTCCCTCTGAAATTCCCGGTCAGGACGATGTCAATGAACAGCTGAACAACGCCATTGACATGAAAAAAACGGAGGAACTGCGCCATTTATTTGAATTGACCGATGAGGAAACGAGGGAATTATCATCACTCATACAACTCTTCGACGACAATCCTCCCTCACTTACGGAAATCGACCGACTGATCAGTGATGAGCAGAAACTCAGTCTCATAACAAGTCAATACGACCGGCTTAAACTGTCGCCGTCGGAAAGCAAACGGCTCAGCGAATTGAGCGGCCTGTTCGCTCAGGACCAGGTGAATCCTTCCCGGATATCCGCCCGTTGGAACGAACGCTGCGGCAAGAAAAACGCCTTAAGCTCCAAACAAGCCGCCTTTACCGCTGTGAAGGCTTCCGTGATGAGCGAACGCGCTTCAAAAGCAAGGCTCTCCGCTATCCTCTGTGCCGGAGGAATATTGCTGATTCTTTCGGGGGCTGCGGTCTGCGCCTCCTTCTCTCTCCTTTCAGGACTGCTCTGCGCCGCTGTAGGACTGGCCGTTGCTTCGGCAGGCGTACTGCTTTTCTTACGGCTGAAACATTCAGACAAAGAAAATGACCTTCCGCAAGAGCTTTTGACACTGCAAAACGAGATCAGGAGCGATACCGAATTCATCAGCAGCGCTGACGCCGCCACCGCCGATTACCTGGCCGCTCACGGAAGGAATTTCGACGAGTCGTACGCCTCGGTCATGCTTCAGGACATCTGCCGGGAATACGGCGATCTTTCCCTGCTTCGTGAAAAAGCGGAGACGGCGGAACGGTTCAGAAGATCAAACGATACCGGCTCACTGAGTGACGGCATTTTTGCCTTTCTGAAGCGGTACGGGATGGAATCCGACGGCGGTACACTGTCCTACCGGCTTCACAAGCTGCGTATTGACGCGGTCACATTTGACGCTCTCTCCGAGAAAAAACGCAAATCCGAACGGGCGGAGAACGAATACCGCCAACTTCATGATCAGGTCATCCGCTTCCTGACAGCCTACGGATTTGACGGCAGCGGCGACATTCAGACCACAACCGCATCCATCAGGGATCTTCTCAGTGAATACAACGGCCTTTCGGCGCAGTACAGCCGGTCCTGCGCCAAACGGAAGGCTTTTGAAGCGGAACACGATTGCTCGGCTATGGAGGATGATATTCCGGAAGAATCCGCCTCACTGGAGGAAATCAACGGTCAGATCAGATCATGCACCGATTCTCTGGAACATCTGAATTCCGACATCAGCTCCCTGGAACATCAGATCGGTGAGAAGTACAGGCTGTACGAGCAGTTTGAAAAAGATCAGTCCGCACTGCGGCAAAAGAAGGAACTTCTGGCGGCCGATCAGCTCAGGTATGAGCGGCTTGAAAAGGCAAAGGACTATCTCCGCACGGCAAAGGAAACCATGACCGCCAAGTACGTCGACCCGATTTACAGAGGCTTCAGGAAGTATTACGAGCTGCTGGCCGATCTGCCGGCGGACAGATACCAGTTCAATGCCAACGCGGAACTGTCGGTTGACGAGCAGGGAATGCGAAGGGAGCTCGTGACTCTCAGCGCAGGCTTCCGGGACCTTGCGGGAATCGGCATGCGGCTTGCTTTTGCGGACGCAATGTTTCATGATGAAAAGCCGATGCTCATTATGGACGATCCTTTTACCAACCTGGACGACCGAAAAATCGCCGCTTCCAAGAAACTGCTGAGCGCCGTCGCAGACAATTATCAGTTGATTTACTTCACCTGCAGCTCCGCCAGAACGTAACCGGAGAAATTTAATACTAAATTTATATATTGTACCGCCCGAAGGACTTGATATTTTTGATAAAAAGTAGTAAAATGATTATTCAGTGGTAATTGTAATAATCTATTTGCTTTGGAGTGGTATGATTTGTCCGAACCAATCAATATCAATAAGGAATACGGCCGGATTTCCGAGCTTTTCTTTGCCGTGTGGAATGTCAAACCGCCGGTCAATTACATCTGGGTCGACTTTGAAAACGAACAGGTGATGTGCGGCCAGCACGACGAAATCTGCGACCTCGCCGGTGAAAGAAGAAATATCAAGGCGCAGGGCGGCAAATTTGTGGAGCTGATTTCTTACGACGAAAACGGCGAAGCCATCCGAAATTTTGACAGTTTCTCATTTGAGGAGGAAATTCCTTTTCTCAAAGCAAACAAGGCCGATCTGCTCCGTTTTCTGGAAGTACTCCAGAATATCGACATTCTCAGCTGGCGCAACAGCTTTTCTTCTCAGCGCGAAGGCATCAGCTGGCGTATTGATATCTATTCCCGGAACGGCGGAGAAAAACATTCCTCAGGACAGGCCCGTTTCCCTGTGGAGTGGGCAGAATTCGGCAAATCCATCAGCGCACTCGTTCAGTCGGTGCAGTCCGACAACAAATAAATTCCCCACCATCAAGAGAGGAATATGATTTATGTCTGATAAAAGAAATTCCAGAAACGATGCCTTTGATCTGCTCAACCGTGAATTTGCACATCTCGATCTTGAACGGGAAAACGCCAGAAATCTTGAAGCCATCAAGAGAAAACAGGCGATTCAGCAGAGACAGCAAACAAGTGTCAATAACAACCGATTCATAGAGGAAGACGAAGAAGTAGAAGAAGAAACGGGCGGCTCGGGCTGTATGGGCAGCGCATTGCGCATTTTTCTCATACTTATTCTTGCAGGTGCGCTGGCCTGGATTGTATTTATGCCGCAGGGAAGTCTGGAAGAACTGATGAACAAAATTTATCCGCAGATAACGGAATTCACCTCCTGGGTAACGGATCAGTTCAGCGGCGGCAATTCCTCCGGAAATCCTTCCGATCATTTCAAGGATACCTCTAATACCGACGTTTCCTCGGATGTCAGAGATACCCGGAAGGATGAGACGGCTTCAACCACGCAAGCCGGCAATTCGACAACCGCTTCCACTGCCGCTTCGAAAACCGCAACCGCCTCCACTACCCGTACTCCGGCCAAACAGGACAACAATTCCGCCGAAACAGGCGACATCTCCTACAGCATCACTGTTTACCGCCAGAGTCAGATTGTCGTCGTCTACGATTCTTCCGGTAATCCCGCAAAGGTATTTACCTGTTCTTCCGGAAAATCCTCCACTCCTACCAAACTCGGAGAATACTCGATCAGGGCCAAGTATCGCTGGCGGTTTATGGTTGGCAACTGCTATACCCAGTACGCCTCGTCCTTCAGCAACGGCTATCTTTTTCACTCTATTCCCTACAACAAAAAAAATCCCGGCACCATGTCCAATTCTTCTTATGACAAGCTTGGAAATCCCGCCTCATCAGGCTGTATCAGGCTGTGTTTCAGGGATACCAAATGGATTTATGACAACTGCCCTATCGGAACCAACATTAGTGTGATAGATGAAAAGGCACCCGCCGGCCTTAATCCCGAAATCATCCCCGCCAGAATCGACGATTCGGCTCACAGCGGTTGGGATCCTACAGACGATTCTCCCGACAGTCCCTACAACAAATGATTTTTCCGGCAAAACGCACACATCCACGTATAATACTAATTTTCGGCTAAAATCAGACATTCTTTGCGGCCTATTTTGCGCCCTGCGGCGTCATCGTCCTAGGCAGGCGCCAGCCTGCCGTCGTCCTGCTGTCGACGAGTCGACAGCTATTCCTTGCAGGACACAAAATATCCTCGCAAATAATTGTCTACTTTCAACCGAAAATTAGTATAAAATCATCCTTTCCGGCGGAAAATGATACTGCAGGATCGTGATAATAAGGTTGTGATGTAATTGTCGGTGATCGGAATATTGAAACTATCCACTTCACAGGCAGAGTGCCGGCATGCAAAAAATGCCGTTCTCTGCCTGAAATATATTGTAATGCTTTCATTGACCGCCCTGCTGGCCGCAACGGCCGTTCAGTCCGGCTCGCATGCTCTAAAAGCCGTACTGACAGTCTGTGCCGTATTGGGCGCGGTTATTACGGCAGGACTCCGTGGTTCGCTTCACTGCCAAATGTATCGCATTTCGGAAGGATATCTCCGGTGCCCGGAGGACGGAGAGGTAATGCTCCCCTCATTTATTCAGCTTATGACGTCACAGCTTGTCTATGCCGCCGCCGTATGGACTGTCAATGCGGTGATGCTCAGTCCGTCCTACCTCTGCCTTCGCGCCGGAATTCAATACTATTCCCTCAGCTCGGAGCGCACGGTATTTATGCTGATGCTGGGGGCGGCTTTGTGCCTTGCGGCCGGCGGAGCCATATTTGCCGCCGTGATCCGGGCAAGACTGACATGTGCCCAATACCTATGGTTTTGCGGCGAATGCGCCGGCATGCTCTCTGCCATTGATCGCTCGTGGGAACTGACACAGCCCTTCTGGGGAGAACTGCTCCGTCTGGCAATCGCATCCCGTTTCTGCGGAGCCGCCCTCGGTTCACTGAACACCATGAACGCTTCACAGACCGTTTTGAGACAAAGCCATCCTTACTCCGACAGCGAACTTGAGATTGACATTTTCTCTGATACGGCGGGAGAACAGCACATTGATTTAATCACCGTTTAGACTAGGAAAGGAATGATGAAGATTGGCCAAGCTTCGTATCGCAGGCATTGTGCCGGAATCGGTGGTAGACGGTCCCGGATTCAGATACACTGTATTCACCCAGGGCTGCCGCCACAACTGCAAAGGCTGCCACAATCCCCAGACACACGATTTTAACGGAGGATACATCGCCGACACCGACGACCTCTTTGACGAAATGATGGAGGATCCGCTCATCAAGGGATTGACCTTTTCGGGAGGCGACCCCTTTGAACAGCCGGCTCCTCTCGCCGATCTGGCCCGAAAAGCACACGCCGCCGGCAAAGACATCATGGTGTACACGGGTTACACCTATGAGCAATTGCTGGAAAAAGCGGCATCCGATCCTGACACGGGCGCCCTTCTCCGACAGACCGACATACTCATAGACGGCCCCTTCATTCTTGAACAGCGCAATCTGGAGCTGAAATTCCGGGGCTCCGATAATCAGCGGGTCATCGACGTTCCACGTTCGCTCAGCGAAGGTTCTGTCGTCACATTTGAATTTGAATAACGATACATGAATAATTCAAGGCACTTCCGCCAATGATATAAATGCAAATATCATTTGACGGGAGTGCTTTATTTTATTATGGAATATGCAGAAAAGAATCAGGCGATTGAAAACGTCGAAAACAAAAAACACGACGACACCGAAAAACTGCTTCGGGAATGCAATGCCGGCATCAAAATGGGCGTCAGCTCCATCGACGAGGTGCTTCCATCCGTCAGGGACAGCCGACTCAAGGGAATACTCGAGCACAGCAGGCGTGAACACGCTGATCTGGGCGACGAAACACATGAGCTTCTTCTGAAATACGATTGCGACACCAAGGAGCCTCATCCGATCGCAAAAGGCATGTCGTGGATCAAGACCACGGTCAAGCTTCAGCTTGACCCGGGCGACAAAACCATTGCGGGCCTGATGACCGACGGCTGCAATATGGGCGTGAAGTCGCTCAACGGCTATCTCAACGAATACAACCTCGCAGACTCCAAGGCACGGAAAATCACTTCGCGCCTCATTGATATCGAGCAGCGAATGGCCGAATCTATGGCGGAATTCCTGTGACATCTATAGAATATAAAGCGCAGTCGTCAATGTTCGGCTGTGCTTTTTGTTCTCAAAAAGTCATATTGAACAAAAAACATTTTAATATCATATGCTTATTTAACAAAAAATACTTTTATTAAGAAAAGTATAATGATTGATTAACATATTATTCACATTAACCTCTTGACAAGTACGTTTGGAAGTGGTAAATTATTATCATAAATTAGCACTCGGACATTGAGAGTGCTAATTTACAAAAAAAAAAATAAAAGGCGATTCCCTCGGGAAAAGCCGATGAAAGGCGAAGCCGTCGATTGGCCCGCGTATCAATATCTTACTGAACGCCGGCTGAGTTGACTTAATCGGCGCTTCCCTAGAGAAGGACGGTCTGATTAAATGGAGCCGAGGCAAAGAAAACTCAAAATACTGGCTTCGATAATCGAAAGTTACGTTCTCACAGGCGAGCCTATCGCCAGCAAGGCGCTGGCGGAAGCAATGCAGAATTCCGTTTCGTCAGCCACCATTCGAAACGACATGGCTGAGCTAGTGGCGAGCGGCTACCTCGAGCAGCCTCACACCTCTTCCGGCAGAATCCCTTCTCAAAGAGGATACAGGCTTTACGTCGATCATCTGATGATGGGCAATCACGAGCTTCCTTTGGAATTGCAGGGTGAAATTGACCGAAGGCTTAAGGCCTTCAGCTATGATCCGAATAAATTTCTGGAAGTGACCGCTTCGCTGATTGCGGAACAGACAGGTCTGCTGGCGGTTGTCACCAATCCTACCGACCAGCATCCGAAGGTCACAAACGCAGAACTGATGCCCATCGGGTCACATTCCGCCATGCTGCTGATTATGATTTCACCCACCATTCTCAAAACAAGAGTTTGCAGACTGAAAGCGGATCTTTCTCCGGAACTGGCGGAAAGACTGCGGTCTGTCCTGCGCGAAAGGCTTGTGGGACTCCCGACCGAAAGCATGACCGATGAATTCGTGACCGAAACCGCCGTGATGTACGGCAGCTTCTGGGAACTTCTCGAGCCACTGTTTGCGGCGGCAAAGGAATGTATCGAGGAATCCGGCGACATGCAGGTCATTATGGAAGGTCAGTCCAGCATGCTGGCACGTGGCGTCTTTGCCGAATGGCAGCTGGCCGGCATTATGGATTTCATGGAAAAACGGGGTGCCATTGCCGATCTGCTGGGCGAAGGAAACGGATTTGTCAACAGCGGAAGGACGTGTATCCTGATCGGAAACGAATCCCATCGACCGGAGCTTGAGGGAACGGGTATGATTACCGAACGATATTACGGCGGCGGTCAGACGGCCGGCTGGATAGGCGTCGTCGGCCCAACCCGTATGAATTACGCCAAACTGATTCCCTACATCGATTACTTTGCAGGAGCTGTGGGAAACATGCTCAGAGAAGTCCTGGGGGACTAGAGTGCGGAAACGCTCACATTCGTTCGCTCAAAGAATAACGAAAAACGAATAGCGAATAATGTCGGAAGCGCTGCCGCGCTTGGAATAAAGAAACGGAGTAACCACTGCATCACTCCACACTAAATTGAAAGGGGCTGCTGATTTTGTTCAACAGTAAGAAAAAGACAGAAGAACCCGCAACGGAGGAAACCAAAAAAGCTCCCGAAGCAACAAAGGAAGAAACAGTAAAGGCCGACGCACAACCCGAAGGAGCCGCCGAAAAAAAATGCGAGGACGTTCCGGCGCTCAAAAAGGCGCTTGAAGCCGCAAAATCCGAGGCGGAAAAGCTTAAAGCCGATTTTGACCAGCTCAATGACGTCAAACTCAGACTCGCCGCAGAATACGACAACTTCCGCAAGCGTTCACAGCGTGAAAAAGAAGCGATTTATTCCGACGCGACGGCTTCCACGGTGACAGCGCTGCTGCCTATCATTGACAATGTGGAACGTGCTCTGTCAGCGGAAAACGCTTCCGCAGAGGATATGCGCAAGGGTGTTGAAATGATCAACACGCAGGCGGTTCAGGCTTTTGAAAAGCTCGGCGTCACATCATTCGGCGCAGTCGGAGAGGCATTCGACCCCAATATACATCACTGTGTCGGCACAACCGATGCGGAAGGAGTAGAATCCGGTGCAATCGCTCTTGTTCTGCAGAAAGGCTACAAGCTGGGCGACAAGGTAATCCGTCCCGCTATGGTTCAGGTAGCAAACTGACGGTGCGTTTTCGGCGGTCATTCCGGATGAACCGTCGGAGACAATCTGTTTGACATATATTATTTTACAAGCAAACAAACATTCAACTCAGCCTTTTTTAAAAGGGTATATTACAGGAGGAAATTTATTATGGCAAAGACAATTGGTATTGACCTTGGTACAACAAATTCATGTGTAGCAGTTATTGAAGGCGGCGAGGCCGTCGTCATTCCCAACAGCGAAGGCGCGAGAACCACTCCTTCCGTTGTCGGCTTCAGCAAGACCGGCGAGAGAATGGTCGGCACCGTCGCTAAGAGACAGGCTATCACCAACCCCGACAGAACCATCTCATCCATCAAGAGAGAAATGGGTTCCAACCACACCGTCACCATCGACGGCAAGAAGTACACCCCTCAGGAAATTTCCGCTATGATTCTTCAGAAGCTCAAGGCTGACGCAGAGGCTTACCTCGGCGAGAAGGTCACAAGCGCTGTCATCACCGTTCCTGCCTACTTCACCGACTCGCAGCGTCAGGCAACCAAGGACGCAGGCAAGATCGCTGGTCTGGACGTCAAGAGAATCATCAATGAGCCTACGGCTGCCGCTCTTTCCTACGGCATTGACAAGGAAACCGACCAGAAGGTCATGGTTTACGACCTCGGCGGCGGTACATTCGATGTCTCCATCATCGAGATGGGCGACGGCGTTCAGGAAGTTCTCGCTACCGCCGGCAACAACCGTCTGGGCGGCGACGACTTCGACGCAAGAATCATCAACTGGATCTGCGAGCAGTTCCGCAAGTCTGACGGAATCGACCTTTCCAGAGACAAGATGGCCATGCAGAGACTCAAGGAAGCAGCAGAAAAGGCTAAGATCGAGCTTTCCGGCATGACCACCGCCCAGATCAACCTGCCCTTCATCACTTCCGACTCCACCGGCCCGAAGCATCTTGATCTCACACTTACCAGAGCGATGTTCAATGAACTGACAGCAGACCTCGTTGACAAGACAATGGGCCCGGTTCGTCAGGCACTTTCCGACAGCGGCCTTTCCGTCAGCCAGATCGACAAGGTTCTTATGGTCGGCGGTTCCTCCAGAATTCCTGCCGTTCAGGAAGCTGTCAAGAAGATCACAGGCAAAGAGCCTTTCAAGGGCATCAATCCCGATGAGTGCGTGGCTCTCGGCGCGGCCATTCAGGGCGGCGTTCTCGGCGGCGAGGTAGAAGGCCTGCTGCTGCTCGACGTCACTCCTCTTTCGCTCGGTATCGAGACAATGGGTGAAGTCTGCACCAAGATTATTGAGAGAAACACCACTATTCCGACCAAAAAGTCTCAGGTATTCACCACCGCTGCCGACAACCAGACCTCCGTTGAAGTCAAGGTTCTGCAGGGCGAGCGTGAATTCTCCAGAGACAACAAGCTGCTGGGCGTCTTCCACCTCGACGGAATCGCTCCCGCACGCAGAGGCATTCCTCAGATCGAAGTCACTTTTGATATAGACGCAAACGGCATTGTCAACGTATCCGCCAGAGACAAGGGTACAGGCAAGGAACAGCACATCACCATTACCTCCTCCACTTCCATGGACAAGGCGGACATCGAAAGAGCCGTCAAGGACGCTGAGAAGTACGCTGCCGAGGACGCAAAGCGCAGAGAGGAAGTTGACATCCGCAACAACGCAGACCAGGTTGTTTATCAGACCGAAAAGCTGCTTGACGAAGTGGGCGACAAGGTTGACAACGGCACCAAGGACGCTGTCCGTGCCAAGGTCAACGATCTCCGCTCCATCAAGGACACCGGTTCAGCAAGCGACGTCAAGGCAAAGACCGAAGCACTGCAGCAGGAACTTTACAAGCTCAGCGAGCAGCTCTACAAGGACACCGGCGCACAGGGCGGCGCTCCTCAGGGCGGTGCTTATGACGCCAACTTTGAGGACAGCAACGGCGGCTACAACGACGTCGAAAACAACTAGGAGCGCTCACGTTCGTTCGCTAAGAGAATAGTGAATAAAGAATAGATAATAGATAATAATGAAGGAGCGCTTTGCGCTGAAAATATTGTATTCCGGCACGGAGCGCTCATCAACTCCAAACTCCACACTTCATACTCCACACTAACCTGAGGGCGTCGAAAGGACGAATTGCTTTGGCAGAGACAAAAAGAGATTATTATGAGGTTCTCGGACTGCAAAAAGGAGCTTCCGAGGCTGACATAAAAAAAGCATACAGGCAGATGGCCAAAAAATATCACCCCGACTTAAATCCAGGTGACAAAGCTGCCGAGGAAAAATTCAAAGAAGTCGGCGAGGCTTACGAGGTGCTTTCCGACAACGAAAAACGCGCTAGATATGATCAGTTCGGTCATGCCGGCGTTGATCCGAATTTCGGCGCAGGCGGCCCGGGCGGCGCTTACAATGTCGATTTCGGCGATCTGGGCGATATTTTCAGCAGCTTCTTCGGCGGCGGTTTCGGCGGCGGAGCGCATTCCAATCCCAACGCTCCCAGACGCGGTGCGGATATCCGTCAGTCTATCATGCTTTCCTTTGAGGAAGCCGCCAAGGGATGCCGCAAGGAAGTCAGCTACAAGCGTGTTGAATCCTGCAGCGACTGCGGAGGCACCGGCGCAATGCCCGGCACTTCTCCCAAAACCTGTCCCGACTGCGGCGGCTCAGGATATGTTCGTGTCAATCAGCGCACTCCCTTTGGCGTTATTCAGTCGCAGCATTCCTGCGAGAAATGCCGCGGTACAGGCAAGATCATTGAGCATCGCTGCAACAAGTGCAGCGGCATGGGCAAGGTTCGTGTCACATGCTCCAAAACCGTGGAATTCCCGGCAGGCATTGACGAAGAACAGCAGGTCCGTGTTTCAGGCGCAGGCGATCAGGGCAGCAACGGCGGTTCTTCCGGAGATCTGTTTGTCGAAGTGGGAATCCGTCCTCACCCGATTTTCGAGCGCAAGGGATATGATGTTCACATGGAGCAGCCGATTACATACGGTCAGGCCGTTCTGGGCGATGAAATAGACGTTCCGACCCTTGATGGCAATATCAAGGTCAAGGTTCCGGCCGGTACGCAGCCGGGTGACATCAACCGTATGCAGGGCAGAGGAATCCAGCGGCTCAATTCACGCTCCAAGGGCGATCAGTACGTCCACTTCACGGTAGCTGTTCCCAAGAACGTCACCCCCGAGCAGCGTGAGCTGATTTTGCAGCTTGAGCAGAGCATGGGCAAAGAAGCTCCGAAATCAGGCAAGAAAAAGAAGGGCAAATTCCTTTGATATTTTGACTATACAAGAATAAAACGACAGGGAAGAGTTTTCTCAACGTAACTACCTCTCCCCTGCCGTTTTCTTGTCTGACAATTGTATATTGCATTATGGAAAAATCTATGAAAGAATGGAGATAGACGGATATTTTTTTGCAAAGGAAGCGAATAAAATACCATTTGAAGTCTTTATCTCATTCAAACGCAACGATACGGGCGGAAAGGGAATTACCTGCGATTATCAGCTTGCCTCCGACTTTCACAGAACGCTGACTGCCAAGGGCGTAAGTGTATTTTTCAGCGAGCGTGACCTCTCCGGTTCCGCCTACGTGCGGGAACTGTATCAGGCGCTGGACGAAGCAAAAATCCTCATTGTGGTCGGCACACGACCGGAATATGTCAGATCCGAATGGGTGCGGACGGAATGGGAGACCTTTCTCACCGCCATACTCAGCAAGCGAAAGCCTGGTGCGGAATTATTCACCTATCTCGAGGGCATGAGCGTCAATCAGCTCCCGCTCGAGCTTTACAACCGCCATTCCTTTACCTCCGCACAGAAGAACGAGCTGGTGGCAAGGGTAATGGGCAATCTGGGAAAGCAGCCGTCCCGGCGGCGTGTCTTCCGGCGAAGTACCGTCCTACGGCACCACCACTCCCATAAGCGCTCCGGTCAGGACTTCAATGACTCCCAAAACCAAATCAGACACAACGAACAAAAAGGAGCTGTTGATTCCTGCCTTGAAAGTAATGGGAATCGAGCTGGTGGGATATGTGCTTCTCACGCTAATCGGTTGGGAATTTGTTAAAGACAATGTTTTCGCCATTGCTGCTTTTATTGTATTTTTATTAGCAGCATCGTTTTGGTTAAGCACGGTGTTGTTCCGTCGATGGTGTCAGTCAAAGCGCCAGCTGATACTTACCGTTTTGCTTTTACCGACTCATTGGATTTTGCCTGTATTGGATATGCTTTCATTTATGTTATTTATACTAATTTTCGGCCCTCGCAAATAATTGTCTACTTTCAACCGAAAATTAGTATTAATTATTACTCCGGCAACTAAATATTGATAATAAAAAGAAAAAAGCAAGCGCA
>CAMHJC010000044.1 GCA_946185345.1 uncultured Clostridia bacterium
CACGAGCGAAGCCTTTGGCTGAGCGAGCAAAACGCACTAAGAGTAAAACGGGGTCGGGCGAATACTCAAAAGGCAAAAACCAAAAAAATCCTTCCCTCGGCTGAAGAAAAAATTGATAGATATTTTATTGCCGGATTAATAATTCTGATATAACAAATGAACCGAGGTTTTTAAAAATTCGGAAATAACGATGAAAGGATTATGGTGAAAATTTATGAAAATCATAGTTGACGCATTCGGCGGAGACAACGCTCCTCTGGAAATTATCAAGGGATGTGCCATGGCGGTAGAAAAATTCGACGACGTGGAGATCATTCTCACAGGCGATGAGGAGATAATTAAGGAAGTGGCGGAAAATGAGAATATTTCGCTTGAACGCATGGAGATCGTGCATGCGCCGGACGTCATCGAAATGTCCGATCATCCGACCGAACTGATGAAATCCAAAAAGAACAGCTCGATGGCGGTCGGTCTTCGCCTGCTTGCGGAAGGCGGCGGCGACGCGATGATCAGCGCAGGCAGCACAGGTGCCATGCTCACGGGAGCAACGCTGATTGTCAAGCGCATCAAGGGGGTGAAGCGTCCGGCTCTGGCGCCGGTCATGCCCAATGCCGACGGCAAATTCATGCTCATCGACTGCGGAGCGAATGCCGACTGCCGTCCCGAAATGCTGGTGCAGTTTGCCCACATGGGTTCGGTTTATATGAAAAACGTGCTGGGGGTAGAGAATCCCCGTGTGGGTCTTGCCAACATCGGCACGGAGGAAACTAAGGGCGACGAGCTGCGCAAGGCGACCTATGAACTGCTGAAGGACGAACCCAACCTCAACTTCATCGGCAATTTTGAGACCAGAGGAATTGCCGACGGCGGCGTGGATGTACTTGTCGCAGACGGTTTTACAGGCAATATCATTCTGAAAACCTACGAGGGCGTTGCTTCCATGCTTTCCGGCAAATTCAAGGGCGTTTTCAAGAAAAACCTGCTCAATAAGCTGGGCGCTGCGGTCATGCTCAAAGACCTCAACGCCATCAAGAAATCAATGGATCACAACGAATACGGCGGCGCGCCGTTCCTCGGCGTGAAGAAGCCTGTATTCAAGGCGCACGGCAGCAGCAAGGCGATTACCGTCTGCAATGCCATTAAGCTGACGCGCGAATTCGTGTCGAGCAACGTCATCGGCAAGATCGCCGAGGACATCAGTGTGAGCGCCGACAAAGCGGAAGAATAATCACGGTAAGGAGTGTGGAGTGCTCATTTGAAATACTCCACACTCCATTCCCAAAGAAAGGCGGATATGAAATAATGGCAGAAAATACAAGCCTTGCCCCTTCTTATCTGGAGGACACAATCGGCTATCATTTCAACAATAAAAAATATCTGATGACGGCGCTGACACATTCGTCTTACGCCAATGAAGGCAAGCATTTGCAGAGCAACGAGCGTCTGGAATTTTTGGGAGATGCGGTGCTTAGCATAGTGGTGTCGGAGCACCTTTATGCTAAGTTCCGCAGCAAGCAGGAGGGCGACCTGACCAAGCTGCGTTCCTCGCTTGTCTGCGAGTCGACTCTCTGCGGATTTGCCAGAAAGATTCAGCTCGGGGAATACATCATGTTCGGCCGCGGAGAACGTCATTCCGGCGGCGACAAGCGCTCATCAATTCTCGCCGATGCCTTTGAGGCGCTCATTGCGGCGATATTCCTGGACGGCGGCATGGAGCAGGCGAGGAATTTCGTCATGGGCTTTATCCTGGAAGAACTGGAACATCCCAATCTCTACCGCAGCAAGGATTACAAGACCATGCTGCAGGAGATCATTCAGCAGAATGCCGAGGAACGGCTGAGTTATGTTCTGGTGGGCGAAAGCGGCCCGGATCATAACAAGCATTTCGTGGTGGAAGTGCATCTCAACAGCAACGTCATCGGCAAGGGCGGCGGCAGGAGCAAGAAGGAAGCCGAACAGAACGCCGCCAAGGAAGCGCTGGAACTCATGGGCTACTGATATGGCAGGAAACAGACATTCCAACATAGCCATCTTCATTCCTCACAACGGCTGTCCCCATCAGTGCGCCTTCTGCAATCAGCGCACGATTTCGGGAGCGGTCACGCAGCCGACCGCCGAGGACGTCCGGAAGGCGGTGAAGAATGCCCTTCGTTCTCCCCGTTTTGATGGAAGTAATGCCGAAATCGCCTTTTTCGGAGGCAGCTTCACGGCAATTGACCGGGACTATATGATCGAACTGCTGGAAGCGGCGTATGCCTTTGTCAATGCCGGACAGGTCGCCGGCATCCGGATTTCGACCCGTCCTGATGCGATTGAAGATGAAATATTGACAATACTGAAAAAGTACGGCGTCACCTCTATCGAGCTGGGAGCGCAGTCCATGCGGGATGAGGTTCTCGAAATGAACAGGCGGGGTCATACGGCGCAGGATGTTGTCAACGCTTCGCAATTAATCAAAAAATACGGTTTTTCGCTGGGATTGCAGATGATGACGGGACTCTACGGGGACGACAATGTCGGCGCAAGATACACCGCCCGTCAGCTGGCGGCACTTCGTCCTGACACGGTGAGAATCTACCCGACTGTGGTGCTGGAAGGCACCCTGCTTGCGGACAAAATGCGTTCCGGGGAGTACATTCCGCAGGACTGTGAAGCGGCGGCTGAATTGTGCGCGCAGCTTCTGCGGTTCTTTGAGCGAAAGAGGATCAATGTCATCAAGCTGGGACTTCACGCCTCGGACGGCGTGGAAGGCAGTATGGTCGGCGGCGCCTATCATCCTGCTTTCAGGGAACTGTGTGAGGGTATTTTATATTACAATCTGATCAGACAGACGCTTCGGGAAAAGTATCCTGACGGAGGAGATTTTGTCGTGTACGTTCCGAAGGCGGATATTTCCAAGGCCGCAGGGCAGAAAAAGCGCAATATTGCCCGCCTTGCCCTTGACGGATGGCATGTCGTGATAAAGGGAGAGGATGCAATCAATGGAAACGAAAGAAGAAAATGTCAAATTAAGCCGGTTCATCAGCAAGATTCTCAGACATAAGCCGGAAACCATCGGTATTCAACTGGAACACATCGGCGGATGGGTGGATGTGAATGAACTGATCAACGGCATCAACGCAAAGGGAAAATTCTTCATAGACCGGCCGCTTCTGGAAAGAATTGTCGCCTCCGACAGCAAGGGAAGATACAGCTTTAATGCGGACGGTACCAAAATCCGCGCCAATCAGGGACATTCCGTTGACGTGGTGATAGAAATGGAGCACCGACAGCCGCCCGAATTCCTCTATCACGGCACTGCATGGCGATTCATCGAGAGCATTATGGCCAAGGGCCTGATTCCGGGCAGGCGTCAGTATGTGCATCTTTCTCCCGATCGGGAAACGGCTGTGACGGTGGGCTACCGGCACAGCAGGCCGGAGCAGCCTGTGATCCTCAAGGTTTACGCAGGACAGATGGCGGCGGACGGCTATGATTTTATGATTTCGGATAACGGCGTGTGGCAGATTGCGCATGTGCCGCCGCAGTATTTAACGATTATGCAAGAGGGAGAGTGACAACCCGTGGCAGAAGAAAACAAATCAGACAAAATCAAAGTCCGGTTTTCCAAAAAGAGCGAGATGGAAGCCGTCAACGCGATCCGTAAGCAGGTGCATATGGTTCACGCAAATGGCAGACCAGACATTTTCCGCAGGAAATTCGGCAGAAAACTGGCGGAACATATTTACGAATTCTTCCGGGGTGACCAGTCCAGGGTGGTTGTCGCCAAAAGCGGCGGTGAAATCTGCGGGTTTGCTTCGATTGAGGTCATTCAAAAGCCTCGTTCGCCTTACAACAGGGCGAGAAGCTTCCTGAGAGTGACGGAATTCGGCGTGGATATTCAACACCGGCGGCAGGGAATCGGCATGGCACTGATGCATTTCATCAAGCAATACGCCGCGGAAAAAGGATTGGACACCGTCGAGCTTGACGTCTGGGAATTCAACAAGGGCGCTCTGAAATTCTACGAATCGCAGGGCTTTACAACCTACCGCAGATATATGGAATTCAAAATGTGAGGTGTTTCGGGCATGGCAAAGGTCTTTGAGGACGAATTCACCGACATCCAGTCGGGCATGGTATCGCTGGCTGTCGAAGCGCTGGAAACGGCGGATATGACGGTGGACAGAATCTACATCTATGCCTTCGGCACGGAACATGAGGGTTTTTTCAATCTGTTCTTTGTCAAGGACGGAAAGCTCCTGCACAACAATGATGTGGGCGTTTCGGAGGAGATCATTGATCAGGTGCTCGACCTCGGCATAGATGACACTTTCAAGCTGCTCGAAGTCTGCAAAAAATACGGCAGACAGGCTCCCTGTCAATACAAACTGGTCTACGACTGCCGCACCGGACACTTTGACGGCGAATACAGCTATGACGATCTTTCGGACAGTCTCTACGGTTCAAGCGGAGCGCTGGAAGACTGGGAGAAGGAAATCGCCGCTTCATTGAGCGGCGCAAAGGATGAATGAAGGTTGTGCCATGAAAAATCCCGCTGCGGAAGCAAAACTTCTTTCTTTTCTGATTCATTTACAGGCGGCGAGATGGTCAATGCCGCAAAGGAATTGATCCCCGATCACTATCTGTACAGGTGACATAGTGAATAATTTTAGAATAATTAAGGAGCGGCGATATGCATTTAAAATCGCTTGACATCATGGGATTCAAGTCCTTCCCCGATAAGGTGAAGATGAGCTTTGTTCCCGGAATCACAGCGGCTGTCGGCCCGAACGGCAGCGGCAAAAGCAACATCAGCGACGCGGTGCGCTGGGTTCTGGGCGAACAGGCCACCAGAATTCTCCGCATCAAGTCGATGGAGGACGTCATCTTCGGAGGCACTTCGCAGCGCAAGGCTCTCGGCTTTGCGGAAGTCGTGCTGACCATTGACAATACCGACCGCGCGCTGCAATTTGACAGCGACGAGGTCGCCATCACCAGACGATACTACCGTTCGGGCGACAGTGAGTACAAGATCAACGGCAAGGCGGTTCGCCTGAAGGATATCAACGAGCTGTTCATGGACACCGGCATGGGACGGGACGGATATTCCATCATCGGACAGGGAAAGGTAGCAGATGTCGTCAACGTCCGTTCGGAGGAACGGCGCAATATCTTTGAGGAGGCCGCCGGTATTTCCAAATACCGTTACCGCAAGCAGGAAGCCGAGCGCAATCTTTCCCGTGCCGAGGACAACCTCGTTCATCTCGACGCCATCATGTCCGAGCTGGAAGGCCGTGTCGAGCCGCTTCGCAAGGAGTCCGAGAAGGCTAAGAAGTACATAGAGCTGATGGACCAGAAAAAGAATGTGGAAATCGGCCTTTGGCTGGCCACGCTTGATAAATCCGGCGCGCAGCTTCGTGACTGGGATTATAAGGAGACGCTCGCACGCACGCAGCAGGAGCAGATAGACAAGGAAATACAGGAAACCGAGGCCCTGATAGAAGAAAAATTCGCATACAGCAATCAGCTGGCCGCCCGGCGTGACGAAATAATGAGACACTCCGCCGATCTTGAGGAATCGGCCGCCCGGATCGACGGCGAAGCAGCCGTTCTGGAAAACGACATCGCTCACCGCACGGAGCAGATTGAGCGGCTGAAAGGTGACATCGAGGAGTACAGAAACAGCGGCGACCTGATCGGGCGTGAAATTGCGCAGAGAAAACAGGAGATTGCAAGCAAAAAGGCAACCCTCGAGGAAAAGGAATCCCTGGCCGGACAGCTCAGAGAACAGCTCGAAACGCTCCGCACTGACGACAGCGGATTCAATGAGAAGATCAGCGGTCTTATGTCACGCCGTACCGAAATCACAAACGGCATTTCATCGGCACAGGTGGAGATGGCTTCCGCACAGTCCCAGATGAATGAAATATCCGCCCGCATGGAAAATGTGGACAGCGAGATTGAGCGCCGCCAGAGCGACATCGAAAAGCTGACCGAGAGCGAAAAGCTGACCAGGGAGGCTATTCAGGGCGCAAGCGAACGCATTGCCGAGCTTGACGGGGACAACCGGAAACTGGGCGAGAAGCTTCAGATGCTCCGCCAGCAGGGCGCTCAGGTCAAACGGGACAGCGAGAACGAAGAACTGGACGCCAAAGGACACGAGCGCAAGGCGCATATTCTGGAGGATCTGGAAAAGAGCATGGAAGGCTTCGCCGGCAGCGTTCGTTCGGTGATGAAGATGTCCGAAAACGGCACGCTGAAAGGAATTCACGGCCCGGTTTCACGTCTGATCGACGTTCCGAACGAGTACGCCACCGCCATTGAAATCGCCCTCGGCGGCAACATGCAGAATATCGTCGTGGACAATGAGGACGACGCGAAACGTGCCATTGCGCAGCTCAAACAGAGCAAGGCTGGACGGGCGACATTCCTTCCGCTGACCACCATCAAGCCGTCCAGATTCACCGAGAGCGGACTGGAAGGCTGCGAAGGATATGTCGGCATTGCCTCCCAGCTGGTCAGATACGACAATCAATACGCCAATATTATCTCCAACGCCCTTGGCAAAATCTGCATTGTGGACAACATCGACAATGCGGTGAATATGGCTCGCAGATACGGCTACCGGTTCCGCATTGTCACGCTGGACGGACAGGTCATCAATGCGGGCGGTTCGCTCACGGGCGGCTCGCTTGCCAAAAACGCCGGACTGCTGGCACGCAAGGGCGAAATTGAAGCTCTCCGAAAAAAGGCGGCCGACTGTATGGAAAGCAGCCGCCAATTAAAGGAAAAATTCGCCGAACTGGAAAAGCAGGCCGGAGAAGTCAAGGCGCAGATGCGTGAAAACGACGAAAAGCGCCAGATTGTCGGCAACGACAAGGTGCGTTTTGAAACCGACCTAAAGAACGTCTCCGCCAACATCGAAACCCTGACGCTTGAAGTGGAACGCCTTTCGGGAGAACGGGGCAGCGCAGGAGAGCGCACCGAGTCTCTGTCACAAAAAATCGAATCGGCCCAGAAGGAAGTATTTGATCTGGGCGAACAGCTGGCGGCGGTCGAGAAGGAAATTTCCGGCGTGGGAGACATTCGTGCCGAGACCGCAAGAAAGCGGGAGGAAATTTCGGCCAAGCTCAGCGATATCGGAATGACGGTCATGGCTCTGACCAAGGACATCGAGGCGGCGGATAATTCCATTCGTGATGCGGAAAAACGCAGAGGTCAGCAGGCCCAGCGTGTGGAGAATATGAAGAATGAAATCGCCGCACTCGAAGTTCAAAACACCGAGACCACGCAAGCGGCAAAGCAGATGAGAGAAACCGCCGAAAACAACCGTCTTGAAGCGGCCTCCTCCAAGGATTCCATGACGGAACTCGCCATGCAGCGAGAACAGTCCGAGAAGGAAATTCACAACCTTCGCACACTTTCCAAGGAGAAATCAGCGGACAGGGAAAAAATTACCGGCGAGCTGACCCGTCTGGAGGAACGCCGCGCAACGGCCCAGAAGGAATACGACCTCATCATTCAGAAGCTCTTTGAGGAGTACAATCTTACCCGCCGTGAAGCGCAGGATCAGTTTGAGCCGGCGGAAAATCTGCGTGATTCCGAGAAGAAGGTCAAGGAGCTTCGCAGCCAGATGAAGCGTCTGGAACCGGTGAATTTAGGAGCGGTTGAGGAGTACAAGGAAGTATTCGAGAAATACACCATGTACAAGACCCAGATCACCGACGTCCAGAAGTCCAAGGCGGAGCTGAACAAGCTCATCGAAACGCTGACGCAGCAGATGAAGGAGCTTTTCGTGCTGAAATTCGATGAGATCAACAAGCATTTCAAAGTGATTTTCACCGAGCTGTTCGGCGGCGGCAGCGGCTATCTGGAACTCACCGACCGCAACGACGTTCTCAACTGCGGCATTGAGATTCATGCGCAGCCGCCCGGCAAGACCATCAAGAATATCGACCTTTTCAGCGGCGGCGAAAAGACGGTTATCGCGGTTGCCATTTACTTTGCGATCATGAAGGTCAATCCTTCTCCCTTCTGTATTCTCGACGAGATCGACTCGGCGCTGGACGAGCGCAATGTGGACAACATTGCGGAATACTGCCGGAGGATGAGCGATTCCACGCAGTACATCATCATCACCCACAGACGCGGCACGATGGAAGTCGCCAATATGATTTACGGTGTGACGATGCAGCAGGACGGCGTTTCGAAGCTGCTGGAATTGAAGATTGACGAAATCAGCGACAAGCTGGGCGTCAATTAATCAGGTAGCAGGTAGAAGGTTCACAAAGAAAAAAAGCATGGCGCAGCGCCGTAATTAGCGAGTCTTTTTCCCAGGCGAGCGTGGGGTGCAGGGCAATGTCATCTTAAGAAGAAACCTGCGCCGGGGGCGCTCCTACCGGCACTTCGTGCCACCTTCCTCAAAGAGGAAGGCAATTTTATCGGCTCCCTCTCTGAGGGGGCTGTCAGCCCGCCAACTTGTTGGCATGGCTGACTGGGGGAGCACCCCCGGTGCAAGGCATATCCTTCATAATCCCCTTAAGATGACATTGGGGTGCAGGGGTCTGGATCCCTGCCGGGTCAAGGGCAGAGCCCTTGCGGGGGCGGTGGGGGCAGAGCCACCACGAGCGAAGCCTTTGGCTGAGCGAGCAAGACCAGCCCGGACGTACAACAAGCTCGGGCGAATACAGAAATACCCGCGTCTATGAACGAAGCTGCCCTGTTCAGAGAATAGAGAATAAAGAATAACGAATAGAGAATAATGTCGGAAGCCCTTCGGGCTTGGAAGAATATGCTTACCCGAGAGGTCGTGAGGAAACTGTTTTATCATATCTGGGAAGATCATTGGCAGAACATCGGGAAAAACGAAAAATATGACCCAGAAGAAAGAGAAAGACTCGCGCAGATGGTTTATGAGCTGAAAGAGCAGATGAAGGAAAAGCTGATGGCGGAGCACGAACCCAAGAAAACCATTCTGAAATATCAAATGCGTAACCCGTGGGATAAGCAACTCATCACAATTGAGATTACAGACACGGAAGGAATCAATTCCTTTTTTACCGATCACCGTGCCGAAAAGACATATGAATATTCGCTTGATCCGACGCTTCGGAAAAAAATCATAGAGCTTATTACTGAGTACGGAAATAAAATGAAATCCCCTGATTTCAGTATGGAAGATATTGGGAATCCTGATCCTTATGGTTATAATATTTATCTTTCAGATCAAATTGATTGTTTTCATTTTTCCTTCTTTTCTCTTCGCAAGGGTGACCCTGAAAAATTCCCGAACAGGATGATTTTTCTTTCACTGATGGACAGGATTTTCGCTTTGTTGAAAGAAACAGGCGTTGACAGTGCGTTTTTTGAGTACAAATAATTTTGCTATATATCGATCTACGAAAGAGAGGTACATAAAAATGTCAAAAGTAGTTATCATGGATCATCCGCTGATCAAGCACAAGATCTCGCTCATGCGGGATGAACACACCGGCACCAAGGACTTCCGCGTGCTGGCGGAGGAAATCGCCATGCTGATGGGCTATGAAGCCCTGCGCGACCTGCCCACGGAGCTTGTTTCGGTCAAAAGCCCGGTAGCCGAATCCATGCAGCCCATGATCTGGGGCAAGAAATTAGCGGTCGTGCCGATTCTCCGTGCCGGTCTGGGCATGGTCAACGGCATTCTCGCCCTTGTCCCGACCGCCAAGGTGGGACACATCGGACTCTACCGTGACGAAGTCACCCATGAGCCGCACGAGTATTACTGCAAGCTGCCGGAGCATATCGACGAGCGTCTGGTCATTCTTCCCGATCCGATGCTGGCCACAGGCGGCTCGGCGATTCAGGCGGTGGATTTCATCAAGGCGAAGGGCTGCACCAACATCAAATTTATGTGCATCATTGCCGCTCCCGAAGGACTCGAAGCCCTCAGAGAAGCGCATCCTGACATCGACATCTATGTGGGCAACCTCGACGACCATCTCAATGAGAATGCCTATATCGTTCCGGGACTCGGCGACGCGGGCGACAGGATATTCGGCACGAAATAAGCGGTGTCATGATTCATATCATCAGACATTTTTCCGGAATGCTTCCCTACATGGCGCTTGTCATCCCATTCCACGTCCTTGTCAGGCTGATTGTTTTGAAGCTGCGAAAGATGAAATTCAACCGGTATCACGAAATCGCTTTGCTGCTGTTTGTTTCTTTTATCGCCGGACTCGCTTCTCAGACGCTTCTTTCGGAGGTTACATTCGGCGCGGACGGCATTGTCATTCACGGCGGCAATCATTATACGGCGCTGATACCGTTCAGAGTGGTCTGCTACACATGGAATGATTTAGTCGTCAATCATTCCACCAAAAGCCTGCTGATCGACGTTTCAGGCAATATCGTCATGTTTGTGCCGTTCGGGTTCTTTGTACCGCTGCTGTGGCGGGTTTCCGGCAAAACGACGGCAGCCGTGGGCTTTTTTGTCTCGCTGTCCATTGAATTGATGCAGCTCTTTCTCCCCAGATGGTCGGATATTGACGACCTGATTCTGAATACATCCGGCACGCTGCTTGGACTGCTGCTGTATCAAATTCTTAATAAGAGGTTTAAGGAATTTTTGAGTAGGTTTAAATTGACTCGAAAGGAGAACATTATATGACCCGCAAAAAGAAAATAATCTCTTTGATAATCGCAATCGCCGTTTTCTTCGGACTAGCCATGCTGGCGATGTCGGTCATGATTTATTTCGGCTACACCGATGCCTACGCCACCAATGCGGAAAGCCTGAATGTCTCGCTTTTCGGCTTGGATATTTACACCCTCACCAAAGCCGGAGAGCAGTATAAAGGTGCGTCCATCGGTCAGAATATGGGAATCGTCTGCGCTGTATTCACATTGGCAGCGGTACTGCTGGAACAGATCATTGTCAGAGCGGCAGGCAGAAAATCATAAATCATCATTTATCAACGGCTTCGCTTCCGAGTTATGATTAAAACCGCAAGCGGAGCCGTTTTTGTTGTATTTGTATATTTTTATTGTGTTTGAATCGAGGAATAATCATGCTGCCACTCCAAAAAATACTTGCATTTTACATACATTACAGCTATAATAATAAGATAAGGCCGCTATACATGCGGCGCTTGACCAAATAGTATGGAGGAATGATAATAATGGGATTTTTCAAGAGCCTCAAGGAAGGATTAAAAAAGACCCGTGACGGTATCATGGGTCAGATAGACGCCCTTTTCAAGCGATTTACCAAGGTTGACGAGGAGCTTTTTGAAGAGCTAGAGGAACTTCTTATCGCAGCCGATGTGGGCATGCTCACATCGGAGAAAATCTGTGAAACTCTGCGTGACAAGGTCAAAAAGACCGGCACCAAGGATCCCCAGGAAGTTCGTGATTTATTTGTCGAGACGATTGCGGAAATGCTCGACGGGGATATGTCGCTAAAACTGGACACCCAGCCTTCTGTCATTCTGGTGATAGGCGTCAATGGCGTCGGCAAGACCACCACTATCGGAAAGCTCTGTTCACGTTTCCGCAAGGACGGCAAAAAGGTCGTGATCGCCGCGGCCGACACCTTCCGCGCAGCGGCCATTGATCAGCTTGAAATCTGGGCGGAAAGAGCCAAGTGCGACATCGTCAAGCACACCGAGGGCAGCGATCCCGCAGCGGTAGTATTTGACGCAATCAGCGCAGCCAAGGCACGCAAAGCGGATATTCTCATCTGCGACACGGCCGGCAGGCTTCACAACAAAAAGCACCTGATGGACGAACTTGCCAAGATCAACCGTGTCATCGACCGGGAAGCGCCGGACTGCGACAGAGAAGTGCTGCTGGTGCTTGACGCCACGACCGGACAGAATGCCATCAACCAGGCGCGTGCCTTCAAGGACGCTGCGGGACTTACCGGCATTATTCTCACCAAGCTGGACGGCACGGCGAGAGGCGGCGTTGTCCTGGCCATCAAGGAGGAACTCGGCGTTCCGGTGAAATTTATCGGAGTCGGCGAAAAGATAGAGGATCTGCAGCCTTTCAATCCCAAGGCATTTGCGGCGGCTCTCTTTGAGAATTCCGACAAGGTGGGCGATTTTGAAATCAATTTCGGCGAGGAAGACGAGGAAGGCGGCGAAGAGGAATGAGCGGAATGACATATGTTGTGGCAACCCACAACCGGAACAAATTAAAGGAATTTGCCCGCATACTTGAGCCGCTTAATATTGAGATCGTCACACCTTCACAGTGCGGCGGAGAAGGCATCGACCCGGTGGAAGACGGTGACACATTCGAAGCCAATGCCGTCATAAAGGCCACAGAATTCGCCAGGGTGCTGAATATGCCGGCGCTTGCGGACGATTCGGGAATATGCGTTGACGCCCTGGGAGGCGCTCCGGGAGTCTATTCCGCCAGATATTCCGGCGGAGACGATGACGACAACAATGAATTCCTGCTCAAAAATCTGGAAGGCGTCCCCCTTGAAAAACGCACGGCACGCTATGTCTGTGTGATCTGCTGCGCCTACCCGAGCGGTGAATACTTCACTGTCTGCGGCGAATGCGAGGGACGCATCGGCTTTGAATACAGAGGCGAAAACGGTTTCGGCTACGATCCGCTTTTCTATTTCGACAGCGGCAAGACCTTTGCCGAGATTTCCGGCGAGGAAAAAGACAGGCTCAGTCACCGGGGCAAGGCGCTCCGTCTGCTTGCCGAAAAACTCGCTCACACTGACTGATTTCTTTCAGGGAGGCGCAACACAATGACATTCGATGTAATATTGGAGTACCTGACCGGTTACGTAAAATACGGTTTTTACATGTACACTCTGGCCGGAATCCTGCTGTTTTTCATGTACTGTGTCTTCAGCGATTCTCTTGCCAAAAACGCCGGACGCTCTATTCTTTTGACATTGTTCGGCGGATACGCAGTAACGCTCCTTGCCGTCATGATTTCGCCTCAGAGCGCGTTTCAAGGAGCATTCAGTCCTTTGGACTGGTTCAGTCCGTCCGCCTGGACGGGAGGCGGAATAGTCAGTTTCACTCCATCCCGGTGGCGGTTTGATCTTGCTCTGCCGGAATCGTGGGATGCGTTCGTCGATTCCGGACTGGGCAATCTGTTGGCCTATCTGCCGTTCGGACTGTTTGTTCCGCTGATCTGGGAAAAGATCAGCTACAAGACCTTTCTGATCGCTCTCGGAGTGATCGTCGGCATCGAAGTGCTGCAGATATTCTTTATCCGTTCGTTCGGACTGTGCGATATTGCCATCGCTTTTTTGGGATTTGTTCTGGGCTTCCTTGTCGCACTGGTCATTAAATACGTGATTCTGCCCATTAAACAGAAGGCAGGCCCGTCTAAAAAAGGCGGAAAAAAATAAAATCTGTACGTCAATTTCTGTTACGGAGGAAGATTAATGTTAAACAGCAAGCAGAGAGCTTTTTTGCGTTCGCTTGCCGCCGATGCCGATACCATTGTGATGGTCGGCAAAGGGGGACTGGCGGATAATATTGTCAAGCAGACCGAGGATGCGTTGACTGCGAGAGAACTGGTCAAGGGCAAGGTGCTGGAAACGGCTCCCCTGGATGTCAGGGAATGTGCCGAACAGCTCGCAGCGCAGACCCGTTCCGATGTGGTGCAGGTGATCGGCCGCAAATTCGTGCTTTTCCGTGTGAATAAGGAAAAGCCTGTCATCGAACTTCCCAAGGATAAGCGCAGAAAATGAGACTTGGTTTTCTGGGAGGCACCTTCAATCCTCCGCACAACGGGCATATCAATCTGGCCAGGGAATGGAGCGGCAGGCTCAGCCTGGACAGGTTTCTCATCACTCCCACAGGCACACCGCCTCACAAGCAACCGTCGGACGTTCCTGCCGAAATGCGTCTGGAAATGTGCCGCATTGCCGCCGAACAATCGGGCGGCCTGCTGGAGGCTTTCGATTTTGAGGTGCTGCGCAGCGGACAGAAGAGCTATTCGGTGATCACGCTGACGGAGCTTCACCGGCTTTATCCGGATTGCGAGATTTTCATGGTGATGGGAGCCGATATGTTTGTCACGCTGGAGAGCTGGTACGACTTTGACCGGCTCAAGACCCTGGCGACATTCTGCACCATGCCCAGGGACGGCATTGACACGGCGCAGCTGGAAGCGCACAGGCTTCATCTGATGCAGTCAGGCTGCAAGGGACTGATTGCCGATGTGCCGGAGATGAATATTTCCTCATCCGAAATACGCCGCAGAGTGAGCGAAGGTCTGCCGATCGGAGGACTTGTTCCCGAAGGCGTCGAACGGTATATAGCTGCGCACGGACTTTATCATCAAAATCAATTCAATCAATGAAAGGGCAGATCCGTCTTGACCGATAAAGAAAGAGAGTTTTACACACAGCACATCAGAGAAAGGCTGAGCGACTATCGCTTCAGGCACTCGGTCAACGTCTCAAAAGAGGCGGTGAGACTTGCGGTAAAATACGGAGGCGATGTCGGCAGGGCTGAACTGGCCGGACTTCTCCATGATGTGATGAAGGACGCGAGCAAGAAGGAACAGCTCGAATTAATGGAAAAATACGGCGTCAGGCTCAATGAAGTCGAGCGCAACGCGCCGAAGCTGTGGCATGCGATTGCCGGAGCGGTTTATGTCCAAAAGGTGCTCAGAATCAGGGACAAGGATATTATCAACGCCGTGCGCTACCATACCACCGCCAGAGCCGGCATGAGCCTGCTGGAGAAGATTATTTACATTGCCGATTACACGTCGGAGGAGAGAGACTACAAGGGCGTTGAAAAAATGCGCAAGGCCTGCAATGACAGCCTTGAAACCGCCATGGAAGAAGCTCTCGCTTTCGGCATAGAGGCACGGGCGGAGGATCACACCGCCATTCACCCCGATACATTTGAAGCGTATAACGAGATTATGCTTTCCATAGCAAAGAAAAAATAAGATGCATTATGCGGCAGATTCAGATACGACAATGAAAAAAAGAAAAAGAATAAACGGAGGCTGAGATCATATGCCAAACGAAATGGATGACGACTTCAATTACGATGATCTGTTCGCCTCGAGTCGGAGGATCGCTTCGAATTCATGTTTTGACGAAGATTTTGTGCCGATCGGCGCAGGAAAAAAACGTTCTCAGATAGATGGAGTCGAATCTCCGGTGAGATCCGCAGATCCACCAAAGCCAAAGAAGAATAATCCGCCGGCAGCCGAGGAACATCCGGTCGAAAAGAAAAAGCCGGTTTCCGCCGCTTCTGCCGCTTCCGGGAAAAAGAAGCGACCGTCGGCCGTTTCCGCCGGTCATCCCAAGGATGACGGCACCGGGCCTGATGCCGCCAGGCGTCGTTCCGGAAAAACAGGCGGCACATCGCCCGAAAAAAAGGCGGCGGCAAAGAAACCGGCGCCCAAAAAACGTCCGGCTTCCTCAAAGAAGAAATCCGTCAAGGAGGAAATGCTGACCATGGCCTATCTCGGTGTCACGGCGGCAGGAGGAGGCATTAAGCGTTTTTTCAGCCGGAAACGCAATATAGCCATTACCGCTGTGCTGGTGGCACTGCTGGTGATATTGGGCTGTTCGGTCGCAGTGAAGGCGATATATCAATCCAAGACCATGTTTGCCGACAATGGCCGGGAACTTGACGACAGTGCCATAGCGGAACGCCTTGTCACATCCGAGCAGAACAGGGATAAGGTCACCTATTTCTTGATAGTCGGCGTTGACAAGAGCAGCAAGCTCACTGACTGCATCTGGGTGATGTGCTTTGACAACGCGGCGCACAGAATGAATGTCATTCAGATTCCGCGCGATACCTATGTGGGAGACGACAGCATCAAACCGCATAAGATCAATGCGGTTTACGAAAGTCCTCAGACCGTCAAATGGTGCGAAAAGTGCAACATGGCGATTGCGGAGGACGAGATCACTTCCGAAAAGCATGCGATTTGCGGCACCAAAATAACAAACCGCACCGAGAGCAATATCAATTCCCTTATCCGGTGTGTCAACAACCGTCTGTGTCTGCCTGTCGATCATTATGTGCTTTTTGATTTTGAGGGCTTTGAAAAGGTGATTGACGCATTGGGCGGCGTAGATATTACGCTGGAAGAAGAAATGAAGGTCTATCCCAACAAGACCGATTACGTCACGCTTCACGCAGGACTCAATCATCTTGACGGCGAGACGGCGCTTAAATTCATGCGCAACCGCAAGATCTACAAGGAAGGCGATCTCGGCAGAGTCAAGGCGCAGCGCAGGATCATTCACGCCATGCTCGAGAAGGTGGACGGCATGTCCACCGGGGAGGCATTGAAGGTGCTGACAGCGGCCTACGGCAATTTCAAGACCGACATGAGCCTTCAGGAAATACGCTCTTTCCTGGCTCCCATCAAGAAATGCGGAGCGGATTCGCTGCATATGTTTGAAATGCCGGGGGCGGATTACTGGGTCAAGGGACACCCGTCGTATTATGTGTGCGACGAGGAAAAAACCGCCGAGGAAATCAACCGATACATGCTGCCCTACAGCGAAAAGATTACGGCGGACGACATATATTTCCCTGATCTGGGATATTAAAAACCGAACCATACATAATAATTAATACCACATACTTATACCCGAAGGAGAATAACGGAATGGAATCAAAAGAATTGGCACTGAAGTGCGCAAAGATACTGAGCGACAAAATAGCCCAGAATCTATCTGTGATATATGTGAGTGAAGTCACATCGCTTGCAGATTATTTCGTCATAGTCACAGGCGGCAGTTCCACCCATGTCAAGGCGCTGGCCGACGAGGTGGAATTCAAGCTCAAGCAGGAGGAAATCTTCCCCGACCACATCGAAGGTCACGGCACCAATTCATGGATTGTGCTGGACTACGGCAGTGTTGTGGTGCATGTTTTCAGCGAGGAAGCCAGAGAATTCTACGATCTGGAAAGACTCTGGCAGGACGGCGAGAAGCTTGAACTGAATTTTGACTGATTGAATTGACGAATTTTCCGGAATGCGGCGACCTCACGGACTGACTTGATTGTCTATGGGAAGCCGCATTTGTTGTTGAGTGAATGGTGAATAACGAATAGTGAATAATGGAGGAAGCGCTGCGCACTTGGAATGTATTATTCAGGCGATTGTAAAAGAAAAAAAGCATAGCGCAGCGCCATAACTAGCGAGCGTATGCGAGGCCCGTCCAGGGCGGAGCCTTGGCGGGGGATGTTGGCAGCAAAGCTGCCAACGAGGGGCAGCGCCCCTCGCCGCAACGCACCATGACAAGCAACAGACCTGGGCGCCACAGATAGGGTAAAAGTAAAAAAATGGCCTTGCTCCGAATGGAGAAAAGCCTGCTTTTGCAAATTTTGTAAAGCCTCCGATTTACGCTATTCCTACACTTTTACAATTACCTAATATATAATTTTGTAGGAGGAATCCATAATGAATCATTTAGGAACACAGACCATAGAAACCGAGCGGCTGATTTTGAGAAAAGCGCGTCCGGAGGACGCGCAGGCTATGTTCGACAACTGGGCAAGCGATGACAGAGTGACAAAGCACATGACATGGCAGACATATTCAAAGCCTGAGGAGGCTGAGTGGCGTATTTCTTATTTGCTTGGTGAATACGCCAATGACAATTTCTATGAATGGTTTATCGAGCTGAAAGAAATCGGACAGCCGATCGGCAGCATCGGCGCTGTGCGTGTGGATGATAATGTACAGCTTGCCCACGTCGGTTACTGCATGGGAAACAACTGGTGGGGAAAGGGCATCATGCCCGAAGCGCTGGCGGCGGTGATCCGTTTTTTCTTTGAGCAGGTCGGCGTCAACCGTGTGGAAGCCTGCCACGACATCAACAATCCGAATTCCGGCAGGGTGATGGCCAAATGCGGCATGACCTACGAAGGCACCCTCCGTCAGTCCGGCTGGAGCAATCAGGGCATCAACGACCGTGCGTTCTACGGAATACTGCGGGAGGAATATTTTGCTGGGAAGAAAGAAAAGGTAAGATAATCTGTTTCTCGTCAATAACGCTGACTTTTTTCTATATAATCATTGACAAATCGGTCAAATTGAGTTAAATTATAAATAATACATTTTTATATCTAAAAAATTGCTAAATTATTTCGAGAAGGAATGATACGAATGAAATACGATTTCAGTGCCATTGAAAAGAAATGGCAGGACAAATGGGAGGAATGTGGCTGTTTCCACGCCGAAATAGACCATTCCAAGCCCAAGTTTTACGCACTGGTGGAATTTCCGTATCCGTCGGGCGCAGGTCTGCATGTGGGACATCCCCGTTCCTACACCGCCCTGGATATCGTCTGCCGCAAGCGCCGTCTGGAAGGCTACAATGTGCTTTATCCCATGGGCTGGGACGCATTCGGCCTGCCGACCGAAAACTTCGCCATCAAGAATCACATTCACCCCTCGATTGTCACCAAAAAGAATGTTGACCGCTTCCGCAGCCAGCTCAAAGCGCTGGGTCTGTCTTTTGACTGGAAGCGTGAGGTGAACACCACCGATCCTTCTTACTACAAGTGGACGCAGTGGATATTCCTTCAGCTCTTCAAGCAGGGTCTTGCCTACAAGAAGGAAATGTCGGTCAACTGGTGTACCGGCTGCAAGTGCGTGCTGGCCAATGAGGAGGTCGTGCAGGGCGTCTGCGAACGCTGCGGCAGCGAAGTCGTCCACAAGGTCAAGAGCCAGTGGATGCTCGCCATCACCAAGTACGCCCAGAGACTCATCGACGACATCGACGAGCTGGATTACATCGAGCGTGTCAAGGTGCAGCAGAAGAACTGGATCGGACGCTCTACAGGCGCCGAGGTGGATTTCACCACCACACTGGGAGATACGCTCACGGTTTACACCACACGCTGTGATACGCTCTTCGGCGCCACCTACATGGTTATTTCGCCGGAGCATCCGCTCATCGAAAAATGGGCCGACAAGCTCGCCAATATTGACGAAGTCCGTGAATATCAGCTTGCCGCTTCCAAGAAATCCGATTTCGAGCGTACCGAGGTCGCTAAGGAAAAGACCGGCGTGCGTCTGGACGGCGTGAAGGCGGTCAATCCCGTCAACAACACCGAAATTCCGATCTTTATTTCCGACTACGTGCTGGTGTCCTACGGCACGGGCGCCATTATGGCTGTTCCTGCGCATGACACCCGTGACTGGGAATTCGCCAAGAAATTTGACCTGCCGATCATCGAGGTCGTCAAGGGCGGCGAAGATGTCCAGAAGGAAGCCTTCACCGACTGCGAGACGGGTATTCTGGTCAATTCCGGATTCCTGGACGGCCTGAGCGTTGAGGATGCCAAGACAAAGATGATCGAATTCCTCACCGAGAAGGGCATCGGCCACGCCAAGGTCAATTACAAGCTGCGCGACTGGGTCTTCTCCCGCCAGAGATACTGGGGCGAGCCGATTCCGATCGTTCACTGTGAGAAGTGCGGCCCGGTTGCGATTCCGGAGGATCAGCTTCCGCTGCTGCTGCCTGAGGTGGAGTCCTATGAGCCGACCGACAACGGCGAATCTCCGCTTGCCAAGATGACCGACTGGGTCAACACCACCTGTCCCTGCTGCGGCGGCCCCGCCAAGCGTGAAACCGACACCATGCCTCAGTGGGCCGGTTCCTCGTGGTACTTCCTCCGCTATATGGATCCCCACAACGACAAGGAGCTTGCCTCCAAGGAAGCTCTTGAATACTGGTCGCCGGTTGACTGGTACAACGGCGGCATGGAGCATACGACGCTTCACCTGCTCTACAGCCGTTTCTGGCACAAATTCCTCTATGACATCGGCGTTGTTCCCACCAAGGAGCCTTACGCCAAGAGAACCAGCCACGGTATGATTCTGGGCGAAGGCAACGTCAAGATGAGCAAGTCGCTGGGGAACGTGGTCAATCCCGATGAGATCGTCCAGACCTACGGTGCGGACACCATGCGTCTGTATGAAATGTTCATGGGCGACTTTGAGAAGGCCGCTCCGTGGTCTCCCAGTTCCATCAAGGGCTGCAAGCGCTTCCTCGACAGAACCTTCAACCTCCAGGAGAAGG
>CAMHJC010000045.1 GCA_946185345.1 uncultured Clostridia bacterium
GCGAATACTCAAAAGGCAAAAACCAAAAAAATCCTTCCCTCGGCTGAAGAAAAAAATTGATAGATATTTTATTGCCGGAGAAATAATGAAGAAAAATAAATGATACCGCAGCTGTCAAAATGAAAAAGATGAAAAAATTTTAAAATATTTTTTTCAGAGCCAAGAATTCGGATGATTTGTGTTGACGTTCCGTCTGAAATGATGTAAAATAATCAGAGATTATCTGAAAAAAATGAATCGACAATGACCATTCACCTCAGATCAGATGAATAATCCAAAAAAGGACGTGTAGATTATATGATGAGTTCATCACTTGCCTCCTGGCAGTCCGCCAATCATTTCCGCAAGGAGGACGACGTTGTATACGGCGTTTACCAGGGCTGCGGATTTTCCGTAAGCGAGGAGGACGGAGGCAAATTATTCATTTTCATGCTTTCCGCCGGCAGCGACAATGCCTTTGACAACCTGGAAGGCGCGCTTGCTTCGGAGGAAGGCGAGCTTGGCATGGGACAGGTAGGCGATGTGGAAAATTACCTTGCCGTGTTCTTTGACGAGAGCAGCGGCGCCATCTCGCTGCGCACCATGGACAAGGTGCTTGATTTTGTAGTGGCCGAAGCGCGTGCCTGCGACTTCCGTGTGCCGAACACCTGTGTCAAATGCGGCGCCAGAGCCAGCAAGCGTTCTTTTGTGGACAATATGGTGCAGCCGCTCTGCGCCGAATGCAGCGCCAAGCAGAAGCAGAACCGCCGTCCGTCTCAGGCCGCACCGGCACCCGCACCGGCCGCTCCCGCACCGAGACCCATGGAGGACGACTACGACCGCAGATACGCTCCCATGAAGGCTGACAGCAGCAAATATGACGATTCCTATGATGAATATGCCGGCATGAAGTCCAAGTACGGCGACGACGAATATTCCGACAAATACGGCGGAACCTACAATGATTCGGATTACGGCGAGCCTCCCATCACATTTGACGACAGCGGCGATGAATACCGTGAAATCATGGGCGACGACAACGGCGGGAATGATGATTATTCAGGCAGCCATGATGATGACGGCACCATCGGCAATGGCATCATAGGAGCGGCGCTGGGCGCCTTTATCGGCGTGATTCCCTACCTGTTTGTCTCCATGATTGCCGATTTCCACATGGCGGCGCTCTGTTTCCCGGCAGGCATGCTGGCGGTTGTCTTCTATACCATGCTGCACGGCTCCCGTTCCAAAAGCACCGGAATGGGGATATGCATGGGAGTCAGCGCTCTTGTGTCGGTGATCTTCATGTTCTTCGGCATGGTGTTTTCCAACGTCAACGACTCCACCGATTTCGGTCAGGCACTCGGCGTTCTCTTTGGCGAAAATCAGCTTTCATTCTTCCTGATCAATATTGTATTCTCTGTGCTTGGCTCGATCTTCGGCGCGTTCTTTATGATCAGCGTGATGAACAAGTATGTCGATCAGGGCTCCGACAAATAAACTGAATTCCTAAAAAATATCCCGTGTATCAAACCGCATAGGCGTGATGTACACGGGATTGTTTTTGCAAGGGGTTCAATTCCCTCTACTAGTCGATTGTAAAAGTAATGAGCTAAATGAGAATTTATGCGCGCAGCGGAGCTGCGCTAAGAGAATAGTGAATGCGAGCGCTGTAAATCCTCATTTAGCGGAGAAAAAATAGCTTTTCGTACAAACGCAAACTTCCCATTTTTCGCTATTCTTACACTTTTACAATTGGCTATTCCCTCTATTGAAAGGAGCTACTCGCCTATGCAGCAGCTTTCAGAAGATTATCAGTCAAATGAAACACAGCAAAAAACGCGTCACCGCAGAATCACCGTGATCGATCAATTCAGAGGAATCGCGCTGATCTATATGGTGATTTATCACTTTCTTTTCGACATGGCGTTTGTCCTGCCGACCGAATGGGGAAAGGCGGCCTACTACGCCAACGATGATTTTATCGTATTTGACACGGCTTCGTTCATATTACTGGCAGGCGTTTCCAGTGCGCTGAGCCGGAGCAATTTAAAGAGAGGCGGAAGGCTGCTCGCCATTGCGATGGTCTTTACGGCGGTGACGGCGTTTGTCTTTCCGGGACAGGCCATCTATTTCGGCATACTTCATCTGCTGGGACTGAGCATGGTGCTCTACGGCGCGTTTGAGGATTTTTTCAGGAAGCTGCCCGTCATTCCCATGCTCTCGCTCTGCATTGTGATATTCACCCTGACATATGATATTCACAAGGGATTTTTCGGCGTGAAAGGGCTGTTTGAATGGGAACTGCCGGCGGAGCTGCTGCAGAACAATCTGCTCTATCCCTTTGGATTCATCAAGGCGGGATTTGCCTCGGTGGATTATGTGCCGCTGCTGCCGTGGTTCTTCCTCTACTTCGGCGGAACGTATATCGGCTCGGTCATCGTCAGGCACCGTGACCGGCTGCCTTCCTTCTGCTGTAACGATCGGATGCCGTGGCTGAGCTTCATCGGGCGGCATACCCTGATCATCTATATCCTGCACCAGCCGGTGATTCTGGCGCTGGTGTACGGGGTTGATTTTTTGATGCATATCGGAAAGTAGGATCTCACGCTCATTCAAATTCAACTGAGGTTCACAATTCCGACAAGAATATATGGTATAATCAGTCTTCAAGCAAAAACAGACAAAGGATGACGATACAACAATGAATTTCGCACAGGCACTCGCCGCCGAATTCGGCATCAAGCCGGAATACAGCGAGAATATTCTCAAGCTGATCGACGACGGCAACACCATTCCGTTTATTGCCCGTTACCGCAAGGAAATGCACGGCTCCATGGACGACCAGAAGCTCCGTGAAATCTCCGAGCGCTATCAATATCTCCAGAATCTTGACAAGCGCCGCGGCGAGGTGCTTGCCTCCATCGAAAGTCTCGGCAAGCTGACCGATGAGATTTCGGCGGCGCTCGACAAGGCGGCCACTCTCACCGAAATCGAGGACATCTACCGTCCCTACAAGCCGAAGCGCAAGACAAGGGCCTCGGTCGCCCGTGAAAAGGGTCTGGAGCCGCTGGCCGCCGCCATCTTCGCCCAGGAGACACGGGAATATCCCATAGACATGGCCGCCGCCTACGTGAATCCCGAGAAGGAAGTCAATACGCCCGAGGAAGCGCTCCAGGGTGCGCTCGACATCATTGCCGAGGATATTTCCGACAACGCCGAACTCCGCAAGCGTCTGCGCACGGTGGCATTTGAGCACGGAAACATTGTCTCCAAGGCCTCCGACCCCGAAGCGCAGTCGGTGTATGAAAATTACTACGATTACAGCGAGCCGATGAAAAAGGCGGCCGGCTATAAGATACTGGCCCTCGACCGTGGCGAGCGTGAAAAATTCCTCAAGGTGTCGATTGACTTCGACCGCTCGTGCGGCATCGACATTATCACCAAAGCGGTGCTGAAAAGGGGAGAGCTTCCCTGCACCGATGCGGTGCGCACCGCCGCAGAGGACGCTTACGACAGGCTGATTTTCCCGTCGATACAGAATGAACTCCGTGGCGAACTGACCGACGCCGCCGTGGAAAACGCCATCAAGGTGTTCTCCGAAAATCTCCATCAGCTGCTCATGCAGTCGCCTGTCAAGGGCAAAGTCGCCATGGGACTTGATCCCGGCTACCGCATGGGATGCAAGGTGGCAGTGGTGGACGCTACCGGCAGACTTCTCAATACAACGGTCATCTATCCTGTGCCTCCCTTCAACAAGGTCGAGGAGGCAAAAAGGATCGTCTCCAAATTCATCCGGGCCTACGGCGTGGAGATCATCGCCATCGGCAACGGCACCGCCGGCAAGGAGACCGAGATATTTGCCGCCGACCTGATCCGTGAGCAGAAGCTGAATGTCGGCTACATGGTGGTGAGCGAAGCCGGCGCATCGGTGTATTCCGCCAGCAAGCTTGCCGCCGAGGAATTTCCCGATTACGACGTCAACGTCCGTTCGGCCATCTCCATCGCAAGGCGATTGCAGGATCCTCTCGCCGAGCTGGTCAAAATCGACCCGAAGGCCATCGGCGTGGGACAGTATCAGCACGACATGCCGCAGAAACGTCTTTCGGAAGCGCTGGACGGCGTGGTGGAGGACTGCGTGAATTCGGTCGGCGTTGACCTGAATACCGCCTCTCCGGCGCTGCTGAGCAAGGTGGTCGGCATTTCCTCCGCCGTGTCCAAGAACATCGTCGCCTACCGTGAGGCCAACGGCGAATTCAAAAGCCGTAAGGAGCTGCTCAAGGTCGCAAAGCTCGGCCCGAAGGCATTTGAACAGTGCGCCGGCTTCATGCGTGTCAGCGAAAGCGACAATCCTCTTGACGGCACGGCGGTTCATCCGGAGAGCTATGCGGCAGCCGAAGCGCTGCTGACTCTCTGCGGCTTCCGGCCGGCCGACATACGCGGCGGTTCGCTCGGAAAGCTGAAGGAAACCGTCGCCCGTATGGGCTACGACAAGACCGCCGAAAAGCTGGGCATCGGCGTGCCGACACTCACGGATATCATCAATGAACTGATGCGTCCCGGACGTGACCCTCGTGACGAGCTTCCCAAGCCGATGCTGCGCACCGACGTCATGGACATCAAAGACCTCAAGGTCGGCATGGAATTGCAGGGTACCGTCCGCAATGTCATTGATTTCGGCGCTTTTGTGGATATCGGCGTGCATCAGGACGGACTGGTTCACATCTCCCAGATTGCCAACCGCCGCATCAAGCACCCGTCAGAAGTGCTCAAGGTGGGCGACATCGTGAAGGTGTGGGTGCTTTCCATCGACGAAGCCAAGGGACGCATCGGACTCACCATGAAAGGAGAACCCAAGAAGCAATGAAGCGCTCATGGGTCTTTAGTGTCATCTCCGCCGCCGCAGCAATGGCACTTGTATTGACAATGGCCTCCTGCGAGAAGGAAATGCCCGGCCGCCTTGACGGCCAGTATCCTTCCTCCGGAGCGGAATCTTCCGAAGCGGCGCAGGACAGCTCCTCCGGGGAAAGTCAGACTTCCTCCGAATCCGTCTCTCCCAAAGATGTCAGGGAATATGCCGCCCCGCCATTCAGATCCGGCAGCTATGTGATGGAATCCTCCTCGGTCAACGAGCAGTATTATTACAGCGGCCAGTCGGTCGTTTCCTTCACCCGTATTTCGCAGATATACACCTACGGCATCAGGCTGACGGTCAAAAAAAACGGCGCCATGACGGCGGTTTACACATTCAGGCGGATTCGCACGGGATATGAGACCTCCGACGGCGCCGAGACCACCGACACCGACGACACGTCGGGACGTGACGATGACAACGCCGTGTATTACGATCTGATAGGGCAGAAATTCACGGTGAATATTTCCAAGGACTACAAAATCACCGTCAAAGGCATTGACGCTATCCACAAAAAATACCCTTATACCGCCGATATCGTCAACAACGACAATATGAAGGAGGTCGCCGCCGACCTCTTTTACCAAATCGGCGACACCGTTTCCCAGGGCAGCTCCTGGAAGCTCACACAGGTGGGCATGACCAATACCTACACCGTGAGCGGCATCAAGGAGGGCAGCGCCTTCATCCACATCAAGGGCGGCCGGCCGGAGCTTCCCGAACCCTTTACCACCGAGGACGGCATGCTGTACACCTATACCGGCAGCGAGCCGCTGAGCGGCTCGCTGGTGATGTCGATGGACGACAGAATGATGCAGGAGCAGTCTTCCTACCAGGAAAATTCCGGCAAAGTGGATTACAAAGGCAAACAGTACACCTTCAAGGTGTCGGCCGCCTCGGTCTGCAATATTGTCGCCGGATGACGGATTGTCACGATACAGGCATTGATTGTCCGAAGCTGACCGCCCGGCCATCAATCAAATAATTTCATCTCGAAAGGAAGCATGCAAGCAATGGACAGAGAAAACGAAAACCTCACACCCGAAACCGAAGAAGAAGAAGGCCCGATCTACCTCACAGACGAAGACGGCAAGGAATATCCTTTTGACCTGCTGGACATCATCAGCTACAGAGGCAGCGATTACGCTGTGTTCTTCCCGGCGGGCGATCCCGAAGAGGACGACAACCAGGAGGAGGAAGTGGTCATTCTCAAGGTGATTCCGCATAAGGACGGCTCTGTGGAATTTGAAGGCACCGATGACGAGGCTGTTCTCGACACGGTATTCGAAACCTTTATGGAGAATATGCGCAGGGCATTTGAGGAGGAAGACAGTCACGGCGACGGCTGCGGCTGCGGTCACTGTCACAAGTGATTTTTTGAAAACACGATACCGTAACAGCGCCAATATGGCCGCTCAGCGCATTTTCCGTGACGGTTTCCGTCCGGAGGAAACCCTGAGCGGCTTTTTTTGCCATAAAAGGCACGCTTGTGCAAGTGATACAAAATTATTTCGGGAATTCATGCCCTGTTTTCGGCCGGAAAAAGGCCAAAAAGCTTGACAAATCGGTTAGATGGTGCTAACATTAGTATGCAATCAAAGGTTAGAATTTTCTAACCGGATGGCAGCGCGCCGGGCATTGACAACCGGCTGACAAGCTACATCAAAGGAGGGTTATCCCTATGAATACACTCAAAGATACCAAAGTGGGCAGGACGGTCAAGGTGGTCAAGCTGCACGGTGAAGGAGCCGTGAGACGCAGAATCATGGATATGGGCATTACCAAGGGCGTTTCGGTTTCTATCCGGAAAGTCGCTCCGCTGGGCGATCCCATCGAGGTTACCGTCAGAGGCTATGAGCTTACGCTCCGCAAGGCCGACGCCGACATGATTGAAGTCACCGACGAAGCGGCGGAATAATTCTCCCGCAAGGTTTTCAGTATCATTTTTTCCCGTAGGCTTTTGCTCTTCGGAAATTTTTTCTTTGCGTTAGGCAAGACTAATGAAGCCTGGCGCAGATCAGCCTATGAAAGGATGAATTGACATAATGAGCATCAAAATAGCTCTCGCTGGCAATCCGAACAGCGGCAAAACGACGCTTTTCAACGTACTGACAGGTTCCAATCAGTTTGTCGGCAACTGGCCTGGCGTGACCGTGGAAAAAAAGGAAGGCAAGCTCAAAAAGCACGACGATGTCGTGATAGTGGATCTGCCGGGCATTTATTCCCTGTCGCCTTATACGCTTGAAGAAGTGGTTGCGAGAAATTATCTCATCAGCGAACGTCCCGACGCCATTCTCAACATCATCGACGGAACGAACATAGAGCGCAATCTGTACCTCACCACGCAGCTGATCGAAATCGGGATTCCGGTAGTGGCCGCCATCAATATGATGGATGTCATCCAAAAGAACGGCGACAGCCTCAACACCGAGGAACTGGCAAAGCAGCTGGGCTGCAGGGTGATTGAAATCTCGGCGCTGAAGGAAACAGGCATTGACGAGGCGGCCGAAGCCGCCATAGAAGCCGCCGCCGGAGGCAGGCGGATTCCGAAACATTCCTTCTCGGGCGTGGTGGAGCACGCACTGGCCCACATCGAGGAAGCCGCCGTCCATGACATGCCGGAGGAAGAACAGCGCTGGTATTCCATCAAGATATTCGAGCGTGACGACAAGGTGCTTGCCCAGATGAATATTTCCGAGGAGAAGCTGGCCCACATCGAGAAGGACATTCGGGCGGCGGAAACCGAGCTGGACGACGATGCCGAGAGCATCATCACCAATGAAAGGTATGTGTGGGTTTCCTCCGTCCTCGACCGCTGCTACAAAAAGGCCAGCACAGGCCGTCTCACCGTCTCAGACAAGATAGACAGAATCGTTACCAACCGGTTCCTTGCCCTGCCGATCTTCGCACTGGTGATGTTTATCGTTTATTATGTGTCCATCAGCACGGTCGGCACAATGGCGGCCGACTGGGTCAACGACAATCTCTTTGGCGACGGCTTTGAGCTTTTCGGCATGGCGATTCCGGGCATTCCGGCGCTTGTCCAGAGCGGTCTGGAATCCGTCGGCTGCGCTCAGTGGCTGCAAAGCCTGATCGTCAAGGGCATTATCGGCGGCGTTGGCTCCGTTCTGGGCTTTGTGCCGCAGATGTTTGTGCTGTTTATCTTCCTTGCCTTCCTGGAAGGCTGCGGATACATGTCCCGCATCGCCTTCATTATGGACAGGCTGTTCCGCAAGTTCGGTCTTTCGGGAAAGTCCTTCATTCCGATGCTCATCGGAATGGGCTGCGGCGTTCCGGGCGTAATGGCTTCACGCACCATCGAGAGCGAACGTGACCGCCGCATGACCATCATGACCACGACCTTCATTCCCTGCGGCGCAAAGCTCCCGATTATTGCCCTCATTGCCGGGGCGCTCTTCGGCGGTGCGCCTTGGGTGGCTCCCAGCGCCTACTTCGCAGGCATTGCGGCGATTGTCGTTTCGGGCCTCATGCTCAAAAAGACAAAGATGTTCGCAGGCGATCCGGCGCCGTTTGTCATGGAGCTTCCGCCGTACCATATGCCGACCGCCGGCAGTGTCCTTCGCTCCATGTGGGAACGCGGCTGGTCGTTCATCAAGAAGGCAGGCACCATCATTCTGCTCTCCACCGTGGTGCTGTGGTTCCTCCAGAGCTTCGGCTTTACGGGCGGCGGATTCGGCATGGTGGAGAATCTCAACGACTCGGTTCTCGCCAAAATCGGCAGCGCCATTGCGTGGATGTTCACTCCGCTCGGCTGGGGAAACTGGAAGGCGGCCGTTGCCACCCTTACGGGACTGATCGCCAAGGAAAATGTCGTCGGCTCTTTCGGCGTTTTCTACGGCGCCGGCGAAGTGTCGGAGAACGGCCTGGAAATCTGGAGCAACATGCGACAGGATTTCACTGCGCTGTCGGCCTATTCCTTCCTGCTCTTCAACCTGCTCTGGGCGCCCTGCGTTGCCGCCATCGGCGCTATCCGGCGTGAGATGAATTCCGCCAGGTGGACGTGGTTCGCCATCGGCTATCAGTGCGGATTTGCCTATGCGGTTTCGCTGATTGTCTACCAGATCGGCTCGGCGTTTTCCGGCCGCCTGAATGTTGTCGGCCTTGCTGCGGCGATCGGACTGATCTGCTTCTTCGGCTTCATGCTGCTGCGTCCTTACAAGGAGAGCACCAGGCTCAGCAAGAATGTCAGAATCAAATAAACCATCCGTTTTTTCAAATAAAATATTTTTTGGGAGGAATCCATCATGATTAACTTTCTGGCCGCCAATCTCGGCACGATTGTGGTGAGCGTCATTCTGCTGGCGATAGTCGCCCTGATCATCGCCTATCTGGTACGTCAAAAGAAAAAGGGAAAGTCCTCATGCGGCTGCGGCTGCGGATGCGGCAATTGTCCGTCCGCAGGCATTTGTCACAAACAGTAATCACGGCAAAACCGGATTAATTTCTGTCAATCACCAACCGGAGCGCGGAGCGGGAATGAAATCGCTCTGACGCTCCGATTGACAGACATTTGGTTAGTTATTTCTAACCAAATGATTCCAAAAGAGTATTGACAAATGCTTTTAGAAATGATATAATGAACGTATGAATTAATGTTCATATGTCAATTAAGGAGGACACAGCAAATGTTTCTGGAAATCAACGATCTGGTCAAATATTACGGACAGGGCGGCAGCCGTGTGAAAGTGCTGCAGGGAATCACTGCCGGAGTGGAAAAGGGCAATATCTGCGTTATTCTCGGCTCCTCCGGCTGCGGCAAATCGACGCTGCTCAATATAGTGGGCGGCATAGAGAAGCCGGACGGCGGATACGTGAGCATTGACGGCGAAAAGCTCTGCGATATGAGCGAAAAAAAGCTCACCCAGTACCGCCGCAGGCATCTCGGCTATGTATTCCAGTTTTACAATCTGATACCCAATCTCACGGTACGTGAGAATATCGAGGTAGGCGCCTACCTCGGCAGCAATACGCTTGACGTGGATGAACTGATGAAGACGCTGGGACTGTGGGAACACCGCAACAAAATTCCCAATCAGCTTTCGGGCGGACAGCAGCAGCGCACCGCCATCGGACGTGCCATCGTCAAGAATCCGGACATACTGCTCTGTGACGAACCGACCGGTGCGCTGGATTACGCCACTTCCAAAGAACTGCTGAAACTCCTGGAAGAGCTGAATCAAAAATACGGCAACACCATCGTCATCGTCACCCACAACGACGCCATCAAAAACATGGCCGATCAGGTCATCAAGCTGCGTGACGGCCAGGTGCGCAGGAATTACATGAACGAGCAGAAGATCGCCGCCGCCGATCTCGACTGGTAATCGGGAGGTGACGCTTCAATGAGTACCCGCAAAAAAACGAGGAATCCTCTCCGCAGGAGACTGCTTCGGGAGCTGCTGCACGATTTCGGAAAATACCTGGTGGTCTTTACCTTCATCTTTGCGACCGTGGCGATGGTGTCGGGATTTCTGGTGTCGGACATCAGCCTGAAGACCGCCTATGACGAGAGCTTTGAAAAATACAGCGTGGAGGACGGACATTTCACCCTTCTCATGCCGGCGGAGGAGGATTTCTTTGCGCCGATGGAACGGCTGTACAAGGTCAGGGTGTACGAAAATTTCTATGCCGACCTTGAAGCGGAGGATGGCGATACGGTGCGCATCTACAAGATGCGCAGCGACGTCAACCGCACCGACCTGCTCGAAGGGGAATATCCGTCCCGGCTGAGCGATATTGCCATTGACCGCCTTTACGCCGAGAACAACGGCATTTCGGTAGGAGACAGCATGATTATGGAAGGCAGACGGTTCCGTGTGTGCGGATTGGTCGCTCTGACCGATTACAGCGCGCTTTTCAAGAACAACACCGACATGATGTTTGACGCCAATCAGTTCACCGTCGCGCTGGTGACCGACAGCCGGTTTGATGTGATTGACCGCAACGCCCTCAGATTCTGCTACAGCTGGATCAATGACGACCGCACGCTTTCGCAGGAGGAATGCGGTGACAAGGCCGGAGAAATCATGGAATGGCTCGCCGGCCGGACTGTTCTCACCGACTTCCTGAAGCGTGCCGACAACCAGGCGATCACCTTTACCGGCACCGATATGGGCAGTGACAAGGCCCTGATCATTGCGCTGCTTTATGTGGTAATGGTGGTGATGGCTTTCATCTTCGCCGTGACCACCTCCAACACCATCGAGCAGGAAGCGGCCGTGATCGGCACGCTGCGTGCTTCGGGATATACCAGGGGAGAGCTGCTGCGCCATTACATCGCCCTGCCGATCATCGTTTCGATGGCGGCGGCGGTTCTGGGCAATATACTGGGATACACGGTGCTGAAGGATTATTTCGCCCGGCTGTACCTGCACAGCTATTCGCTCACACGATACCGCACCGTGTGGAGCTCGGAGGCATTCTGGCTGACCACGGTGGCGCCTTTTGTGATACTGCTGGCGGTCAATCTGCTGGTCATCAGCCGCAAGCTGAGGCTTTCGCCGCTGAAATTCCTGCGCAGGGAGCTGACACACCGCAACAAGAAGCGAGTCGCACATCTTTCGCACAGGCTGCGCTTCCTCACACGCTTCCGCCTGAGAGTGATTTTTCAGAATATTCCCTCCTATCTCACCCTGTTTGTGGGAATTCTCTTTGCCAATGTACTGCTGCTCTTCGGCATCATGATGGCTCCGCTGCTGGAACAGTTCCGCGTCGATGTGCTGGACAGCAAGATGGCGGACTACCAGTATATTCTCAAGGCGCCGGTCTCCACCAGCGACGCGAAGGCGGAGCCATACTGCCTGAGCGAGCTGATCGACAAGCCTTCCGGCGAGGAAATCATGGTATACGGCCTTTCGCCCGACAGCCAATATTTTACCAATGTCTCCGATGTTTCCGTTCTGTCGGGCGACGTGCTTATTTCGGAAGGATATATGGAAAAGTACGGCTTTGAATCAGGCGACGACATCGAGCTTAAGGAAAAATACAGCGGCAAAACCTATACCTTCAGAGTGAAGGACGTGGTGCATTATCCGGCTTCACTGGCGGTATTTATGAGCGACACTTCCTTCCGTGAGGCGTTTGACAGGGAGGAAGGCTACTTCACCGGATATCTGAGCGACCGCAGGCTGACCGACATCAGGGACGAATACATCGCCTCGGTGATTACCGAACACGACCTTGTGGTGATAGCCGACCAGCTTGACGACAGCATGGGACTGGTATTCCCGATCATGGGCGGCTTTGCGACTCTGCTCTATATGATGATGATTTACATGCTCTCCAAGCTGATTCTGGAGAAGAATGCGCAGTCCATCTCAATGACCAAGATTCTTGGCTACAGCGGACGGGAAATCGGCAGGCTCTACATCACTTCCACCGCCTGGGTCGTCATCGTGTCGCTTTTTGTGACGCTGCCGGTTGCGGCGGTATTCATGCGGTGGATCTACGGGGTGTTCATGCTGGAAATGCACGGCTGGCTGACCTTCTTTGTGGCGCCTCTGACCTATGTCAAGATGCTGGCGATCGGCATCGTCTCGTACCTTGTGATAGGGTCTCTGCAATATTGGCGCATCAGGCATATTCCGATGGAAAATGCGCTGAAAAACAACGAATGATTTTTCCTCGGGCGAAATAGCATCCCCTTTTCCGCACATCTGAATAATTCTCAAGCCGCCGGCAAAGAATAATTCCTGAGAAATACATGGAATACATGGGAGGAATCATCAATGCAGCGATTGCAGAGGGGAACATTCAGATTTGACAGGAAGCCGACGGTGCTTGCGTTTGCGGGCGTGGCAGGCAAAAAAGAGAGCGAAGGGCCGCTGGGCGCCCGTTTCGACAAGGTTCACGAGGACGCGATGCTGGGGCAGGCTTCGTGGGAAAAGGCGGAAAGCACGCTCCAGCACGAAGCCGTGACAATCGCCCTTGACAAGGCGGCGATTCCGGCGGCGAATGTGGACGTGATGTTTTCGGGCGATCTGCTCAATCAGTGCATTGCCTCGACATTCGGGCTGAGAAGCCTCGGTGTGCCTCACATGGGAATGTACGGGGCATGCTCCACCATGGTGGAATCGCTCATCAATGCGGCGGTCTTTGTGGAATCGGGTGCGGCGGAAATCTGCACCGCCGTCACTTCCTCCCACTTCTGCTCGTCCGAACGGCAGTTCCGCACGCCGCTGGGCTACGGCGGACAGCGCAGTCCTTCGGCACAGTGGACGGTGACCGGAGCAGGCGCGGCGGTTGTCGGACAGGGGGGACGCATTGCGGTCAACGCCGCCTGTGTGGGAATTATCGATGATCTGGGCATCAAGGATCCCTGCAATATGGGAGCGGCAATGGCTCCTGCGGCAGCCGATACCGTCAAGCGGTTCCTCACCGATACCGGCACTTCGCCGGCGGATTACGACCTGATTCTCACGGGCGATCTGGGATTTGTGGGAAGCGATCTGCTCCGGCAGATTCTCAGCCGTGAGGGAATTGATCTCGGGGACAGGCACAACGACTGCGGCATGATGATATTCGACCGTGAAGCGCAGGACGTTCACGCCGGCGGCTCCGGCTGCGGCTGCATCGGAAGTGTGCTGTGTTCCCATATCATGCGGCAGCTGACCGACGGAGAGCTTCACCGGGTGCTGGCGATTGCCACGGGAGCGCTTATGTCCACCACCAGTTCGTGGCAGGGCGAGAGCATACCGGGAGTGGCGCATCTCATTGAATTGCAGGCGTGACGCCGAAAATAAAAAAATACCTGACGGCATTCCGACTACCTCAGAAATCGGGTAGGGAAGCCGTCAGGTTTTTGATTGTCAGATGTCAGTTGCGGAATACTTGCACTGTCAGTTCAAGTATCCAACTATACAAGTATCGGCATCAGAGAATACCGATAGCGGTGAGTCCCGACAGAACGTACTTGAGTATGAAGAGAGCGACAATGACGTACATGAGGGGATGAATTTCCTTGAATTTGAGTCTTGCCGCCTTAACCACGACATAAGCGATGAAGCCGAGTGCCAGACCGTCGGTAATGGAGTAGAAGAAGGGCATGCCTACCACCGTGAGGAAGCAGGGAATGGAGACCTCGATGTCGCTCCAGTCGATATCCTTGAGGGAAGAACACATCATAACGCCGACCACAATCAGGATAGGAGCGGTTGCCGCACTGGGAACCAGTCCCACGATGGGGGAAGCGACCAGACCGAGCAGGAAGCAGAGACCCGTAACGGTGGAAGTCAGACCTGTTCTGCCGCCGGCGGAAATGCCGGAGGTGGATTCAACGTAAGTGGTGACGGTGGAAGTACCCATAACGGCGCCGGTGGAGGTGGCGATAGCGTCAGCCAGCATAGCTCTCTCGATCTTGGGCAGATCGCCGTTTTCATCGAGATAGCCGGCCTTGTCGGCAGCGCCGATGAGGGTGCCGATGGTGTCGAACATATCGACCAGCACGAGGGTGATCATGGTGGCGATCAGCGAAGCGACAGGCGCTTTGATCAGATCGCCGAAGCTGGTGAAGCACTTGCCGAACATCGAGAAGTCCAGATAGGGCACCCAGTTGGTGGGAGCACTGATTCCAAGCTCGATACCAAATACAAACTGCATGATGCAGCCGATGGCCGAGGTGGCAATGATAGAGATAAAGAAGGCTGCCGGAACCTTGGCTACGACCAGCACAATGGTAATGATCAGGCCGGCAATGGCGAGCAGCACGGCAGGACTGGCAAAGCTGCCCATGGTAACAATGGTGCTGTCGTTCTCAGGATGGATCACGAAGCCGGCATTGACGAAGCCGATCAGGGCGATGAAAAGACCAATGCCAGCGCCGAGAGCCTTTTTGAGGCTGAGCGGAATGGCCTTGACAAGAGCGGTTCTGGCGCCTGTGACGGTGAGCAGAATGAAGAAAAGACCTGCGATAAAGACAGCCGAAAGAGCCGCACCGGCGGAAAGTCCGTAAGCGCCGCAGAGAGTGAAGGAGAATACGGCGTTGAGTCCCAGACCGGGAGCCTGCGCCATCGGATAATTCGACAGCCAGCCGATGAGCCATGTACCGATGGCCGCGGCGATGCAAGTGGCGGTGATGACGGCGGTGTTGTTCATTCCGGCGGGAGTACCTTCGCCGAGAATGGTCGGGTTAAGAAAGATGATGTATGCCATCGTGAAGAATGTCGTCAGTCCGGCAATAATCTCTGTTCTTATGTTGGTGTTGTGTTCCTTGAGTTTAAAGAGCTTTTCCAAAAGAACGCCTCCCATAAAAAATATTGTTGCCGCTTTGGTCGTTTAAATTACCGCAGTGGCACAATAAAATTATATAATAGGCTCGTCCCAATTACAAGCGGCATTTTTAATAGATTAAAACGACATTTTTGGACATATTCACTTGCCGCTCACATTTTATTCGATTTTTGTTTACAACCGGCTGTGTTAACCGGCGGTGATTTTATGGTAATATGATAGATAAGTATGTTTATCGGAGGAGTTGTTTGTCACATGCAGGATTGTGTTTCCGTCAAAAATCTCAAGGTGTTTGCCTATCACGGTGTGCTTCCGGAAGAAAAGCGCAGCGGACAGTATTTTTATCTGGATATCAGTCTTTACGGCGATTACACCGTGGCTTGTCTTCTGGACAGTCTTGCCGATGCGGTCAATTATGACGAGGTGTGCAATTGCGCCTTCAAGGCGATGACGCAGCAGACATATGACCTGATCGAACGGGCGGCGCAGGTGGTGTGCGATTCGATTCTGAGGGAATTCGACAGGGTCAGCGAGGTGGAAGTTACCCTCAAAAAACCGCATGCTCCTGTGAAATGCGACATTGAATACGCCGCCGTTACCATCCGCAGAGGAAGGGAGTCTTTGAGATGAAAGCGATTCTGGGACTTGGGGGAAATCTTGGCGACCCATACGGTCATATCCGGACGGCTCTCGATGCGATTGATTCGCTCTGCGGCACAAAGCTGCTGCGGGTGTCGGAATTTTACCTGACCGAGGCGGTGGAAGTCAGCGAGCCGCAGCCGCCCTATATCAACTGCGCCGCCGAAATCGAGACAAGGCTTTCCCCGAATGCCCTGCTCGGCGCCTGTCTCGGCATCGAATCGGCGCTCGGCAGAAAGCGTCCTGGCTTCAAATCGCCCCGCACGGTGGACATCGACCTGCTGCTTTACGAAGGTGTGACGATGGCCACGGAGGAACTGACGCTTCCGCATCCCGGCATCCTGAGGCGGGCCTTCGTGCTGGCTCCGCTGAGCGATCTTTTCCCCGAAGGAATGGCGCTGGGGCTGGCATTTGCTTCTGCGCTCGATGAAGTTGCGGATCAGAAAATAGAATTGTATAATCCCTGACCTGATGGAGGATCCGGGTGGAAAATGATCTCCTACAAGGGAAACGGCCATTGCCAAAACCGTCCTTCATTCTTAAGCGACGCCTTCCCGTATCAACGGATAATTGCTATGTGTTGCATGAATAATTTATACAAAAAACTTGCAAATCGGGCAATTAAGTGTTATAATCAATTTTAATCAGCGAATTAACGGCCGATTGGCTGTCAATAATTCGTTTATCCGACTCATCAAAAAATTTATTTAGAGGAGTGTATTTTATCATGGAAGAAATCAAGGTTCAGCTTACCCAGAATCCCAAGCAGAAGCCGGACGACGAAAGTAAGCTCGGCTTCGGCAAGATATTCACCGATCACATGTTCGTTATGGATTACAGCGACGGACACTGGCATGATCCCCGCATCGTTCCCTACGGCCCCCTCGATCTGACACCCGCCTGCATGTGCCTGCACTACAGCCAGGAGGTCTTTGAAGGCATGAAGGCCTACAGAGGCGTTGACGGCAAGATCAGACTTTTCCGTCCCGATCAGAACTTTGCCCGTCTCAACAGCTCCAACGACCGTCTGAGCATTCCGCTCATCGACGAGGAGCTTGCCGAGAAGGCACTGGAAATGCTGGTTGACATCGACAGCGACTGGGTGCCTCACACCGACGGCGCCTCGCTCTACATCCGTCCCTTCATCATCGGCACAGAGGACGCTCTGGGCGCACATACCTCCACCGAATACAAGTTCATCATCATCATGAGCCCCTCAGGCTCCTACTATGCCGGCGGTCTGGCTCCGGTCAAGATTTATGTCGAGACCAAGTATGTCCGCGCGGTCATCGGCGGCACAGGCTATGCAAAGACCGGCGGCAACTACGCCGCTTCCCTCAAGGCGCAGGACGTTGCGGCTGAGCAGGGCTACAGCCAGGTTCTGTGGCTGGACGGCGTGGAGCGCAAGTACATCGAGGAAGTCGGCGCCATGAATGTATTTTTCGTGCTGGGCGACGAGATTGTCACTCCTATGCTGCGCGGCTCCATTCTTCCCGGCATCACCAGAAAGTCGGTCATCGAAGTCCTCAAGCACATGGGCTACAAGGTTTCCGAGCGCCTGATCACGGTTGAGGAACTGATCGAAGCCAACGAGAAGGGCGAATTCAAGGAGATGTTCGGCACAGGCACAGCGGCGGTTATTTCTCCTGTCGGTGAGCTGAAGTGCGGCGACACCATCATTCCGATCAACAACGGCGAGATCGGAGAAATCTCCCAGATGCTCTACGACAAGATCACCGGCATGCAGTTCGGCAAGATTCCGGACGAATTCGGCTGGACTGTCGTGGTGAAGTAATTTTTTCTATAAATATATTCTGCAATTGACAAAAATCCGCAGCGGTTCATTTGAGAACGGCTGCGGATTTTTTGGCATGAGGGATCAATTTTTCCCTGACGGGAAAGAATTTATCGCCTGGAAGCCGGCGTACGGGTTGTCGTGGTGGTCATTGTGGAATAGGTCGTGGAAGTGGCGGAGTAATCGGTCATGCCGTCATCCAGATTGTCCAGACCGCGCTGAATGCTGTCTGCGCCTCTTTCGATGGCGTCACCGGTGTCGTCAATCAGCTGACCTGCGCCGTTAATGGCATTGCGGCCGTTGGAGCCGTCGTAAATGCCGTTGTTGTTCATGCCGTTGGAAGTTGTATTGCCGTCGCCTGTCATTCCGCAGCTTACGGGGAGAACCATAAGCGACAGAGCAGCAGCGGCGCACATAATGCGGAATTTTCTGTTCATTGTCGATACCGTCCCTTTTGCAGATTGATACCGGGTATTTTTCCATACGGCCAGCCGGCTGACCGGCGCACCATATAAAAAATTCACCCGTAATATTTTTATCCGCATTTCAATGTTCATTCAACGGCGATTCAAGCAATTTCTGACACGGATTGTGAAATATTAATAATTTGAAAAATAAAGTTTAAATTTTACGATATGTAAAATTTTTATCGAAAAAGACTTGCAAAACAAAATAATATGCGTTATAATGATGGCAATTATCATCTGATAAAATATGAATGGGAGCGATCATCGAATGGAACGCGGAGAAAAGGCTGTGGAGCTGAAGCACAACGGCAACAACTGCTGTCAGGCCGTGCTGATGGCATACGCCGACAGGATCGATATTTCGGAGCAGCAGATCAAGCGCATAGGAGCGACCTTCGGCGCCGGAATGGGCTGCTTTGAGTCCACCTGCGGTTCGCTTTGCGCGGCGCAGATGGTGCTGGGAATGACCGGGGGCAATATTCGCTCCGCCAAGCTTCTGGTGGAAGGTTTCCGCACCAGGGCAGGCGGTTCAACCATCTGCCGTGAACTCAAAGGGCTGGAAACAGGCAGAATGCTCTGTTCCTGCGACGACTGCGTGAGATACGCCTCCGAGTGTCTGGACAATCTCATAGGCAGATAATTCATTGATTACGGTACAATAAAAGAAAGGCTCCGCCCGGATTTCGCTGAAAGGACGGAGTCTTTTGTGTTGCTTTTATGCGTTGCTCTAAATTTTGCCTGTGGTTGAATAAACGGCGGCGCTGTGTACCATAATATGAACGTAACGGAAAGAAAAAAAAGCTGCGCAGCGCTTCTTTCCGGAGCAAATTTCAACGAAGGTGGTTATTCTATGACCGAAAAGGAATTGCTTTATGTGCAGGACGCACTCGGCCACGAGCAGTATTTCCAGACCCAGTGCAAAGAGACTTCGGCAAAGATTCAGGATGCCGAGCTGAGAAGCTGCATTGAACAGATGGCAAGCAAACACCGTGAAATCTTCAACAGCTTTTACGGCCTGCTCTGAGTTATTTGACGCTACGGAGGTATGAAAATATGAATGACAGAGATCTTATGGAAAACATGCTTCTGCTGGAAAAGGGAAGCTGCGATCTTTATCTGCACGGCACCATCGAGTCGTCCAATCAGAATGTCTCCAGAACCTTCAACAAGGCGCTGGGAGATTCGCTGAATATGCAGAGCACCATTTACGGCAAAATGGAGGCGAAGGGCTGGTATGCGCCTCAGCAGGCCGAGCAGAACAAGATTGACTCGGTAAGACAGCAGTATTCCGGCAGCAGCATGTGATTTTGTGAAGCCAACAATATGACTGTTTGAATAACAACTGTGCAGCATGATAGTAAAATCATACTGCACAGTTTGTCGTTTATTCATTGTTACAGCTATATTTTTACATCAAAAATTTGTTTTGAGTATTATCATAACAGAAGAAATACATAATAAATGTCAGCGCCCGGGTATTTTGTCGTCCAGAAGTGAACGTATATTGTCAGTGA
>CAMHJC010000046.1 GCA_946185345.1 uncultured Clostridia bacterium
CTTGCGGAATGAATTTGTTAAGGGAACATATTTGCCTGTTTGAAATGATTATTATGGAACAGTGGAAATACTGTGATCATTATTTGCTGCTATTGCGGCATCTTGTTCTTATTTATTCATTGAATAAAAAACCGCAGAAAAAGCGACACGATGAATGGATGAACGCCAATCCTTGATCTGTTGACATATCAACGACAGTGTAATATAATTTTTCTCAGAATAAGAACGGATGACATCTTGTCAGAAAGGAGCGGAATCGTTATGGAACTGGACCATATTCTCAGACGGCAGAGAGAATTCTTCCTCAGCGGAGCAACACTTCCGGTTGATTTCCGGATCAAAATGCTCAGAAGGCTTTACGCTGCCGTTAAAACGCATGAATCCGAAATAGCGGAGGCACTTCGGGAGGATCTGGGCAAGAGCGAATATGAGAGCTTTATGTGCGAATCAGGCTTTTCACTCAGCGAAATCAGTTACATGATCAGGCATGTGAGAAAATTTGCTCGTCGCAAGACCGTTCACACGCCGCTTTCCCAATTTGCGTCAGTGAGCTATAAGCTGCCGACGCCTTACGGTTGTGTGCTCATCATGAGTCCGTGGAATTACCCTTTTCTGCTGTCTGTTGAGCCTCTCTGCAATGCGATAGCGGCCGGAAATACCGCTGTGGTCAAGCCGAGCGCCTATTCTCCCGCCACAAGCAGCATTGTCGAAAAAATAATCACCGAGTGCTTTCCGCCTCATTATGTCGCCGTGGTGACCGGCGGACGGAAGGAAAACGCCGAGCTGCTTAATCATCAGTTTGATCTGGTCTTTTTTACAGGAAGTCAGGCGGTCGGCAAAGAGGTGCTTCGCCATACAGCCGAGACGCTGACGCCTGCCGTGCTGGAACTGGGCGGAAAAAGTCCCTGCATTGTTGACGATACCGCCAGGATAGAGCTTGCCGCCAGGAGAATCGTTTTCGGCAAATTTCTCAATTGCGGTCAGACCTGCGTTGCGCCGGATTATGTGCTTTGCGACCGTTCGGTAAAAGACAGGCTGATCAAAGCCATTGGCCGTCAGATTACAATGCAATACGGCTTAAAGCCGCTGGAAAATCCGGATTACGGACGTATCGTCAATCAAAAGCATTTTGACCGACTGACGGCTCTGATTGACGGTGAAAAGGTGGTTTTCGGCGGCAAAAGCAATCCGGAGACGCTTCGGATCGAGCCGACAGTGATGGATCATGTGACATTTGACGATGCGGTAATGGGCGAGGAAATCTTCGGGCCGATACTGCCGATTCTGACCTACGATCATTTTGCTGACATATTCAGCATGCTTGCTGGCAGACCAAAGCCGCTTGCGCTTTATCTGTTCACACAGAACCAGAGCCGCGTCCGAGCGGTTACGCAGCGCATTTCATACGGCGGAGGATGCATCAATGATGTGGTGGTTCATCTGGCCACCAGCGAAATGGGATTCGGCGGCGTCGGTGAAAGCGGAATGGGAAGTTATCACGGCCGTGACGGATTTGAGACGTTTTCACATACAAAAAGCATTCTGAATAAAAAGACATGGATTGATCTTCCGATGAGATATCAGCCGTATGACAGCCCGATCAACCAAAAGCTGCTTCACATGTTTCTCAAATAATTCAATTCAACAGGTCGTAACAAAAACCTATGGACGTATTCCACATACCGGAACGCATCCATAGGTTTTTTCGCGGAAAAGGATGACGCTTCAGATTCTGACCCATAATGCGGGACGGACTGAGCCGTTGCTTCTGTCAATATTGGAACCTGACGTGCTGATATTGCCGTAAATGTTTACATGAACAGCCGATGTGCTGCTGCCGCCGGAGGAACGGAGCCACCACCAGCCTGTTTTGTCGCCGTTGGGCAGGGAGCATTTGTCGCTGGTGTGGCTGCCCTGCTGACGTGCATATAAGGTAACGGCGGCCATTCTCTCCTGATTGGATGAGAAATACTGTTCGGCCTGATCGGTGCTGAGCAGAAATACACGGTCGTTGGTGATAATGCCGGGATTGGTATTGGTCACGGTGATAATCCTTGCTCTTGATTTTTCGCTGAATGCCCTGTTGATAAAGACTCTGTTCAGCCAGCGTCTAAGGGTACAGTTTTCCCATGTGACAGGTTGAGCTGTGTCATTGTATTTGCGGCAGTCGATCAGCTTTTCGGTGATCAGCAGCGCCATGTTTCCCTGAATGTCCAGCACTCTCCATTCGATGGGCATCAGTTCGCCGTTGGTGCCGGTCGGGTATTTTCCGAAAGTTACCAGACTTCCGACTTTGACTTCCACGCAGGAAGCGTTCGCCTGGGAATAGGAACAGCCGAGCAATCTGCGTCCTGTCGGGCGCTGTTCCTGCGAATTGTCTGCGGCGTCATTCGACGACTGATAGGTGTGATTGGGTTCCGGAGCGCGCCGGCCGTAAGGCCTCTGCCATTCCTGCGGTGAATTGCCGTGCTGTCTGACCGATTCGAGTTCGCTTTCTTTGCGGGAATATTTTTCCCTCCACATTTCTATTTCGGCCATAAGCTCCTGATTTCTCTGGGCTGCCTCTTTCTGGAGCGCTTCATTTTCCGCTTGAAGCCTTGTAATGCGATCCATGGCCGTCTGAATGGGAATACGTGTTTCTTCATTGTCCGAATCGGCAGACTCAATGAACTGCCTGTATTCTTCACAACTCTGCAATTCACGCAGCATTTCCTGCGGGGACGAGAAGCGGTCTTCCGGATTGTACTGTGTAGCCTTCAATACCAGATTTTTTAGCTTTCTGGAACCGTACCGGGGCAACGGAAAGGGACTTTTATCGGGATTGTTGGATAATCTGGTGTGATTAGAGGGATAGATACATTCATTGAGATAATAATACATCACCATTCCCAGCGAATACATATCGCTGCGCATTTTGTTGCCTTCCAGAGCGGAGTCAATGCCTGCGATTTCGGGTGCTTTGGTGGAACCGGTGCCTGCGTCGGTGATGCTGGTTTCGGAATCCTTCCTGGCGATGCCGAAGTCTCCCAGCATAAATCCTTTGCGGTTGCGAAAATCCTTGTCGTAAAAGATATTTTCGGGCTTGATGTCACGGTGAATAATTTTTTTATCCCAGAGCGTCTGAAGCAGCGGAAGCAGATCATTGCCCAATCGGACAGCGATTTCTCTGCCGTCGCCGCCCCGGGTCTTTTTGAGCGGAATGAGCAGCTCCATAATGGCGCAATAATAGGGTGTGATGTGATAAGGACCGGTTGCTTTCACCATGAATGAATCCAGATAACTGACAATATGCGGCTGATTGCTGCGCTTGAGCTCCTCCTGGATACGTACCTCGCGTTCGTTGTAGCTTTCATCGGAATATGGCGACTGTATCTCCTCCGAGATGCGGATGACGTACTGTTTGAGACTGAAGCTGTTTTTGACAAGATAGATTTTGGCGGTGCCGCCTTCGGTCAGATATTCCCCGATATTGTAGCCGGATAATCCTATATTCTTTTTTCGTTTGTTGAATTCGGTTTTGATTTGTTTCAGTTCAGATTCAGTTATCTGTCTCATAGTGATAGCCTCCTGAATATCAATTGAGAAAAACGGTATCAGTCCAGTATCAGCCACATGGCAGGACGAACCGAACCGTTGGTATCATTAACTTCCTGGCTGTTTTCCAGAATACAGCCCGTGACGTCGACAATCGGTGCCAGAGTGCCGGCGGCGTGTGAACGCAGCCACCACCAGTCTGATTTGTCGCCGCTGCCCTCACAGAACCAGGTAATTCCGTCCATGTAGGGTGTTTTTAATGCTTTTCTGTCGTTGTCGTCACTGAAATAATGCTGCGCTTCCTCGGCGGTCAGCAAAAAGATCCAGTCCTGTGTCTCGGAATCCTCACTACAGCCGTTGTTGGTAATGCCTGTGTTCCGGTTGGTCACCAGCGCCACCTGATTAAGCTGGGTGGCGGCAAATGCCTGGGTGATGAATTCGCCGTTAAGCCATTTGCGAAGCGAACTGTCTTTCCACGAAATATCTTCATCCGATTCGTTGTAAGGAAGATAGTCGAGCAGCTGTTCGGTAATGACCAGCGCCCTGCCGTCTTTGATGTCAAGCACTCGCCAGTTAATCGGCTGATAGTCGCCTTCTTCTCCGTAACGGTAGGTGCCGAATTTCAGTGTGCCGCCGATTTTGACCTTATTGCGCTGTCTGTTATTGGAAGCGGCTTTGTCGTCTGAAGAGGATGTTTCGGTTTCGGCATCACCGCTCTGACTGCCGAGATAAATCCAGATCGCCGGACGCACAGAACAATTGCAACTGAAAACGTCAAGGCCGAATTCATCGGCGTAGCCGTTGATGTCAACCGTAATGGCACTGTGATTGTAATTGCCGGGAGTGCGAAGCCACCAGCGGCCTGTTTTGCCTCCGTCTGAAAGGGTGATTTCATCGCTTATGTAGCTTCCCTGATTTCTCGCATAAGGCGTGACGGTGGCGATTCTGGCGTTATTATCGGGATAGTACTTTCTGAGTTCATCAATGCTCAGCAGGAATACCCTGTCGTAGGTAGCGTTACCGCCGCCTGTTTTGTACTTTGGATTGTCGGAATTCTGATTGAAAGTGAGGGCGATGTTGTAGGGCTTCTCTCTTTTGAAGGCTCTCATCAGAAATTCACTGTTCAGCCATCTGCGAAGCGAACAGGTTTCCCAGGTGACTTCCTCGAAGCAGTCGTTAAACGGTACGCAGTCTATCAGCTTATCCGTAATCAGCAGTGCCTTTCCGTCTTTAATATCCAGTACCTTCCAGGCCAGTTTTTCTTCCTTGCCTTCTTTGCCCAGCGGATATTTTCCGTAATAGATGGTGCGTCCGACTCTGGTGTTGATCGGTTTGCCTTTGCCTTGGAGTTTGCTTTTTTCAGGGGAGGATGTCTGAACCTTCCGAGCGCTTTCCGCCTGCTCTTTCTTGATCTGAATTTCTCTTTCCCTGCGCTCCTGCAATTCACGCTCCCTTTGCTGAACCTGCTGTTCCAGCATCCGGTTCTGATCGCGGAGCTTGGCAAGTTCCTCCATGATATCACTGCCCTGGGCCGATTGGTCCGGAATCAGAGTATCATAAGCGCTCAGATCGCTTTGCAGAATATATTGCCTGTATTCATCGCATTGTCTGAGTTCGTCCAGCATTTCCTGAGGAGAGGAGAAGCGGTCGCTGGGATAGTACTGCGTCGCCTTCAGAACCAGCTGTTTGAGACGGGTGGAACCGTAGAGAGGAGAAGGAAGTTCGCCTTTGGTATCCAGGCGCTGTAAATAATCATTTTGAAAAGGATAAGCACGTCCGTTGAGATAGTAAAACATCACCATTCCGAGAGAATACATATCGCTGAGACGGTGATCGTGACGGATATCCCTGTCGTATCCGGCGATTTCAGGAGAAATTGTCACCGGGGTGCCGATTCTGGTTACCGTGCCGTCGTTGTCGGTTCTGGTTTCGCCGAAATCGCCCAGCATCAGTCCTCTGTGATTCCTGAAATCAACGTCGTAAAGGATATTTTCGGGCTTGATGTCACGGTGAAGGATTTTTTGCTCCATACAGGTCTGAAGCAGAGGAAGCAGGTCATTGCCGCATCTGACAGCCAGTTCCACATCGTCGGCTGTATTGTTGTATTTGGAGAGAGGACAGAGAAACTGCATCAGGGTGCAGTGTTTTTTTCCGAAAGGCGTATCAACCGTAAAATCCATCAGGTGATTGACAATGTGAGGCTGCCCCAGTTCCATTAGTTTCATGACGGTGGTCAATTCTCTTGTGTTGTTGTGATCCGGCTCCGATGAGATACGGATGGCATACACATCGGGTGACCAAATGCTTTTGACGCTGTAGACTCTGGCAAATCTGCCGTTATCAATGAAATCCCTGATGACATGGCGTTTGTAAGCTGTTCCCTTTTTTAATCTGTCAAATTCACGTTTTACGGAATTGAGCGTGAAATTATCGAGCGGCTCTTTGATATTACCGTTCCTTGCTTCGGGCACGATGATTCACTTCCTGTATGAAATTTGATGGAAACCCATAAAACCGCAATCAATCGACATTCCGGATTGGCGGAGAATGTCGATTAACCGATAATGATTGATGGCGATTATCCTTCAGCGGCTGGAATTCTTAACCGCGCGTGTGATAAATTCCGGGTTCACTTCGCAGTTGACAAATACCAGCGCAACGTCGTTGATCCAGACAACCATCATGTGTTCAAGTCTGATTTCCTTGATCCTGGCATGATTGCAGACGCAGCCGGCATATGATCCGAGGTCGTAAAGTGTGTAAACAATGCCTTTGCGGCCTATCTTTGCGTGCCGCCTGCCGATTTCGGGACGCATGATGCGAAGCTGGCACCCTTTCTGACGTCCTATGATGAATTCGTCACGCTCGGTTGGCAGAATGATCTCAGCGCCGCAGAAGCAGTTGCCGCCTTCATCAACGGCGTACACTCTCCAGTCGGCGGCGGATCTGCCTCGTGAGGCACCCTTCTTTGCGGGCGTCGGGACCGAGCCGGTAGTCCGGAGGACAGACCAGGCGGTAAAGCCTATCATGCCTGCCATAATGAATATGGCGACAGTCAGAAATACATTGAAAAATTCCAAGGTCAGTTTATCTCCTTTGCTTTATTGAATTAGTATTCGGGGAATTGGCAGATTTGTATCAATCAGCTTTATCTCCGATTCGGGGCAAAAGCTGATCGAAATAATCAACCCGATTCATGCGCCCGGATGCGTTTTTGTCCAAGCGCATTGCGGCGAGGGGCGCTGTCCCTCGTTGGCAGCGTTGCTGCCAACATCCCCCTCCAAGGCTCCGCCCTGGACGGGCCAGGAGGGCAGTGGCCCCCCTGGACTCCCACGCTCGCAAGCTCGCTGGTTATGGCGCTGCGCGCTTTCATTATTTCCGTATATTTTTACAATCATTTAATTGAATCAGAACAGCGGAATGATCATCGCCGTAACGCAAAACCTCTTCCGTATCGATCAGCCGGGCGAGTGCGGCGTCATCAAAGCCGTCAGCCTCCGAAAGGCTGAAAACCTGCCCAATGAATTCATCCCGTTCAGAGCATTCGCCTTCAGCGGCAGTGTCGAATAATTCCGCAGAAGTGGCTGCATGATAGCCGTTGTACACTCCGTCTGTCATCAGGAGAAGGCTGTCGTACCGGCTCTTTGGCAGCTCACAGATAGACAGGTGATCGGCTGCGTCCGCTTCAATCGTAAAATAGGTGCGGTTGGATACCAGATAATTGTCCGGATCAGAAATGCATTCGACCGAGCCGTCGGCTGTTTTGCCGTAAACGGCGCCGTCGCCTATGTGCAGACAGAAAAGTGTATCGCCTTTGATATAAACTCCCATCAAGGTTGCGTAATCCTGAATGGCGTCAACAGGTTTGCCGGTTTGCAGTTCATTATGAGCCTGATGGATTCTTTGGAGCAATTCGGTTCCGAAATCCTCCAAAGAAATGCCGTCCTCGCAGCAGGCCAGAAATGTATTGACATTCATGACGGCGCCGTACTCACTGCAATTGCCTCCTCCGGCTCCGTCGCTCACCGCAGCGCAGACCGAGCCGTCCGCAAGAATCCGGAAGTCGGCGTTGTCCTGACAATACTGTCCTTTTGAAGCGTGTTTTCTGCCGGTAATCAATGTCCTGTAAATATGCGGCAGTGGATTTTCCGCATCCGGACAGGTTCTGATCACCATTGACTCGCCGGAATAATCCGTCCATTCAGGAAGGTTAACCGGACGGAGGATGATTTCTTCGGTTGCGGAGGTATCGAAGACTCTCAGTTTAACGGCACGGGACGGAAGCCCTTTGCCGGAAATCCGGCAGTTTTTCAAATGACTGCGGGAAAAAGAGGAACGCTTCAGTGCGATTTCCTTCTTATCCCTGTTGAGAATGGTGACACTGGCATCGCCGATTGTCAATGCAGCGGCTTTCCCGTCGGATATTTCAAAGAATACACTGATATAGGGGAGAGGATGGCCGGTTTTGGTTTCCAGCGAAGCGTCAAGCTTCTGGCAGGCGTACTTGCAGTATTCCAGCAGCAGTTGCGCTATCTTTCCGTCATTTAATTTCTCATCGCTGTCTATGTCGTACTGCCTGAAAAAAGTGAGTATGGCATGCACATAGGCATAAGCGTACAGTTCCTGATTTTCCTTTTCTCTCACCATGCAGCTGACGGCGGCATATCTCCCGTTTTTCGTGCGCATCCATTCGGAACAGCAGTTGCCGCCGCAATGGTTTCTGATAAATTGAATCATAGATTGACTCCTTTCCGGTTAGTGGAGGCCGTAAGCGGACGAGTGAATCATACACCGCTCTTGGAGAATTGCATGAAACGGCAGAGTCCTTGCCGTTATTGCTGAATATCACAGACACATGGCCTTTCCGATGTCAACGTCCATTCTGTTGAGAAAGTCGGCCAGCTCTCCCTGGCTTAACCTGGAATATACATACCCGAACAAACCGAAGTATCCGGTATTATGCAGGTATTGCAGATCCTCCTGAATGGCAAGATTTTCTTTGCCCTGCATTTCTCTGCCCGCAAACCGGCGGTCTTTATTGTAAAGCTGCTGCAATACAAACAGCAAAGCCGCCTCAAAGGGATCTCTGGGACAAAGCTCCTCCATGTTGGCCTTTTTCAGAATGGAGTTGATATCGTTCATCGGCATGCCGAGATACAGGCAGAATGTGATCAGCTGCCGGCGCCTCGGCATTGGTCTGAGCGTGAATTTGTCCTGCGCAGCGTATGTCTGACCGTCGGAGCCGATACATGAACTCATGCAGGAAAAAATACGCTGCATGCTGCTGGACATATTCATTTTAGAATAAAAGGCACTGTTGGATTTGAAGCCGATATTTTTCAGTCTTTCGGTGAGTGCTTTTGACACGCTGCGGTAGCTGCTTCCGATCGTTTTGCGGCTTTTCTCCATCATGGCGTAAAATGCGGGATCGGGCCGGATCAGTCTGGAACCTTCTGCCATGGCCTCGCGGCTTTCCGCCCAGAGTCCGTTGGATAATATCCTGTCTGCTTCGGCATAATATGCGTTTCCCAGACTCTCATAAGTCGAAGGAAGGTCGAATGCGCCGGCGTTGTTTTCTTTCATCGAATCACGCATCAGCTCAAGCAATCTGATAGACCGTATGTCATCCGGGTTGTCGGTACGGAGCCTGGCAAATCCGCCGTAGCGGGACATCAGTCCGGATACTTCATCCGGAGAAAGTCCGAAGCAGCAGCCGATCATGACATAATGCTCCCTGTGGCAGGGAACCGAAGCGTTCCATTTCTTGGCGGTATTAAGCGCGCATTGGCAGCGGTCGGCTATTTCACGGGGAGAATGTCCCTGTGAAATAGCGGCATAATATGTCTGCCACTGCTGTGTGAGCTTTTTGTCAAATCGTGCGATATCCGAGGCGTAAAGCTCCAGAAAGGCATTGCTGCTTTCTTCCCTGGCGGCTTTTGCGATTTCCCCTTTCATTATGATGGTGGTGTTCATTCATGTTTTACCTCGTTGACAGAGTCGAGCAGTTTAAACAGTCTGACTGCGGAGCCGGCAAGATTCTTTCCGCTTTTTCTGGTGTTGTTTTCCACCAGACAGACGGTGTATTTGTCGTTGAAGGAAAGGAAGGAGGCACGATGCATACCGTTGACCTGAGCAGTTCCTGTTTTGGCGTGAATACCGAGCTTCCGGTCTATCCCATAGCTTTCGGCGGCGTCGAGCATGGCGGAGGAGACATATTCGGCGGCTTCTCTTGAGCATGCCTGCGAGAGAACCTGCGTTTCTCCGGTGTATGACACGCCGTCGGCGTTGTAGATGCTGTCAATCAGGTACGGCTGTTTCAATTCGCCTCCGTTGGCAATGGCCTCTCCGATAAGCGCAATATTGATGGGCGTCAGAAGAAGCTGTCCCTGGCCGAATCCCGCAGCGGCAACTTCCTCTGTGGTGGAATCGGAAAGATGATGGCCGGAGGAGACGGTGCAGAAGTCAAGCTCCAGCTGCCTGCCGATGCAGAATGCTTCTGCGCGTTCTTTGAGATTAAACAGGCCGATTTCATTGGTCATATGGGCAAAATAGGTGTTGCAGGATTTGACGATGGCTTTGTTGAGCCTGATGCTGCCGTTTACGCCTTTTCCTGCGTTGTGGAATGTATAACCGCCTATTTTTTCCGAACCGGTGTCCTCGTAAACCTCATCCGAAAGACCTTCATCGAAAACCAGGGTCGCCGTCACGGGCTTCATGGTGCTGCCCGGCGCAAGCGCCTTCCTCCAGTTCTGAATGAGGAAACCGTCGTGCTCTGATGAATTCATTTCGTTCCAGTTGGAGGAAAGGTCGTTGACGTCCATCTCGATTCCGGGATAGGATGTTGCGAGGGCAATGATTCTGCCGGTGGCGTTTTCAAGAATCACAACGCAGCCTTCCGTACCCCGTATTTCGTCATAGGCGGCATTCTGGATCCGGTTCAGGGTAGTCAGCCGAACAGTGGACCCCTGATGATTCTTGTCACCGGTAAACAGGACTTCCTCGTATCTTCCTCTGAGACCGTAGCGGCCGTACATTGCGCTGTTGAATCCGATCAGCTGACTGTAGGAATTGTACATGCACCTGGCGCTGACACCGGGTTCCTCCGAGTAGGTGATGATGTCTCCGGACGCGTCAACAATGCTTCCCTCTACGGTGGCGGCGCGGATCTCCTTTTTGACCATGCTCTCTTTGAGTGCGTCGCCCTTTTCGTTCACTCCATAAAAGACTGCACCGTAGTACATCAGATAACAGGAAAAAATGACTGTGAGCGCTACGAATCCGAAAATGACGGCATATCCCTTGTTGATCTGATTTGAAAAAAACGATTTCATTCCATTTCACTCCTATCTCGTAAAGGGAATCGTGTTGGGCACAGGGGGATTTTTCCTGCGGGAGCCGGAAAACTTTGCGCCGATCCTTCCCGCAATATCCGGGCCGGTGCGGCAGCTTCCCCAGAGCAGGAGCATTACATTGAATACGGAGAGGATCATGTTGGTGCCGCCGTGAGAGATAAACGGCACCGCGATACCGGTCATGAAGCTGAAATTCGTGGTTCCCATCACGTTGATAAAGGTGGGAAGAATCAGGCCAAGTGCCGCTCCTGTCAATACAATGGATTCGTATTTGCCGCTGATTCTGACTGATCGGATCATCGACCGGCAGAAGATAATGAAGAAAAGCACCAGCACGACGACCGCAAATACGATTCCGCAGCGCAGAATAAGGCCGACATATGCGTAATCCGAATTTTCAATGGGAATGGTGGTGCGGCGTGTCGTACCGAAAAGGCCGCCCTTCATGATCATTTCACGGGCCTTGAAGGGCTGCCTGCTTGCCTCGTCCTTATATTCCGCCAGATATTGGTCGAGGTCGGTGACAATCATGACTCTCTGCCGCAGCTTATCGTAAATCTGAAAAATCTTCTTCATCACTCCGTTGGGAGCTTCTCCCATGGAGATGGTCTTTTTGACGCTGTTGTAGATCAGACCCATCACGGCGTATCCGCCGAGGATAGTGAGAACCGTTCCTCCGAATGAGATGGCGGTGTCGAGTATTCTGTCGGAGTAGAGAAAGGTAAGAATGATCCACATGCACAGAATGACAAGGAGGGTGCCGAGTTCGTTAATGATCAGGAGCAGTCCCGCTGAGCCGAAGGTTATTCCGGCGGACAGAAGAAACCGGGTTCTGTGACGGAAGGGAGCGCTCCAGAGAACCGCATGAAAGACAATATACAGCGGTTTGAACAGCTCGGTGAGCTGCAGTGAAAGACCGCCGACCACCAGCCATGCCTTTGTGCCGTTAATGTTTCTGCCGAATATCAGCAGACCCAGGGCGATGACAAGGATGCTTCCCGCCAGAATACTCAATGTCCTGACGGATTTGATGCGGTCGGAATAGTCGATTTTTTGCATGAGATGGATTGCGATAATCCCGATCACTCCCAGAAAGGGAGATACAAACAAAAGTACTGTCGATTGGGCGGAAGTTTCTTCGTTGATAAGCACCTGTGTCATCTGTCCCGTTTCAAGGAGCAGCGCAGAGGCGATAGCCGTCACCGTATCTCCCGAGAATCTGTAAGTATAGAACAACGCGGCGGATGTGATGAGCAGCATCGGAATCACGATACTCAGCATTGCGTCGCCGAGGCCTCTGTTGACGGCAAAGAGTACCAGCAGGACAACGAAAGCCGCATTCAGGCCCAACAGCCATCCGGCGTCCTTAATCGTATTTTTTATCATAGTTTTCTCCTGAATTACTGATACGGATGTCAGGATTAATTCAGCCCTTCCGTTATCCGGACATGCGTATGAAATTGCATTTGCGGGCAGCAGTATCGGCTCTGCGCACCGGCCGGACGATGAACTGGCGCCCGGAAATTATCTGGTGAATGAGCGACCTTCGTTGCGGCTGGCGTATCTGCCCGGAAGCACGGTCTGGTTGCTGTCTCTCAGCATTTGCTCGCGGTTTCTCACGATGCCTGTCTCGCTTGGATTGAATATCAGATTATTTCTGCGGTTGATGTTGCGCACAAATACAATCGGTATTTTCCCCAGCCATACAATCTGCTGATCCACCAGATCAAAGGTGTTTGTCACAACTTTATCACTGATATAGGTAATGGCAAGCGAATCGTCGGGTCTTGGAAAGGGTCTTGCGAAGTATCCTTTGTCGTCTTGGCCCACACAGAGATGAAGTCTGCTTACGCCGTCCTCGGCTGTCGCCCCCTGAAGCACAAAGTTGCAGTCATTCCTTCTGCCGATGGTAAATCCGCCGGAAGCGGGAATGACAAGATTTTGTTTTTTGATCTGCTTGCCGCTGACGGGATGGAGCTGAACAACAGACCATTCCGAGATGATGCAGGTAGTGTGGTTATAGTCCGTTTCAACGGGAGCAGGCTCATCGGGTTTCGGATTCGGCCCGGGAAACGCACTAGTGGGATAAACAGTTTCCGAACTGCGTTTCCAGATCATGTAACAGATAAATCCGATGAGAGCAATGATGGCAATAATAATAATGTAGCTGAAAAATTCCTTCATGATAGTAACTCCTTTTTTTCATTCTACGATTCAATATCGTTGTTATTATTATACCACGATATCAAATCCTGTCAATTACTTTGAAACTTTTTGACAAATTCAACGTAAAATTGGTATAGAATATCGTCTTTGCCGTTATTGCAGTCCTGAATGATGACAACCGCCTTCTCCGGTTCAGGATGTTTCAGAGCGACCGTGGCGTCTGTCACAAAACGCCGAATCATTGATGTCAAACAGCGTTATGTCTCGGATTTTGTTCTGGCGGGAATGATTTGACAAATGAAAAAGAAATGTGTATAATTTTCTTATTATCATGATGATTCCATCATATCCGAAAGGAGATGCAGAAGTTTGTTATTAACCATTACATACGAAGGAAAAAATACGCAGGAGCTTGGCTATTTGCTGCACAAGAATCCCGACAGGGCGCAGCAGTTTGAACTCAGCTACGGCAAGGCGTATGTCTTTTACCCGGAAGTCAGCGACAGTCGCACGACGGCCGCTCTGCTGCTGGATATTGACCCCATTGATCTGGCACGGGGAAAACTCGGCGGCAGCGACGGAGGCCTGTTTGATTACGTCAATGACCGGCCCTACGCTTCCACCTCCTTTATGAGCAATGCGATTTCCAGGGTTTTCGGCACGGCTATGAACGGCCGCTGCGACAAAAAGCAGCAGCTTGCGGATACGCCGCTGTCATTGACCGCAACCGTCACTTCTCTGAGAACGGGCGATGACAAGGAACTGGCGGCGCAGCTTTTTGAACCTCTGGGATATTCCGTCAAAACCGAAACGACGCTGCTTGACAGCCGTTTTCCGGAATGGGGAGAGTCTCCCTACATTGATCTGACTGTCAGCGGCAGCGTCAGGCTTTCTGATCTGCTCAATCATCTGTATGTCCTGATTCCGGTGTTCGATATGCAGAAGCATTACTACATTGCACAGGACGAAATACAAAAACTGCTTGATCACGGCGGATTTATCGCCGAGGAGCTGCCGGATCATTCGGCGCAATCGAGGGGATGGCTGTCTTCTCATCCGTACAGGGACAAAATTGTCCGCCGTTATTTCAAAAACAAAAAATCCTACGCCCGCAAAGCGATCGATATATTGATGTCTGAAATGCCGGAGCAGCCGGTCGAGGAAGAGGCCGACGCAGCGCAGGAGGAAAAGCGTGTTCCGCTTAACACACAGCGTATGGAAGCGGTCAAAAATGCGGTGCTTGCGAGCGGAGCATCATCGGTTATTGACATGGGATGCGGTGAATGTCGTCTTACCTCGCTGCTTCTGAGCGAGCCTCAGATTCAGAAAATAACCGCCTGCGACGTTTCGGTGAGTGTGCTGGAAAAAGCGGCCAGACGCCTGCGACTTGACGATATGAATTCATATAAGCGAGCCAAGCTGACCCTGATGCAGGCATCGCTTACCTATCGTGATAAACGCTTTGAGGGATTCGACTGCGCCTGCGTCGTTGAAGTGATCGAGCATATCGAGCCGGCACGCCTTCCGTCGTTTGAGCGTATTCTGTTTGAATTTGCCGCACCCAAAACCTTGATCCTTACGACTCCCAACCGGGAATACAACGATCATTACGCCAGGATGAAGGACAACGGTCTGCGACATGACGATCACCGGTTTGAGTGGACGAGGGAAGAATTCCGGGCATGGACGGAACATATCTGCAACGCCTTCGGATATACCTGCGTGATCAGCGGCATCGGAGAAAACGACACGGAATTCGGAACGCCGACACAGATGGGAGTGTTTAAGAGAAATGGATAAGCCTTTTACAATAGAGATTCCCGAACTGTGTGTGGTGGCACTGATCGGAGGCACTTCATCGGGAAAATCCAGCTTTGCCGCCACACATTTTCTGCCGACAGAAGTGATGTCGTCCGACTCCTTCCGGGGCATGATCACAGACGACGAGAACGATCAGAGCGTTTCGGCGGATGCGTTTGATCTGCTGTATTACGCCGCCAACAAGCGGCTCAGCCATAAGAAACTCACCGTCATAGACGCCACCAATTTACAGCAGAGCGCTCGTCAACAGGTGGTGGAGCTCGCCCGGAATCAGGATGTTCATGCGGTGGCAATTGTTCTGAATCCTCCTGAAAGTGTCATGCTGGAGCGCAACAGGTTGAGAACTGACCGCCATCTGCCCGAAAGGGTGATTCATCAGCACCGCAGCGCACTGAAAAAAAGCATCCGCAGTCTGAAGCGGGAAGGCTTCCGCTATGTGTACGTGCTTGATTCCGTGGAGCAAATCGAGAACGCCGTCGTCGTGCGCACCAGACTCTGGAACGACAAAAGAGAATCTCACGGGCCGTTCGATATTATCGGGGATATTCACGGATGCTGCGATGAACTGGAATTGATGCTGGAACAGCTGGGTTATGTTCGTACGGAAGGCGTTTACCGTCATCCGGAAGGCAGACAGGCCGCATTTCTGGGCGATTTCTGTGACAGAGGCAGCCGCAATGCGGATGTGCTCAGACTGGTGATGGATATGGTCAAAGGCGGTTCCGCCATTGCCGTTCCGGGCAATCACGACGTCAAGCTCCTGAAATATCTGCGAGGAAAGAATATTGCCATGACGCACGGAATCGACAGAACCATTGCCGAAATCGAGGAACGCGGGGAAGAATTCAAGCGTGAAGCGGCAGCCTTTATCGACCGGCTGATCAGCCATTATGTGCTGGATGACGGAAAACTGGTGATTGCTCACGCCGGTCTGAAAGAGGAATACATTGGCAGGGCTTCCGCAAGGGTGCGTGAATTCTGTCTCTACGGAGAGGTGACTGGCGAGACGGATGAGTTCGGCCTGCCGGTGAGGCACAACTGGGCGGCGGATTACAGGGGAAAAGCCACCGTGGTGTATGGTCATATTGCCGGCTTGGAAGTCAGTTCCCTCAACCGCACGGTCTGTATCGACACCGGCTGTGTTTTCGGCGGTAAACTGACGGCCTACCGCTATCCCGAAGGCGAGACGGTCAGTGTGGATGCGCGGCGGATCTATTATGAACCGATCCGGCCGCTGGAACGTCAGGATGCGAATATTGACCGCAGCATGGGAGATATTCTGACCGTCGGAGATTTCGGCAGGAAACTTCACATCGAAACACGGCTGATGTCGTCGGTGGATATTCACGAAAACAATGCCGCTGCCGCTCTGGAGATCATGTCCCGCTTTGCTGCCGATCCGCACTGGCTGATTTATCTGCCGCCTACCATGTCGCCCTGTGAGACAAGCGAGCTGGACGGTTATCTGGAGCATCCCCTGCAGGCGTTTGCCTATTATTCGGACAAAGGCGTGCGGCATCTTGTCTGTGAAAAGAAGCACATGGGGTCACGCTGTGTGATAGTGGTCTGCAAAGATGCACAGACGGCCAGACAGCGCTTCGGTGTTGATGACGGAACCACAGGCGTGATTTATACACGTACCGGCAGAAGGTTTTTTGATAATCCATCCACCGAAAGCGTTATTCTTGAGCGGCTGGTCAATGTGCTCAATGGGACGAATTTCTGGGAGGAATTCGGCACCGGCTGGGTCTGTCTTGACACAGAGCTGATGCCGTGGAGCGAGAAGGCGCAGGCGCTGCTTTGCACCCAGTACGCACCGACCGGCAGAGCCGGGATCGGAAGCCTGTCCGCCGCGGTCAGGGCATTGGAATCGGCTTGCACCAGGAAAAACATTGCCTATGAAGTGGACAGTACAACCTCGGGAAAAAATGTCGATGTGAGTTCTCTGCTGAAACGTTATAAAGACAAACTGTGCGATATGGAAAAATATACCGCGGCCTACGGTGAATACTGCTGGAAGGTGGATGCTGTTGACGATCTCCGCATCGCACCGTTCCATATTCTGGCTTGTGAGGACAAAGTGTTCAGCGATCACAAGCACGTCTGGCACATGGAAAACATCCGAAAATACTTCACAGGCAGCGATCCGCTGTTTATGGCCACGCCTTACATCTGTGTTGACACCTCCGACGAAGAAAGCGTCCGGGCCGGCGTGGACTGGTGGCTGTCGCTGACCGGCAGCGGAGGAGAAGGCATGGTGGTCAAGCCGGAAACTTATGTAGTGAAGGAAGACGGAAAGCTGTTGCAGCCGGCTGTGAAGTGCAGGGGAAGAGAGTACCTGCGCATCATTTACGGCGCTGAGTACCTTGAACCGGAGCATTTGCGGCGTCTCAAAAATCGTTTTCTCAAGCGCAAGCAGTCCCTGGCGCTCAAAGAGTTTTCGCTTGGAATGGAATCACTGTACCGCTTTGTCAGCCGGGAACCTCTTTACCGTGTCCATGAATGTGCCTTCGCTGTTCTTGCCCTGGAAAGTGAGCCGGTAGACCCGAGACTGTAAGGGGCGGATTTCTTTCGGAGCGGGAGCCGCTTGATTTCGTCAAAAAAAAAAGAAATAAACCTGAAATCTTCAGATCAGCTTCAGATGAGAGTGTTATCATAGATACATAAGTAAGGCGAAGGCCTGATTAATCAAATATCTCAGGAGGTAACATGATGATGGAAGAAATCAAAGAGCTCACAGCACAGAACGAAGCGGACATGGCGGAGGATACGTCGGAAGAAGCCGCTGCCGAAGCGGCATCTGAGGAAAAATCCGGCACAAAGGAAAAGAAATCGGACAGTCGCAAAAAAAAGAAGAGAGTATGGCCGAAAGTCCTGCTCTGGATTTTTCTCACGCCGGTGCTTCTGGTTCTCGCCGCGGCCATCGTGCTGTTTATCATTCTTTACGGCAGGATAGCCACCGCCGCCAATATGGAACAGGTGGGACACAATCTCTATAAGGTCCACTACCGTCAGGATTATGATCTCGACAAGGCGCTTGACGCCGGAATAAAGACCGAGCAGGATCTGCTTAACTATATCAATGAGGAGATGTTCTTCGGATACGGTATTGACGCCAATATTGACAAATATGCGTGCAGCGGATTTATTTCCAAAACCGACGGCGGAAAGTACCTCACGGGAAGAAGCTTCGGACTGGGCGGCACCGATAAACTGGCGGTTTACGCTACGCCAAAAAACGCCTACGCCTCGCTCTCCATGGTATCGCTTGATATGCTGGGAATCGGCGGTGAATACGGCCCCGAAGCACTCAGTACATACGGCAGAATCGCCATACTGGCCGCTCCTTATATTCCCATGGACGGCGTGAATGAAAAAGGTGTATTTGCCGCACTGATGGATCTTGATACGGTTGAGATTCACGATGATACGGAAAGACCGGAACTTCTTGTGACGCTGGCAGTCCGGCTGATACTCGACCGTGCCGCGTCGGTTGACGAAGCGATCGCACTGCTGGAACAGTACGATATTCACACCGGACACGGCTGGACACAGCATATATTCATTACCGACGCAACAGGGGATGCCGCGGTTGTGGAGTGGGAAAGAAATACCGACTTCAACGGCCGAAAGGCAAGCATCATGCATGTGACAAGAAGCAAGATGTGTACCAATTTTCCGCTTTATTCCCATGTGGGAAAAACCGAAGGCGTCTGCGAGAGATTTGATGCGATGAAGAACGGACTCGAAGGCAAATCTGAAATCACCCATGAATACGCTTTGGATATTCTTGAGCAGGTCTACCAGTACATTTCCCCGACGATCTTCACCGACTGGTCGGTCATCTATTATCAGACGGATTTCACCATGGATGTCGCTACCAACAAGGATTTTGACACCGTATACCACCTCGAACCAAAGGATTTTAATTGATTTCCGTTTTTGAGCGGAATAATCGGATCAGGATAGGGGAGACCTTGTGGCAGGGTTAATGATTCCGCAAATAATATTTCCCCTCAGCCAATCATTTCATACTCCCGCCGCCGTTCTCGGCGGCATTTTTTTTTGGAAAATGCATACAATGAATTGGCGCATGATAAAGGAAATGAAAAAACAGTTAGCCAATCTTTTGTATCACTGGCTGGATTTTTTATACTAATTTTCGGTTGAAAGTAGACAATTATTAATCCGGCAATAAAATATCTATCAAATTTTTCTTCAGCCGAGGGAAGGATTTTTTTGGTTTTTGCCTTTTGAGTATTCGCCTGACTGCATTGCTTTTCCCAGTGCGTTTTGCTCGCTCAGCCAAAGGCTTCGCTCGTGAGGCTCTGCCTCACGCTCCGCCGGTGGCGCTGCCCCCGGACCCCTGCCAGGGAGCAGTGGCCCCCTGGACCCCAATGTCATCAACTTAAGACTTCTGATTCTGATGGAACTTAGCAGACCTATGTTT
>CAMHJC010000047.1 GCA_946185345.1 uncultured Clostridia bacterium
TGCCAGGGAGCAGTGGCCCCCTGGACCCCACGCTCGCCTGGGTAAAAAACTCGCTAGTTATGGCGCTGCGCATGCCCTTTTTCCTTTAATAATTTACTAATTTATTATCAATATTTAGTTGCCGGAGTAATAACTTCTGCTGCCGTTGCGGGCGTCGATTCCGCAGCGCTGGCGTGTTATTTCGTAAATAATGATGGCGCAGGCGACCGAGGCGTTGAGTGAATTGATGCTGCCCCGCATGGGAAGCGACAGCACGCCGTCGCATTTTTCACGCACCAGGCGGCTCACTCCGCTGTCCTCGCCGCCGATGACCAGTCCGATGGCGCCCGTGAGATCGCCGCCGCACCAGGACTCTCCGTCCATATCGGCGCAGTAAATCCACAGGCCGCGCTTCTTAAGCTCCTCTATGCATGACGGGAGATTGGCCACTCTTGCCACCGGCAGATATTCCAGCGCACCTGCCGAGGCCTTGCCGACCGCCCATGTGAGTCCCACGGCTCTGCGCTTAGGGATAATCACGCCGTGAGCGCCGGCCGCTTCCGCCGTGCGGATGATGGCCCCGAGATTGTGGGGATCCTCTATGCCGTCGCACAGCAGGATGAAGGGCGCTTCTCCCCTGCTCTCGGCCAATGCGAAGATGTCGTCGATTTCGGCGTATTCATGCACCGCCGTAAGGGCGGCGATTCCCTGATGGCTGCCGCCGCACATGGCTTCCAGCTTTGCGGGAGAGACCTCCTTGACGGTGATGTTCATCTCCCTGGCAAGGGCGATGATCTGACCGAAGGTGCGTCCGCTGCTGTCGGCGGAACGTGCCACGAGCAGCGATTCAATGGGTCTGCCGCTCTTAAGCGCTTCGGTGACGGCGTTGCGGCCGGTGATGAGGTCGCTGTGCTTTTCGCGTTTTTCGTCCGGTTCACCCGTATCCTCAAAAGCGTCATATTGTGTATTTTCCTGCCGATCAGGCTCGCCGCCGGCAAATTTTCCGCCTTCGTGACGGAAACGGTCTCTTTTCTCTCCCCGGAAGGGACGGCCCTTGCCGCCGGAACCCTTGGTTTCGCCGTTGTTTTTACTTTGATTGCGGTCATTGTAAGCGCTCAAATGAAAGGCACTCCTGTCTATTTTACATCTGTACATTATATCATATCATAAATCTTGCGTGAGAAAATATATATTTTATGAATTGTGCGTGAAATCAGCCGGAATTTTTTTCCCTGGCGGACGGAAAGCGGCCCGGACAGGCTTCAGGGTGAAAAAAAGGAACCGCCGCACCAATGCACCGGTTCCGTCTGACAATTCAAAAATATGTGCGCCAAGGCAGGGATCACACGCCCGAAAATCATTACTTGCGGACGTAGTTGCGCCAATCCAGATCGCCTCGCTCAAGGCCGTGAATGAGCACTTCGGCAGTTGCCATATTGGTGGCAACGGGAATCACGTGCATGTCGCACATGCGGAGGATATCGTTGTCCTTAGGCTCATTGGGCTTGGGGGTGAGAGGATCGCGGAAAAATATAAGAAGGTCTATCTCGTTGTAGCCGATGCGGGCGGCAATCTGTTCTCCGCCGCCGGCGGAACCGGGCATGAAGCAGTTGACGTTAAGACCCGTTGCTTCCCTGACGATTTTGCCTGTAGTGCCTGTGGCACAGAGATTGTGACGGCTGAGTATGCCGCAGTAGGCAATGCAGAACTGAATCATAAGCTCCTTTTTGTCATCATGTGCTATCAAAGCAATATTCATAAATGTCCATCTCCCAACTTTGTTATTGAATAGTTATCTATATTATTAACGGCACATGCCGATTTTATTTGTCAAAAGGCTGCCGCCCTTTGCGGAGCGGCCTGCGGATATGGGGGCGATAAAATTATGCCCGAAGCCGGAAAGGCAGTCTGGAATCAAGCGGCACACGAGCGCCGAAAAGGCGTGCCGCCGTGTCCGCAGCGTAATGCATCAGCTCGCATTTTTCATCGGGCGGCTGGCCGGACATGGCCGCCGTAAGGGCCGAACGGTCGTGCGGAAGCACTCCGAGGAGCCTAGCTCCCACCAGGTCGATGCACTGGTCGATATCGGTCACGCCGCCAAGCTTCATATGCTCGGGAGTGAACCGTGTGAGCAGCAGGCGGATCTCACAGGGACGGGCGTTCTGCGCGGCGGATTTCCTCATGAGGCGGCAAAGCGCCGAGGCGTATTTCAGGCTGATCAGATCCGCCCGTGAGCAGATCACGAAGACGTCAAAGCAGCCGGTCAGTCCGCAGTCCGGCACGGTTCCGGCAGGAAAATCGGCAAAAACGTCACATTCACGGGAAAGGCTTTCCACCAGCCGCCTGACCTCCACCGAGCAGGGAGGAACGGGCCGCTCGGAAAACGAGCATGCCGGAAGCAGCCTGAGATTTTCGCCGCAGTCGGCCAGCGCCTCCTCAGGAGAACATTCGCCGCTTACTGCGTCGCCGATATTCATGACAATGTCCTCGCCGACACCCAGCACATAAGCCAGCGTGCCGCCGAATCCGCCGAGGTCCGCCAGCACGGAGCGGTGACCTGCCGACGCAGCTGCTTTGGCGGTGTAAGCGGCCGCCAGGGTGCAGCCCTGACCGCCCAGCGCAGAAATAAATGCGATTTTTTTAGCCAAAGTTTTCACCGCCCGCAGGTTCCTTATCGCTCAGTACAGTTTCCCAGTTATTTGTATAATAGCACAAATTAAAAGAGATGTCAAAGATAAAATGCAATATTCTGGCGAAAAAACGCCGATTTGAATGACGAAAATAACCGTTAATCTTTGGTTGTTTTCCATATCGGAAAATACATGTGACGATTTGGTGAAATCCGTGCGATGTCCCGGTGAAATCAACCTGTTACGGAGTTGCCGGTATCCTCCCATGTGACAATGCCGGTGTCGCTGATCACGGCGTATCCGGCGGTCTTGGCGGAGAAGAAATACTCGTCAAACACGTCTCTGGCCACCTGAGCCATGACCTTGCCGTGGCCGCATTTTTCTCCGATGACGGCGACGGCGATTTCGGGGTCGTCATAGGGAGCGAAGGCGATAAAGACGGCATTCGGGGATTCGGTTTTTTCTTCGCCGCGTGAGGATTTGTTGGTATCGGCTGTACCTGTCTTGCCGCCGATTTTGAGCTGGTAATTCTCAAAGGTGTCCGAAGCGGTACCGTCTTCGGTAACGCTTCTCATGCCTTCCTTTACGATATCCATCATGACGCCGGAGGCCTCCAGCTTGGCCAGTACGGTCTTGTTGGTTTCCGCATCCTCACGGACGGTCTGGTTCATGTCGTAGGATTTGATGGTCTTGATCAGAGTGGCGGAATACCTCGTGCCGCCGTTGGCAAGCGTGGACATGTAGGCGCAAATCTGCATGGGCGTAAATCGGTTGTCGCTCTGTCCGATGGCCGCCTGGAGCGTATCACCGACAAACCAGTTCATATTGCGGCCGGAGCGTTCCTCACGTCCGGCGAGAATTCCGATGGATTCGCCCAGACCGACGCCGGTTTTGGAGCCGAGTCCGAGCTGCTTGCAGTAATAATTCATTCTGTCGATGCCTACACGCTGGGAAATGGTGTAGAAAAAGATGTTGCATGACACGGAAATGGCCTGGGTGACGTTGACGCTGTGGTGGATGCCGTCGCAGATGAACATCTTGTTATTGGCTTCCTCAAGAATCATGTAGCCCTGACATTCCACCTTTTCGCTGCGGTTGATGCCGTGCTTGTTGGGAGCGTCCTTGCCGCTGGCCTTGTAGTTTTCGTACTCCTGGAGCGCCGCCAGCGCCATGGCCGGCTTGAAGGTGGAACCGGGAGCGTAGCCGCCGCTCAGCGCACGGTTAAAGAGGGGATTGTCGGGATTTTTGCTCAGTTCGTCGTAATCCTGAAGGTAGGTGCTGAGGTTGAAGGAAGGATAGGTGGCGGCCGCAAGCACCTCGAAGGTCTTGACCTTCATCACCACGGCGGCGGCGGCGTTGGCGTCGGCGCCGCTGCCTTCGATGCCGGCCGCGCGCTGGGCGAGAACGATATTCTCGATGGACTGCTGGGTAGCCTTCTGAAGGTCTGTGTCTATGGTGAGCACCACGGTGTTGCCGGCCTTCGGCTCACGGGTGTATTCGGTGTAAATGACATTGCCCTTGCTGTCGTGGCGCACCTTCTTGATGCCGTTCTGACCGCGCAGGGTGTCCTCGTATTCCTTTTCCACGCCGAATTTGCCTACCACGTCGTTGTAGCCGTAGCCCTTTTTGCGCAGCGTTTCAAATTCCTCGGCGTAGATCTTGCCGGTAATGCCTATCAGATGCGGTGCGACGGTGCCGTCGGTGTATTCTCTGATCGGCACGATTTCCACACTGACGCCTCGGAAGAAGTTGGAGTTCTCGCTGATAATCTGCATGGTGTCCTGCGAGATATCTCCCGCAAAGGTGAAGGGATTGGAGGAGTTGAAGCCGAGCAGCTCCATTTCCAGTCTCACGCCCATGATGATTCTCGCAACGTCGGGCGCAAGTCCCTCGGTTTCGTAGCGGTCGGCCATTTCGTCAAAGCAGTTCTGGGCGGTGGCGTAGGTCTGCAATTCCAGCATGACTTCCATTCGGCGAATGGCGGAGGCCTTGTTTTCCGTGAAGGACACATTGCCCATACTGTCCACGATCAGCGGACAGGAATCCTCCCACTTCTGGGAGCCGTCCTCGTTGCGGCCTTCGTTTTCGTCAATGATTCTGGTCAGGCGGTAGATGATTTCGTTGCGCTCGGAATTTTCGAGCTTGTTGAATTCCGAAGCCTGAAAGACGATAGCGTAGCCCATTCGGTTGGAGGCGACGGTTCTGCCGTAGCGGTCGAGAATTTCGCCGCGTGCGGCGGTCACTTTGATGCTGGAAGCCGTATAGGACAGCGCCGAATCGGCATAGGCCGTGTAATTGATAATCTGAAAGTCCACAAGCTTCAATATGTATGCGCCGAGTATGGTCAGCACGATGATAACGAGTATGACACAGCGCTTGTAAATCAGTTTAGTGTCCAATTGAGTATCGTCCTCCTTTTTGTCAGGATGAAAGGTCAAGGGTGAAGGGTGGAGGTAGGAGGTAGGAGGTAGGAGGTAGGAGGTAGGAGGTAGGAGGTAGGAGGTTGGAGGTTGGAGGTAGGAGGTTGGAGGTTGGAGGTTGGAGGTTGGAGGTTGGAGGTTGGAGGTTGGAGGTAGAAGGGTTGGTGTGATACACCGACTTAAATTTGCGTTATGAATTTTTCCAGAAGCTCAGCGACTTCATCGTTTGTGAGGTTGACGATGATGTGATTGGCGTCGTAATATTCACCCTCGGCGACATTCTCAACCAGTTGGTGATAGGGAATAATCTTTAGTTGACCGCCGGATTTTCTTTCATCGCTGTAGCCGAGCATAACGTACCAATCGGACACCTCGAACTGTCCGTGCAAACGCAGCGGAATCTCCGGTTTAACCGGAATGATCGAAGGCACTTCCGCCCTGACTGCGAAGCTGCCGAAGGTGGAGCCGTCCGGCTTTTCATAAAAATGCGGTGCGGCGTAATATCTGTCGCCCTGCTGCTTTTCGTTGAGCCAGCGGCTGAATTGGTCGATGTCGCAGCCGAAAAGAGCGGTTTCCTTTTCGCCTATGCATAGCGGATTGATCACACCGAAAATAGTAATGGATTCGGATTCGCCCGACCTGATTTTATCGGCGTAAATCTGTAAGATGTACACTGTTGCGTCAATATCCCGCTGAATGATCTCTTCTATGCGGTCGAGCGTCACGGTTTCTCCCTCATATTCAAAGCAATCGACCTTTTGCGTGCGGCAGATGCTTTCCGCCATCATGTAGAATAATTCGATGTCGTGGCGGCTGTTGGGATAATTGAGATGCATTTTGACCGCCGAGCCTTCAAAGGAAATACCGAATCCCCGGCCGATATTGTCCGGGTCAAAAACGAGGGTGTAATCTCCCTCGTTTCCCTCGTCAAGGCGGTTGAATTCATCGGCGGTGCCGTAGGAAAGCTCCTCCGGCAGAATGTCACGCAGGGTGAGTTTTCGGTCGGAAAGGCAGTTGGAATCAATAGTGACGGTAGCTGACATGGTTGTTCCTCCTGTTGGTATCTGATCATTCGTCGTATAGTCTTGTGGTAATCGCCCGGTTGAAATAATAGAATACCGGCATGACCGCCGTGGAATAAACAGCCCTTGGAAGCAGGATATTCGGTATGAAAAAGAGAATATCGTGCGTTCCGGCGAGAAAAATCCACTGGACGGTGGAGGCGATGATGACGGCGGCCACTCCCAGGATCAGCGATGTGACGACATTGTTGCGCATGAGGTACATGACCAGCATGCCGCAGCCGAAGCAGACGGAGAGATGGATCAGCCCGTAAAACCCGAAAGGCGCCGTGCTGCCGGCGTCCAGGAGCAGTCCCGCCGCCATGCCGAACCACATTCCGGCCACGTCGCCCTCAAAGAGAGCGATACTTACGGCGCAGACTGTCAGCAGCATCGGGCTTTCGCCAAAGAGCTGCGGAATCAGCGAGGGTGTGAATTGAATAATATACACCACCAGCAGTTCCACGCCGTAAACGATATATTTCTGCGTCCTTCCGCTGAGTCTTATCATGTTGATCGCTGCCCTTTCACCTGTTGTTACTCTCCGTTGTTGGATTTTGACGGCGTATCGGTGGTCTGATAGCCTTCTATGGATTTCTGGCGCACGCTGCGCTGTCCTTCAAATGCCGTGATGATGAATACGTCGGTGCAGCCCTTGATGTCGGCTGCGGGAGTGACCAGGGCATAGAGCGAAATGTTTTCGGATTCGGCACGGATATCGCTGACTTCACCGATGATGAGGTTCGGCGGAAAGATCGAACCGAAGCCCGATGTCACCACAATGTCTCCCACGGTAACTTCGCAGTCACGGGAAAGATAATTGAGCCTTGAGCTGCCGCCCTTGGCGGAAGATAATTCGCCGAAGAGCGTACCGCCGTCACGGGTGTCCTTGTCGACCGCGCCGACTTCCAGACCCGGACTGAGAATGGTGGTGACCTTTGAGGATGTGACGCCCAGACCGGAAATGTAGCCGATCAGACCGTCCGCCGTGATGACAGGGTCAAAAAGCTCCACCCCGTCGGAGGAGCCTTTGTCGAGAGTGAAGCCGCCGAAATAATCGCTGGAGTCTCTGGAAATAACGGTGGAGGCGAGGAATTCATACATGTCGTTTTCCTCTTTAAGGCCGAGCAGTTTGCGGTACTGCTCGTTCTGGGCCTTGAGATCGTTGTAATCCACCGTTTTGCGGTTCATTTCGCGCACCTTCTTTTTGAGAAGCTCGTTTTCGGCGCGGATCTGCTCTATGTCCTCAAAATTGCCCGAGAATGAACTGAAGCCTGCCGAGATCATCGCACTGACTCTCTGGACAGGCTCGGTGATGATTCCGGCCACAGACGATACAAAATCGCCCTTTCCTCCGGCGCCGATGGAATACACCATTACGCAGGTCATAACCAGCACGGCGGTGAGGAATATCCGCAGGTTGGAATCCCTGAAATTAAATCTGTTTCGCATTCTGAATGCCTCCAAAATCGCGCTCCCGTTCGTTCGCTGACGCAGGACTTGATCCTAAAAAATCAATCACGCATGATAACAAAGCGCTCTGTTTCCTTCGGTCTGCCGGATGATTCGTTTTGGGGTCTTGCCCTTTCGTTTTTGAGTCAGCGATCCTGCGAGCGCTCCTAGCTTCTGATACGCCAGTAAGAATTCTCACTTATGTCAAGCATTCTGCCGGTGCCTTCGGCCACGCAGTCGAGCGGATGCTCCGCCACATTGACCGGCATGCCGGTTTCCTGCGCCAGCAGTTTGTCCAGGCCACGGAGCTGAGCGCCTCCTCCGGTGAGCATGATGCCGTGGTCGAAAATATCGGCGGAAAGCTCGGGGGGCGTTTCTCCGAGTGTCTGCTTGACCGCCTCCACGATGTCGGCGAGAGGCTCGGCAAGCGCCTCTCGCACTTCGCCTGCGGAAATGACGACGTTCTTGGGCAGACCGTCCACGAGATTTCTGCCCTTGATGGCGACCGGCTTTTCACCGTGATAGGGAAAAGCCGAGCCGGCGCTGATTTTGAGATCCTCGGCGGAACGCTCGCCGATGAGCAGGTTGTACTTGCGCTTGACGTAGGAGAGAATGGCGGCGTTGAAGGCGTCGCCCGCCTTGCGCACCGAACGTGAAATGACGATGTCTCCCAGCGAAATGACGGCGATGTCGGTGGTGCCGCCGCCGATGTCGATGACCATGCTGCCTGTGGCCTCCGCCACGGGAAGTCCGGCGCCGAGAGCGGCCGCCATCGGTTCCTCAATGAGGTCGACAACGCCGCCGCCGGCCTGTCTGGCGGCGTTTTCCACGGCGCGGCGCTCCACTTCGGTGACGCCTGAGGGAATACAGATGATGACTCTCGGACGTGAAAAGAGGTTGGACTGCACGGCGTTGCGGATGAAGTGCTTGAGCATTTCTGCGGTGATGTTGAAATCGGCGATAACGCCGTCGGTCAGAGGACGCAGAGCGACGATCGAGCCGGGCGTGCGTCCGATCATCTCACGGGCAAGGTTGCCCACGGCGAGCACCTCGTCGGTGCGTATGTCCACAGCCACCACGGAAGGCTCACGAATGACGATGCCTTTGCCCTTGACGTAAACAAGTGTGTTGACCGTGCCGAGGTCTATTCCTATATCTTTAGAAAAAAGGCCCATTTTATCTATACGCTTCCTTTATGTAATCAGATTGAATGAGAAAATGCGCTGTCGGTGAAGAAAAAAACCATGCGTTCCGGGGCAGTCTCCCCGGTCGATTCATTATGCGTAGATCAGGCGGACGGCGTAGAGATTGTTCCAGATGTCGTCGTCGCCGGAGGACATGCGCACCAGACTGCAGTTCTTGATTCTGGGAGTGCTGCCCGATTTGTTGGCCGCCGAAAGGCTGCGGCCGAGTGCGGAGTAGGAATTGCCCTGATTTTTGGACATCCATGTTTCGGCTTCCTCGCCGGAGATCGAGTCGTCAAAAATGATGTAGATAAGCTCTTCTCTTTCCTGAGCGGTGGAGATGAATTTCTGAGTGATCACGTCCACCGAGGCGTCGTCGAGTGAACTCAGGTGAAGGGCGTGCATTTCGTAGTAATTGGCTCTGGTGGCGGTGCAGGTTTCCAGATCGAAGTTGTAGAGGTCGGTGGTGACATACACTTCGTCCTCCGTGTATTCGCACTCCATCTTGCTGTAATTCTCACCCGTCTTGTGATTGATGGCGAGTCTGTCGTCGGTGATGTTGAAGTAGCTGTAGCGGCTGTACAATATGTCGCTGTCCACGGCGGAATCGTCCCACGTCACATCGAGATTGTACCATTCGCCGTCGATTCTGACCTGGTTCCACATGTGACCGGAATTTTTGGACATGCCGACCACGGTGTGACATTCGATGCCGACCAGATTGAGCAGCATTTTGACGGCGCCAGCGTAACCGGTGCAGACCGCTTTGTTCTTGACGAGTGCGCCGTAGACATTGAAGGCGTTGTGAGAGGAATCGTCGTTTTCGGCGGCTTCAAAATCGTATGAAACGCCGTCCACGAGTGCGTCGTGAACAATGGTTTCCCGTGTCAGTTCGTCCGCCTGGTCGGGAATCCGGGAGAGAATCGGGACAATGGCCTGATTAAGCTCCTCAAACATCGACTTGATTTCGTCGGCGGAATATTTGGAGTAAAGCACAAGGTAATTGCCGTCATGGAAATTGTTGCGCACGTCGTAGCTTCCCAGAATCCAGAATGCCTCGGGATGGTCGGCGATCACCGCCTCCTTGACGATGTAGATTTCATCGAATTTGAGGGAGGAAGGCAGCCGGACGTATTTCATCTCAAAGCAGCCGTTGTCCGCCCGGACGGAAGAAATCTGATAGATGGCGTCCTCGATGTCCCTGTAGGCATCCTTCATGGATTCGTCCTTCAGCGAGGCAAAGGCGGATTTGCTGCCTATCGGCGCGAAGCCTTCCCTGACGGGCAGAGAAAGGGAAAGCCTGGTGCAGTCCTGGTCGTCCGAGCCGAAGAGGTCGTATTTGAGCGCCGTCATGATCTCGCCGAAGCCCTTGCCGGCAGAGATGGCGTCCGAGGTGGCGCAGCCTGTCATTGTCAGCGCAGCCGAAAGGCAGACGGCAGCGGCAACTATTTTTATTTTTTTATGTTTACCTTTCATAAACAGACCCCCGATAGTTGATTAGGTAGTAGGTAAAAGGTATGAGGCGTGAGCAGAAGATTATTGGTTCATCGAAAAAAACAATTAATCTACGGGTCATCCTCTATTGACCGCCGAATACCGGACCAGAATCATTTTCGTTTATTTCTCTGAATACTACCCATTCTTCTGTCAAACTGTTTTCCTCGACATAATAATGACAAGCACGAATGATCTCGCTGTCCGACATTTCAGAAATCTTTTTCAGACGGTAACGGTATACTTTCTTTGCTATAAGAAACGACCGTGAGCAGTCGGCCAACGGCTGATCAACTTCCCGCTTCAAATAACTCACCTATCTTCCGGCGCAAAGTGCTCCAAAAATATTATCTATGCTCCGCATTGCGCTATTGTACACCCTTGAAATACATGCCGGAGGTGACGCCCTTCTCGGCGGAAAGGCGTCCGCCGGTGAAACCGCCGATGACGGCGGCACATTCCTGTGCGCTCTCGGTGGTGAAGCGCATGGTCACCCAGTCGAGCGAAAGTTCGTCACACGATCTGCCGGCGACGTTTTCGGCAACGCTCATCATCACGGGGTTGAATATTTCGGAGCAGCCCATTCGGCAGATCACCGGAAAAACCCTGCCCGTCCGGTCGGTAACGGAACATTCACCGCCGTTTTTGGCCTGACCGGAGCAGCCCTTGAGTGAGAGCGACGCAGGACAGTTGCGGGTGAGCATCATGGGAATTCTGCCCCTGATGATCATTCCCCTGGGCTGTGAGGAACCCAGAGCGGCTATCTGGCCGAGGGTAAGCTCCAGGCTCAGTTCGCTGTCGGCGATTCCCATGCCGGCGTATTCGTCGAGCGAACGGCTGTTGAATACGTTAAGGCCGAAGCCGCCGTGCATTTTCATGCCGAGCGGGCGCATGACCGGCACCAGCCCGAGGTTGTGCAGCATAATATCTTCAATGCCCTGCTCTTTGGCGAGCAAGGCGGCTTTTTCAATGGATTCCTCCCTGCCGAAAATGCCTCTTGGCGCTTCCACCGCCGGAATGATTTTCATCTGGCGTAGTCTTGCAGCGGTAGCGGAAAGCAGTTCCGGGTCGGTTTCGAGCGGCAGATAAGCCATGCCCACGCCGCCGAGCCGCTGCGGCACCTGCTGCGCCGACCGGAATATCACACGCAGTTCAGGCTTTCCGGTGCCGAACCTGCGGCGTGCGGAAGGTTGGCAGCCCGACCGGAATTCCACCGGCCGCGGCGTGCGCCTGAGAGCGTCCAGCGCCTCGAGCGCCTCACGCTTCATGGAGGAAAGGGAAGAGGACGGCAGCGTAAGTCCCTGACCTACTTCCGCCGATAATGTTTCAAGGTAATAGGGGGTGCCGCCGGTCTTGCCGAGAATGCGCTCGGCGTATTTCTCGCTGAAGGGCGCTTTCATGGCCTTCTGAGGCGTGTCGCCGGTCACCTGTACCGAATGTGCGGCGCCGTCGTTCACATCGAGTACGGCGGGAGAATTTTCATCCGGTGCGGAGAGACGCATGTGCAGTCCGACACGCCGGAATTCGTTTTTGTAAAGCGGATGGAGCGAACCGAGAAGGGCCGGAGAGGCCGAGACAACGTCATCCTTTGTGCGTGTGCCGAACATTCCCCTGCCGCGGATCCCGGTAAAGTATCCGTCGGTGAAGCCGGAGCGTGAGAATACCGCCGCCAGCTTCTGTTCAAGGTCGGCAGGCACCTGTCCCTCGTCACGCATCAGACGGCAGGCGGTCACGGCTGCGGCGACGTATTCGGGGCGTTTCATGCGGCCCTCGATCTTGACGGAATGGACCCCCATCGCTTCCAGCGCCGGAATATGCCCGATGTGGGACATATCCTTCAGGCTCATGCAGCCGTCAAAGCCGCTTTTGTCGCCCGTGACACGGAAAGGAAGCCGGCAGGGCTGCGCACACAATCCTCTGTTGCCGCTTCTGCCGCCCAGCACCGCACTGAAAAGGCACTGTCCGGAGACGCACATGCAGAGCGCTCCGTGAATGAACACCTCGGTTTCAATGGGAGAGACGGCCGTCACGGCGGCAATCTCCTTTCCACTGAGTTCCCGTGAAAGCACCGCACGCTTAAATCCCATTTCCGCCGCCGCCAAGGCTCCGCCCGGAGTGTGGAGCGACATCTGTGTGGAGGCGTGCATGGTAAGCTGCGGCGCCGCGCTGCGGATGAACCTTGCCAGTCCGGCGTCCTGCACGATCACGGCGTCCACGCCGAGCCGGCAGGCCTGTTCCGTGAGTTCCTCGGCCTGGCTCCATTCGTCGTCACGCACCAGAATATTGGCGGTCAGATGGACATCCACTCCCGAAGCGTGGCTGTACTCCACTGCTTCACGGAGCCGTCCGTAATCGGAGAAATTTTCGGCGTTGCGGCGCGCGTTGAGTCCTCCGGCGCCGAGATAAACGGCGTCGGCGCCCGATCGCACCGCAGCGACAAGCTGTTCATGCGAGCCTGCCGGAGCGAGTATTTCGATCCGGCCTTTGCCGCCTGCCATAGCGGCACTCATCTGTCGTCCAGCTCGGAAAGTCTGAGACGCACGCCCTGCAGTTCACGTCGAAGGCGCTCGATTTCACGCTTGGCCTCCTCGGCTTCCAGACGGGAGCGTTCGCTCTCCTCGATGTAGGCCTTGATCTGGGAGCGAAGGCTGTCGGAAGCGGCGTTCGCCTTTTTACATTCATCGGCGTAGCTGAGAGCGCAGAGCACGGCCGCCATGGTGGTGGATACTCTGTCGCTGCCTGCCATCATCTTGTTCATTCTTGCGTCAACGTCGTCGCCGATGGCCCTGATGTAGCTCTCGTCGTCCTCCGAAGCGATGTAATAATCTGTTCCGCATACATTCAGACGTACTTTATTTTTCATGATGATGAATCATACTCCTTTTGCATTCATGCATAGTTATACTCAATTATTATAATACATTACAATCAAAGTTGGAAGTATATTTTTTCAGATTAACAAAACTTTTAAATTTGAGGAGAAAATCCGCCTGCCCGGCTGCGGTTCGGTGACGTGAATTCTATTCCTCGTCCGACAACGAAAAAATCCCCGAGAGCGGGAAATATTCTCCGGCTCTCAGGGAAATAATGACTTTTGACTGGATGAACGGCCCGGCGGATCAGACCTCATGGGGCGCTTCTTCGGCTGCGGGAGCGGCTTCGGCCTCGGGAGCTGCTTCGGCTGCGGGAGCGGCTTCGGCCTCGGGAGCTGCTTCGGCTGCGGGAGCGGCTTCGGCCTCGGGAGCTGATTCGGCTGCGGGAGCGGCTTTGGCTTCGGCCGTTTCAGCGCCGAGACGGCACAGAAGCGATATCAGGATTATGATAAGACCCGTTCCGATAGATGATCCGACATTTGCGTCTAACTTGGATTTGTCGATGTCGGAAACGAACAGGGACGCAATCTCAAGACCGCCGAATGCGATGAAGGAGGTTACAACGGAGACGATGATGCTGGCGATACCCAGGCGCTGAAGCTCCGCAGCGCCTCTGAAAGTAAAGGGCGTACCGTCGGCAAGCTCATTGGTAAAGTAATTCTTCGCCATCCTGCAGAGAACAGCCATACCGACGAGAATAACCGCTCCGACGGCCATTGCGGCTATCATGGTAGAATTGGGCATATCTTCCTTACTGATTTCGTCGCCGATCAATTTGACGACGGTGTCACCTATTTCGAACGAACCGTTGCCGACGGCGATGAGGGCGGCCACCGAGATGATGCCGATTACCGTGCCGACGATGCCGATGATGCAGAATATGAACAGCACGATGCTCACAATCCTGCCGATTTTGGATAGCATCTGAATGGTTTTAAGTGTTTTCATGTGGATATTCCTCCGAACTGTGAAAAAATTTTGGCGGACTGATTCCGCAGCTGCTTTAATTATACATAACCGAAAATCAATTGTCAAGAATTTATAGGTAATTTTTAAACATTTTCTGAATACTTTTGGCAAAATATTTGAGCAGATTGACTTAAAACGGCTTGTTACGGCGGAGGAGCAGGCCGCTGTGCCGTTTAGCAATGTCCCTGTCCTGTCCGGAACGGCGTTTATGAATATAATCCAAAATCATCCTGCATGACATCGGGAAACCGTGCGTTTTATAACAATTTAATAACAATTTTGTAAATATATACAAACTGCACATAGGAATTTGATATTATCTCACAACCTAATGTATCTTTTACACAAATATGTTGGATTATCTTCTATTTTTTTCGCTTGAAATATTCTTTAAAATATGTTAAAATATGAAAGTCGTACCCTATTGGGCGGCATTTTGAAGCTCGTGGACGCTTTGCCGTCATGAGCCGTATTATATTAAAAACCCCTCGGAGGCTTATTTATGAACAACCTGAACACAAAGCAAATGAAAACGCTCATCGACGCCAAACTGTCGCACCACTACGGTCTTAAACCGGAGGATGCCGACAACGAGCACATCTACAAGGCGATTGTGCTTGTTATCCGTGACATTCTCTTTGAGGCCCGCAAGGAATTCGTCGACAAGTATGATAAAGCGGGCGGCAAGAGGGTGTATTATCTCTGCATGGAATTCCTCATGGGACGTTCTCTCCGCAATAATTTATATAATCTCAATCTCGAAAAGGTCGTGTCACAGTGCCTTTCGGATTACGATACAACACTCGAAAAAATCTACGAGCAGGAGCCTGACGCAGGTCTGGGCAACGGCGGTCTGGGCAGACTCGCCGCCTGCTTCCTCGACGGTCTGGCCAACGACGGCTACTGCGGCATGGGTTATTCGCTGCGGTATGAATTCGGCATCTTCAATCAGAAGATCATCGACGGCTGGCAGACCGAGCTGCCCGAATTCTGGCTGCCCGGCGGCGAAGTGTGGATGATTCCGCACCGTGAGGACGCCGTGGATATCCGCTTCAACGGCAAGGTCGAGGAGAGCTGGAACAACGGCTACCATCACGCCGAGCACAAGGACTACAACGTCATCAAGGCGGTTCCTTACGACATGATGTGCGCCGGAAAGGACGGAGCAGGCGTTTCGACGCTGCGTCTGTGGGCGGCCGAATGTCCTCATTTTGACATGAAGCTCTTTAACGAGGGCGACTATTTGAGAGCCATGGAGCAGAACGCTATGGCGGAAATGCTCACCAAGGTGCTTTATCCCGGCGACAACCACATCGAGGGCAAGAGCCTGCGTCTTTCGCAGCAGTACTTCCTCGTGTCGGCCTCCATTCAGGATATCGTCAAGCGCCACCTGCGCAGACACGGCGGTTCCATGGAGAATTTCGCCGAATTCAACGCCATTCACATCAACGACACCCATCCGACGCTCGCCATTCCGGAATTCATGCGCCTGCTCATGGACGAGTGCGGCTTCGACTGGGACAAGGCGTGGGAAATGACCACCAAGGTCATGGCTTACACCAACCACACCGTCATGGCGGAAGCGCTGGAGTGCTGGGACGAAAATCTCTTCAAGTCCAAGCTCCCCCGCATTTATCAGATCATCTGTGAGATCAACCGCCGCTTCTGCGCCGAGATGGATGTGCGCACCGGCTACGATTACAACAAGGTCGCCCGCATGAGCATCATCCGTGACGGCTGGGTCAAGATGGCCAACCTCTGCGTTGCCTCCTGCCACCACGTCAACGGCGTTTCGGCTCTGCACAGCCAGATCATCAAGGACAGTGTCTTCAAGGATTTCTACAGCGTCATGCCGGAGAAATTCACCAACGTCACCAACGGCATCGCTCACCGCCGCTGGCTTAACCAGAGCAATCCCGGACTTGCTTCGCTCATAACCGACCTCATCGGCGACGGCTTCGTCAAGGACGCCTCCAAGCTGGAGAACCTGATGAAGTACAGGAACGACAAGTCGGTGCTCGACAAGCTGGCCGATATCAAGCGCCGCAACAAGGTCGAGATGGCGAACTATATTCTCAAAAACAACGGCATTCTCGTCAATCCCGATTCGATATTTGACGTGCAGGTCAAGCGTCTGCACGAGTACAAGAGACAGCACCTCAACGCACTGCATATTCTGTCCCAGTACCAGTGGCTGCTGGAAAATCCCGACGCTCCCTTCACTCCCAAGACCTACATCTTCGGCGCGAAGGCGGCTCCCGGCTACTTCCTGGCCAAGCAGATCATTCAGTTCATCTGCACGCTGGCCGACCTCATCAACAATGACAAGCGCGTTGCCGACAAGCTCAAGGTGATTTACCTTGAGAATTACCGTGTGACGGTCGCCGAAAAGCTCATTCCGTCCGCCGAGATCAGCGAGCAGATTTCTTTGGCAGGCACCGAGGCCAGCGGCACCAGCAACATGAAATTCATGATGAACGGCGCAGTTACTCTGGGTACCGAGGACGGCGCCAACGTCGAAATCCATCAGGCTGTGGGCGACGACAACATCATCATCTTCGGCATGTCCACACCCGAAGCCGAGAGACTCAAGAACATCTACTCTCCCCGTGACTGCTACAACAACAATCAGCAGCTTCACAAGGCCATTGATTTCATGAACGCCGGCTTCGGCGGCAAGCAGTTCCACGACGTGGTCAACTCTCTGCTCGACATGGACAGATACATGGTTCTGGCCGATTTCAACGACTATTGCAGAGCGCAGAACGATTCCTCCGCCCTTTATCTCGACAAGTACAAGTGGAATTCCATGAGCCTTGTCAACATCGCAAAATCCGGCATTTTCGCAGCCGACCGTTCCATCGAGGACTATGCGAGAGACATCTGGAATCTGAAAAAATAAGTGCGCGGACGCTCACATGCGTTCACTTTAGTGAATACTGAAAACTGAATAATGAATAACAGTGAATAATGAAGGAGCGCTGTGCGCTGAAAATATATTTTTCAAGGCGCAATGCGCCTTCCGATATTATTCATTCTTAAGTCTTAAGTTTTCAGTCTTAAGTTTTTATATCCGGAGGAACGATATGAAAAAGACACTTTTCAATTCGAGAAATTCCTTTTTCCGCAATCCAACAGGAGCCGTGCCGAACGGCACTCCCGTGCATTTCAAGCTTTGCCTGCCGAGGTATCTCTGCTGTACGGCGGCCACGCTGATTATTCACAACGAGCATGAAGGCAAGGTGGACCGCGGCAATCTCTTCTGGTGCGGCATGGAGGGAGCCGATTTTGAATACTGGGAGGTGGATTACACCCCCGAAGAGGCTTCTCTGAATTACTACTACTTCGAACTTCAGACATCTTCCGGCACCAAATATCTCGGACGCACGCGCGCCGGTGACGGAGAACTTCAGTCCCAGCCGGTCGCCTGGCAGCTCACGGTTTATGAGAGCACCTTCAAGACGCCCGACTGGCTGGCCGGCGGCATCATGTACCAGATTTTCCCCGACCGTTTCTGCAAATCCGGCGAGGAGCATCCCGACATCCCCTACGGCAGAAAGATTCACGAAAATTGGGGAGACCAGCCCGACTGGGCGCCGAATGAGCACGGCATGATCACCAATTCCGATTACTTCGGCGGCGACCTCAAAGGCATCACCGGCAAGCTGGATTATATCAGATCGCTCGGCGTGAGCTGCATTTACGTCAATCCGATATTTGAGGCCCACGAAAATCACCGCTACAACACCGCCGATTACCGCAAGATCGACCCGATGCTGGGCACCGAGGAGGATTACGTCGAGCTGTGCAAAGAAGCCGGAAAGCGCGGCATCAGAATCATCATAGACGGCGTTTTCTCCCACACGGGCGACGACTCGGTCTATTTCAACAAAAAGGGCCGCTACGACACCGTCGGCGCCTACAATTCCAAGGAATCCCCCTATTATTCCTGGTTCAAATTCTACCAGTGGCCGGACAGCTACCATTCCTGGTGGGGAATAGACACCCTGCCGGAAGTCAAGGAGGAAGAGCCTGACGTCATCGAGTATCACACCGGTGAAGGCGGAACGGTCGGCACCTGGCTGGATAAGGGCGCAAGCGGCTGGCGACTGGACGTTGCCGACGAGCTTCCCGACGTATTCCTCGACCGGCTGCGCTACGCCGCCAAAAAGGTTGATCCCGAAGCGGTCATCATCGGCGAGGTCTGGGAGGATGCCAGCAACAAGGTCGCTTACGGCCAGCGCAGACGCTATCTTCTGGGCAAGCAGCTGGATTCGGTCATGAATTACCCCTTCAAGGACGTGATTCTGGGATTCCTGACCGGCTGGTCGGGCGACGAGGCCATTGAAGTGGTCAACAACATCATTGAGAATTATCCCCCGCAGGTCACCCGTCTGCTGATGAATTCACTCGGCACGCACGACACCGAACGCGCCATCACCATTCTGGCAGGCGAACCGGCTCATAACAGGGGCAGGGACTGGCAGGCATACGCCAAAATGTCCCCCGAACAGCGTGAGAGAGGCATCCGCAAGATGAAGCTCGCCTCCGTGCTGCAATACACGCTTCCCGGCGTTCCCTGCATCTATTACGGCGACGAGGCCGGCGTGGAAGGCTACAAGGATCCCTTCAACCGTTCGACCTATCCCTGGGGCAGCGAAAACAGGGGCCTTATCGACTGGTATAAGAAGCTGGGCAGGCTCCGCAACGAGGTCGACTGTCTCACCGAAGGCGAATTTGAGGTGGCCAAGTGCCTTGACGCCGTCATGTCCTTTGTGCGCAGAGGCAAGAAGGATTCCCTCTTTGTGGCGGTCAACCGTTCGGAATTCAACACCCACCACATCGAGCTTCCCGAAGGCTTCAACGGCGCCCGCACCGTGCTGGGCAGGGCGTCGGTCTATAAGGGAGTGGTCACCATTCCTTCCATGAGCTGCATTGTGCTGAGGGCCAACAATTCCTCCATGTTCAAATGACTGGTCAATCTGTGGAAGGCATTTTCTGTGCGTTTTCATTCCAAAAAGCATCCATAATTCAAGCGCACACACCGTCCGGAGTCAACAAGAGGACGGTGTGTGCGCTTGTTAATTCTTTATCAATGATTGACAAATACCTCTGCTTACTGTATAATTATTTTGTGAGATATTTTGTGGGAAGCACTTTATACTAATTTTCGGTTGAAAGTAGACAATTATTTGCGAGGATATTTTGTGTC
>CAMHJC010000048.1 GCA_946185345.1 uncultured Clostridia bacterium
CGCAGGGCGCAAAATAGGCCGCAAAGAATGTCTGATTTTAGCCGAAAATTAGTATCAGGCGTCTGTCGGAGCTAGGAAAGTGAGGCCTATTCTCTTCCGCATAGGCTCCTCCCGTGCCGGACGCAAAGACAAAACGACTGTACAGAAAAATCGCTTCTTCTGTACAGTCGTTGTTGGGTTTATCCCTCATCGGCCTCCTGATGCGTCTTCGCCTTTTTGCGGAGCAGCAGCAGGAAGGCACCTACAGACAGCAGCAGCACTACACCTGCGCCGGTCAAGCCGACGGTAACTCCGGTATCCACGGTACCGTTGCGTTTGTTGAGGAAGGAAACGGTGATTTCCTGATTTTCTCCGGCAGAGGCGTTGTTGCTGACCTCGCCTGAAACGGTGTTGCTGTTTTCCACTCTGCCGGCATCGTCAGTGACGGTGGGTGAATAGCCTGAAACGGTGGTTTCCGTGATGGAATACGGCGTTCCGAGCGTGAGATTGGGAATGACGAGTGTCTCTCCGTGCCTGAGCTTGACATTAGCCTCACCGTTGGTAAATGTCACTGTAATATTGTCCGTATCGGAATGATCCGACCGTATCTGGCAGGGGATAGCGCCATTCACAGGCGCATTAGCGCTTCCGAGAATGATCTTAAAGTTGAAGTACTTGTAGTGGCTTGCAAATGTACCCTCCACATGCTTGCTCACCAACAGCGAACCTGTGGGAAGTCTGTTGGTGATCAGACCTCTGTTGGTGGCAAGTCCGTCCAGAGGCGCTCTGTTGTGATTGGCATAGGAGGTCGAGACATCCGATACCTGATAAACGCTGCTGCCATTCAAATATACAACCTGCTCGACGTAATACTCCCATTCCACCAGATTGCCATTCTCATCCGTGTAGAATTTATCGAGTTCTTCCACCTCAAGCTGATATTTGACCGCGCTGCGTTTCTTGCGTTTAACGGTGTATTTTTCCTCAGGATCCGTTCCCAATTCATTACTCTGTGTTTCAACAAGATCCGTCTCGGTGCCGGGCAGTGAAAGTGTCATCCTGAAATGATCATCGGGTCCTGCCGGTTCTCCCGTTTCGGGATCCGTTACGCCCTTCGGACGGCGGCGGAGAGGCAGATTGAGTTTGATGCCTTTGGGCCATTCGTCTCCGGAAAGCTGTTCCCACTGTACCGTGACATTGAAATCGGTCTTGGCGGGTTTGTTGGTGATGACTCCCTCATTCACCGCAAAGGAGCCGTTTCCGGCGTAGGACGCTTCATAACCGGGCGTGCAGCTGATTTCCTTGGCAATGTAATTGAGCGGAACATCCTGGTCATTGACCGATGGGAGATTTTCAAAGACTGCCGTCCATTTTTCTTCTTCCGACAGATGATGAGTGGAAGACGGGTCCGGACGGGGCAGATCCATATCCTCTACCATCTTCGCCTTGGAAACATCGGTTCCCGTATAGTAGAAAAGGCGGAAGGTGGCACTGGGATTGGCCGGTTTTTCGGGAGTCCATACCTTTTTGACACTGAAGGAAGTGGATTGCTTGATGTTTTTAAAGGTAAGACTGTCGGTCGACTGACTGGTTGATGTGTTATAGAAAGCCTTGACAGGGTCATTGTTTTCAGGCTGGTAACCATTAAATGTGGAAGCTTCCTTGACAGCGTAAATCTGATTTTCCAGTGTGGTTACTCCGTCTTTAACGACTTCCTTTTTCTGGGGAAGATTAAGGAAGGTTGCCTGTCCCGGAATGAACTCGCCGTTTTGGTCTGCCACGCCGTCGAGCGTGATGCTCTGAACGACACTTCCTTCCGTCTGGCCGGTGGCCGGTTCATAGCGATAGATATCCAGCTGCACCTTCAGACCCGTCGGCCAGTTGATTTCCGTTGTGCCATCGGCATTGTACCAGCGCTTGATGACCTTCTTGTCCACAGTGGCCACCGAATAGGTATTGGTGACTTTTACCGTGCGAGGATTGGCGCTTTGCAGCTGCGCCTGAGTGATGTCAAATTCAATTTGTATGCTGTTACAGGTCGTCGAATTCGTATCCGAAACGGAGCAGCCGACATTGTCATCCATCAGCATACTGGCGGAAAAACGGGAACCGGTATGCGCCGCCCTTACCTTGCCTTCTTCATCGGATTCGATAAGCCTGTACTTGCCCTGCGTCAGACCGCTGAAGGTATACTGGGAATCCGTAAATGCTGAATAAGGGATTCCGCTGTAGGAGCTTACGGTTTCACCCGCAGGAATATAAACCTCCCATGCTTTCGTTTGCGTATTCCATTTTTCCAGTTTGAATTCGATATTTTCCTTATCCTCGGATGTCAGTGTTACATTGCCCTTGACTTCCTTGGTAACTATGAAATCCACGGCTTCCGGAGTGTTGCGGATTTTCAGCACATCGCCGTCAAGGTAATGGTAATCATCGTAATTGACCGTACCGTCCTTGTTGATGGTAAACCGATATTCTATCTCGTCTTTGGAAAATCCCGACGGCGCCTCTTTTTCACACAGGACATAGGTTTTGCCGGTTTTCAGGTTCTGCCCGTGATCATCTGCGGTCAGCTTGATCTGAACATAGCCGTCTTTTCCGCTTTTTCCGGACTCAAACACAATATCCTTGCCATCGAGTCCTTTCATCGGAGTTTTTATGAGTTTATTGTTAGAATCATACTGCAAATTACCCTGTTCATCGGTTACAGCCTGATACAGCTGGAATTTGGCGCCGTTCAGTCCTTTTTCCATATGACCGGAACAGTATTTGAACAGCATCAGGGAGGCATTCTCAGCCTGTCCGTGGGAACTGGAGCTGATCTCGGTACTCTCCTCGACACCCGAACTGTAACCCAGCACCGAAACATTGTTGCTGAAGGAAACGGTATTGGTTGTGCTGTCCTCCTTCCTCACGACGGCGGCTCGGTATGTAATGATGACGTGCGTTTCATCGGGTATGTAGAAATAACCGGTATTGCCGCGATAATCGTAGTGAATCTGATTGACAGCTTCCGGCGGATCGGTGACAAAGCTGATGCTTTCGTAGTCAACCGACAGTGTATCGGAATACACATCCTTGACTGTCATTTCACCGCCTTCATTCATTTTCAGTCGGTAAGGATTGATGTCTATGGAAAAATTATACCTCGGCTGCAATTCGGTTGAATATTCCTCATCGTAGGTGTAATTCTTTGTGACCGGCTTGAGGCTGTTCTTTTTCGTATAGTAGGCAATGGCGGAGGCCGTATTGCCGCGGCAGCTTGCCGTATTCGAAAACGCGGCAGGATTGTTGCCGTTGTCTATCACCATGCGCTCCAGCTCCGCAATCGCCTTCAGATTGCGCGGCATCAGGTAGTAATTCACCACATAGAATGGGTAGTAATTGCCGTTGTCCTTCTTAAAGAAGTTCATATCCTTGAAAGTGAACCGGGCGCCGGTGGCAGTTTCCTCCACCAGCATATGGTCGCTCTCCATCACACGGAATCCCTGCTCATTCGTATTGTTAGCACCGCGAATCGTCCTGCGCTGTTCGCCGGTAGCCTCCACACCGCCGATGGTATCTTCATAAATGCGGAGGGCTTTTCCGTATGTTTCGCTGGGAGTCGCATTCCGGATATCGTTTTGACCGGCAAATGTCGGATAGAGCCAGTTGATCCATGCGTGATCGGGATATCTTTCGTTTACATCGTCCTGCTCCGTTTCATACCCTTCCACCTGCACATAGCAGTCGATGCCATCATATACATTTCCGTTTTTCTTTCTGACACAATGGAACTTCGAGGCGTCAAAAAGCGTAAACAGCGATGTGTCGAAGGAATCCTCTATCACAAGCGGATCATCCGAGCTGACGCCGTTGACAGCGACATAATATTGATAGACCGGATAGTAGATTGGCTCGCCGGTATTGGTGAGTATGGGATCGCCTTTTTCATCCGTGGCGAGAGGATTGCGGGATGTCGCCGTTCCGCTGTTCAGAAGGCGCTTATAAAGATTGATGGGATGCGTAATGAAGTAGGCGTCGTCACTGGCCTTGGGATATTCATTTTCCCCGAAAACCTTGACCCAGTTGGTATGGGTATATTTATCGGTAGGATAATCGGAGTTGGTATCCGGTTTGGTGATCTCCTCGCTGTATTTGCGCACAGTGTTGACCCATCTGTCATCGAAGCGAGTGGTCATCTTAATGTCGATTGAGCGCTTGGATAGATAATCCTTGGGAAGCGGATCCGGCTCTGCCGGCAGGTTCAGTCCCTGATTGGCAAAGTTGCCGTTTACATCCTTCGAATCGTCCTTGTAGAAACTGATGGATAAATAATTGGCTTCATACCGATATCCCGGTGAATAAGGGAATCCGGTGACCGTAACGGTATCGCCCGACCGAGTGGCATAGGCGGCATTATTGGAATCAATCACAAGGGTCTCCGTTCTGCCGTTCGTATAGGAAATGCAGTCATTATACTTGTATTCCAGCCGGAACTGCTCGTTCGGCATGAGACCGGAGACTACCAGCGTTTCCAGCCATTCAGAAATATTGATGCTGCCCTGCTCCTGTCCCTTGTTGTCGGTGTATAGTGGAATCCAAAGTCTGGGTAATCCTTCACTGTTTCTGCTTGCGTATTCCACTACTTTGATCCGGTTATCAAGATTTTCTTCGCCGGATACAGACAGATTGACGTTCCACGTCGCGTGGTCATACTTCAGGTCGGAAACCGATTTGGAAATGGCAAAGCCTGAAGGCCCCAGAGGATCCACCGGCTCCATGCCCGTTGCCGTACCGCATTTGCCTGTAACAGTGTTGGTCACAAGAATCTGATTTTCCAGTCCGTCACGCAGAACGCGGGTCTGGTATCTCACTCTGTACTCATATATCGGATCATCCTCGGGAATATGGTAGGTCCATGACTTATCGGTCGCAGGATCAATGCCGAGATCCTCCCATGTGAGGCTGCGTGTTTCCACTAACTCATTCTTTCTATTCCGGCATTCGATCTTGACGCCGTCGCCGTGGTAGACAGAAATTTCGGAATAATCCCCCATTTTATCTGTCAGAAACGTACCGGCCAGATTGAGCGCCGCCTGAAAATTGGTTTCGGCATACCAGTTGATGACCGCATACTGATAACCGTCCTGTTTATAATTCATCTTGCCCTCGGAGATTTTGTTGATGTCCCCGAAAGTCACGTTGGTGACATGCGCCTGCGCCACATTGTCGCTGGGGTCGTCATCACCGACTATCGTGGCGGTGTTGCCGGTTTCTTCTTCTGTGGCGTGACCGCTCTGCTCAATCTGTTCACAGTCAACCTGGCAGGTATACCGGACGGTAACAACGTCACCGTCATTCAGTTTAGGACATTTTATCACCAGTTTGCCCTTTTCATTGTAATGAATATAAGGCTTCTGCTCATTGGTCAACGGAGTGGTTGCGTTTGCGTCCGCCTGATACTCGATGGATACTTCTTCCGCTTTTTTCAGCGCACGTCCCATCACGTCAGTCAGCACCAGATCCTGGGTGCTTCCGTCGGATGTAAGAACGAGATCATAAAAAATCTTTGGATTGGAGCCAGGCAAATAGGAGGCCTCTTTGCTGATGGTGGCATTATGCAGGTCTTCTTTTTCCAGCGTGAGTTCCTTACCGGTTTCAAAGATCAGCTTTCCACCGTTCGGGTCGAGCAAACCGGAAAGCACCAATGTGAATTTTGTGCTCATTGATTCGCAGAAGGCCGCAAATGTTTTTGGGTCATCCTGATTCCATTTAATATAGATTCTGTCCTGCGTGGAACCGCGCTCGAAAGTCACCGTGTTTCCTTTGAGCTTGCCGTTGGGTCCCATCGCAATATCGACCGTATGGTTAGTCTCGTTGAAATCGGCAGGCAGACGGAATCCTTGCGGCAGATCATAATAAAGCGTTTTATAATTGGAAAACTGCAGATCGGGAGTCTCCGCAAAGTCAACCATCAGGTCATAATATTTTTTGCCGCTGACCGAAATGGTTGCGCCCGCATCGTCCGCCGAATAATACTTGCCGTTGACAAGCAGCTTGACGCCGGTGCAGAGAGGTTCGATATTCCTGACAAAGCTGCTGTCGGTAAATTCCACCTGAATACCCGTGCCGTCTTTGAAATTGAAATTCACCATTTCAACGGTGCCGTAGCGCTTGGGTGTGATTTTTCCTCCCGTCACGTCAAGTCCCAATTTGTCATTGGATGTCGGACTGACCGATTGAATATCATCCACTGAATTGCTGATGCCCAGTTCGGAGAACAGTTCCGCAAATGTTTTGGATTGACCTGCGGTGGTTGTGTAGGGAAATGTATTGGCGATAAACTGGCGCAGCGGTGCCTTGAACGGAATATCTACCTGATCATTCGCACCCTTTTGCGCTCCGTCCTCCAATGCGCCGGGTTCATCCGGTGAAGCGCCAGGCACATTTTCCTCTGCGCCCTGTTCTTCAGCGGAGATATCCGTAGTTGACACAGACGCCGACACGGACGCAATGTATTGTGGAATCGTAACAAGATTCTGTAACATTAATGCGACCAGCAGCACTATCGTCAACACAAGGCTGATATGTTTTTTTGGTTTACAGCGAAGCACAGTACTCACTCCTTACTCAAAATTGCTGTCTGTCAAAAGATCTGTCATTGTCTGATTTCACAAAATACGAGAATGCGCGCATCGACGGAGGATTCCGCACAGGTTGTGAGCGCAATGATGCGCCCGGCAGGCTCATAGAGAATCATTGCGTCGTTTGAAGCAAGGAAACGCATCACCTTTTTGGCCGGGCCGGGTTGAAAGAGCGTCCGTTCCTTCGCACTGGCCTGCGCCACGGCAAATACAGAAAGATCACGTTTTTCGGCGCCGTCTTTTCCGATGAGCAGTACGCCGGAGGCGTGGCAGCGGGCATAGTTCTCATCCAGATAGCTGTCGAGGGCGCCGAACATTTTGCCGTAGGCCATATGATGACCGTAAATAATGGAATATTCATCGTCGAAAGCCGGACTGTTGCGGCTGTCCATAAAAATGCTGCCCGAGAGCGAAAACTGCCCAAAGGGATCCTTGTTGAGGAATACCGAATTATCCTCCCCTTGCATGACGGGATAGTCAATATTGGTGCCGTCAAGGGTAATCCATCCCACCATCTCGTCGGTAATAGGAGACGTTTCGCTTTCGCCGTCCTCGCCGGTTGGCCTGTACCGGGCGATTTCCAACGAGTCGAGGGTGTGGGTGTAGACGTAAAGGCTGTCGTACAGACAGTAGCCTGAAACAAGTATCAGCAGGAGGAATCCCGTCAGCAGCAGTCCGTCAAATCCATTGCAGAGCGTCCGCCAGAAGGGATGCCACGCAGCGGCGGATTTTGGCGACATACGGGTCATTGCCGCCCCTTTCTCTTGTGCGAAAGAATGACACCCGCGCCGACCACACCGGTCAGCAGAAGCAGAGCGGGTACCGCAACAGCAACCATCACGCCGGTCGAAATATCCGCCTGACGTTTACTGGTGAAAGTAACGGTTGTGTAGGCGGTAAGCACGCCGTCGTTTACGTGAACGCCGGTTTTTTTGTCATAGACAGTATCGCCGCTCACGGCAACAGCAGGTTGGTAATCCTCGCGCACTTCGGTAACGGTGTAGCCATAGCCCGCAGGAATGTCGGCGAGAACAAGGCTCTGGCCGTCTCTAAGATAAAAAACATGGCCTTTGGCAAGATCCTCGCAGGTGATGGATGTAATGCTGTTGGCGGCATTGATTTCCTCTACATCGTAACTCGTTGCGGAGGAAACGGAGGAAAGACCGCTTTCCGGTCCCGAAACTTTGATGGGGGTGACATCCGTTATGGCAGACGGATCGTCGCCTGTTTTTTTGGTCAGCTTAACGGTGAATTTAAAAAATTTATTCTGGGAGCTTTGATTGCCATCCACCTGCATGGCGACGGTCAGTGTGTTCGCCGTATAGGAATTGGTAAAGCGGTCGGTCTTTGAGGGAGACGATTCGGGATCGGTTCTGAAGAGAACCGAATCAACCTTCAGCTTGTCGTTGCCGTCGTCAACGACCGCAATATCTATATAACGGGGATTAGAATCCCATGTGACATGGCTGCCCGTTTCAAGATTCTGCGTGACGACATAGCGGTAAATGCCGACATCAGTGAATTTCACGTTTTTTAAATCCAATACAACCTCTTTTTTTACCGTTTTTTTGCCGCTGTTTTCCTCGGCAGAAGCACCTTCTACATCCTCGTCGGAATAAGTAAGGCTTTCGGTAACAGATGCGCCGTTCGGTCCCTTGAAAAGGTAGTCAGGATCATCCGTGTTCCTGAATCCGTCAACGGAAAAAGTGAATTTTGCGTCGTGAACGGTAGTTGCGTTCTTATCCACAACGAGTTCGTGCGGAATGACAATGGTATCGCCGTGCAGCTCTGCGTATTTCTCATTCGCAGCGCAAACGGGAACGGCGCCGATCAAAAACATTGCGGCGCTTACGGCAAAGGCCGCAAATAAGGTTTTCTTTTTCAAAAGGATTACCTCCTTCAGATTTTATATGCCTCTTCTGCGCATCAGAAAAAAGATGCTTCCCTGACAGTCCTTCAGGGGAACAGCGCCCAACGTCCGGCTGTCAGTCGTATCGCTCCGAAAATCATGGAGAATAAAGATACATCCTTCCGGAACGGTATAGGGAAAATTAATCGACGAGCCTTCCGTGTCGGTAGGATAAACGGCGGGAATCATGACATTCTCACCGTTGACAAGAAGCACCTCGCCGCTGATTTCAACGATGTCGCCTTCAAGCGCCACGACCCGGCCGAAGCACGTTTCACCCTCTGACCGGTACACCACTGCATCCCCCGTCTTGGGAACACTAGGACGAAGGGTGAGACACAGATCGCCGTCCTTGATCATGGGATATGCCTCGTTGGTGTGGCAAACGTAAACGCCGACCACAAATGTGAGCAGCAGCCAGAGCACCGCCGCTGTCACTCCCAGACGCAGCAGAAAGGCCGCCGCATACGGAATCGGCTTCCTGGCTTTCTTGCCGGACAAGGCCGTTCCGTCGGCGGTTTTCTCCGAAGGCACCGACGTTTCGGCGTCTTGGGTCACCTCCGCCGTTTCTGTGCTTTCGTCAGAATTGTCAGTGACGGAATGTTCCATTGGTTCCATCATGGCTCATTTCCTTCCTTCCGTGCCAATACGGTATTCACATGGCGACCGATGCCCCATGCGCCAAGCACCGCGGACAGCCCCAGCAATCCCAGCGTCCAATAGGGGAATGCTTCGCCCGTACCAGGTGGAAATAATCCGGCATTACCTTGGTCTCCTTTTCCATTGCCGTGACCCGACTGTTCTTTTACGGCCCGCTTGTCGTTATTACTGAAAACGGCTGATTCCTGCTTGACGGTCTCTCCGTCCTTACGGATGTCAACGGCTGGGATGAGTCCGCTGTCACCTTTGACGACACGAAGGGTGATATTATATGTAACGTCCTCCGTAATCACATTGTCGTCGCCGGTTGCTTTTTCCTGCTTAACGGTGTAGAGATAATCGCCGGGTTCGGTGAATGCGGCGCGTTCAAATACGAAGTTATCTGTTTCACCGATTTTCAGGGTCATCTGGTTGGGGTCCGGAAGGGGAGAAACCGTATCGGCATCATCCCTCCGCGCCAATGTAATAAGGAATGATGTCTCCTCCGGCAATTTGCCTCCGACATCTTTTATTTCGACAGGAACATAGAGATATTCCTCACCCTCCGCCCACACGGAGCCGGCCGGCATTGTCAGACAAAGCGCCAGCAGCGTCATAAGGCTGATCATCAGACGAATTCTTTTGCGTTTCATGTTGTCCATCCTCCTTTTATTTTCTAATTTTATGTGATTGTAAAAGTGTAGGAATAGCGTAAATCGGTGGCTTTACAGAATTTGCAAAAGCAGGCTTTTCTCCATTCGGAGCAAGACCAATTTTTTACTTTTACCCTATCTGTAACGCCCGGGTCTGTTGCTTATCATGGTGCGTTACAGCGAGGGGCGCTGCCCTTGACCCGCCAGGGAGCAGTGGCCCCCTGGACCTCACGCTCGCATACGCTCGCTAGTTATGGCGCTGCGCTATGCTTTTTTTTGTTTTACAATCACCTATTTTCTAATTAGCCGCATTTTACGAGGGAAATGTCGATACTCCCCTGCCGTTTCTTCGGCTGAAGAAATCCCGACAAATCCTTTGATCCTATCACTAGTATTTCACAATAAACAAATCAAGTCAATTATATTTCCACTATTGTTCTAATTCAGATTGTTAAAGTATTGTTATGTTAATTTTATATCAAACTTGCATGCAATAACCCCCTCACACGGATTATTCTCAAGAAGGCTTTGAGTACCGAACAGCTCTAAATCATCAATAAGCCATAATCTAAGCATCAAAATATTAGGAATAATATGTCAGCGCAGCAATTATTTGTAAAGCAACATTATGTAATTTGTCGTATAGACATTCATCCCCTCCTATGTTATAATTATCAAAACAGATGTTCGTTAATTGTGCAAATGTTACATGCATATGTTCTGCGGACAGCAGTATGACAGATACCCCCGATTGGCAAGAGGGGTCACTTCATATGATCTTACAGCTGTTTTCCCATATCTGATTATCAGGAAGTCTTTTACAGAATGAAATTCAACCCATTATCTGGCTGTGTGTCTCTTCCCGAGCGTTGCAGGCGTATGAAGCCCGCTCAGAAGCGGCTCTGCCGTGTCGGGATTGCGTCGCTCGCCATCATGCTGACGGTCGTCGGTACAGTGCCTTTCTTCAACAGCCGTGCTGCGGAGGAGATCGTCGTAAGCAACAGTGATTCAGTCAACTTTGATCCGGTCGATTGCGATTCCGTCAACCGCAATACAACCGACACCGATTATTCCGAAGGTCTGGATGTCGCAGCCGGCGACAGTGAGACAGACACTGGGAATCTGAGAATGATAAAGAAATCGGTCGAATCGGTGCGCAGTTTCAGTGCAGGCGGATGCGGGCGGAATGCTTCCTACACGCTTGAAAACGGTGTTCTGACCATCAGCGGCAGCGGCAGTATATCAAGCAACGCCTTCAATCCTTCCAACGGCAATGGATTTGATAATATTGAAAAGGTGGTCTTTGCCGAAGGAAGTTCCATCACAGGCATTGGCAGTAGTGCGTTCGCCAACTGCAAAGGGCTGAACTCCATTGTGATGGCCAACAGCATCACCACCATAGAAGATTATGCGTTTGCGGAATGTGAAAATCTGTCTTCCGTTACCTTTTCCAACAGTCTGAAAACCATTGGCGTGCGTGGATTCTATAAATGCAATTCACTTTCTTCCATTACCCTTCCCGACAGTGTCACCTATATTAAAAGTTATTCGTTCTCTGAATGTGAAAATCTGTCTTCCGTTACCCTTTCCCAAAACCTGGAAACAATCGGACATCATGCTTTCTATTGTTTATCCCATGTGTCCTCTCTTGTCATACCGAGCAAAGTGAGGAGTATCAGCGTGGATGCGTTTCGTGCCTGCACCGATCTGACCTCTGTCGTTTTTCAGACGACGGAATTGAACGGAGGAGATTTCACCTATCATAAATCCCCGACACACATTTATCTGTGTGAACTCACCATCCTGGACAAAAAAATTACCGAAGAAAACGCCTCCGCCTATTTCGGCAATGCGGTCGTTCATATCGGACACCGTTGGGACAGCTGGAATGTCACCCAACAACCCACCTGTTCCGCCCCCGGCAGCCGTACCCACACCTGCCTCAACAACTCTCTCCACACCGAAACGGAAGAAATTCCCATTGCACCCGAAGCGCATAACTGGGATGAATGGGTCGTTTCCCGGAAAGCCACCTGTACCGTTCCCGGCATCCTGTCCCGCACCTGTCTCAATGACCCGACCCACACCGAAACAGAGGAAATGGCCATTGACTCCGAGGCGCACGACTGGGGAGAATGGATTGTCACTCAGCAGCCCACCTGTACCGTTCCCGGCAGCCGTACCCGCACCTGTCTCAATGACCCGAGTCACACCGAGACGGAAGAAATCCCCATTGTCCCCGACGCACATAACTGGAGCAAATGGGATATCATCCGGCAACCCACCTGTGCCGCCGCCGGCAGCCGTACCCGCACCTGCCTCATTAACCCGAGCCACATCGAAACGGAGGAAATGGCCATTGACCCCGATGCGCACGACTGGGATTATAAAAATGGCGTTATCGACGGTAACTTAAAGACAATCGTTTACACATGCGTGAACGACAGGAGCCACACCGCTTCCGTCCAACTGAATGAACTGTGTTTTACATCCGACAGTCAGAACAGCTGGAAAAAGGGCAGCACCGACGGTATGCTCTTTGTGGTCAAGAATCCGGACGAAATACAGGACCTTCTGGCCTTCCCGAATTTCGAGAAAATCTATGTGGACGGCAAGGAGCTCAACCTTGGCACCGATTACCTCGCCGAGTCCGGAAGCGCAAGAATCACACTCTCCCCCGACTATCTGAATTCCCTCAGCGATGGCCGGCACACGCTCAGAGTGCAATTCACCTTTACGTCCGTAGGGACTGACTTCAGGGTGACAAGCGCCGGAGGAGCTTCTTCCCCTGCCACAGGCGAAAGCGGACTTCCGACGTGGCTCTGCATTGCGCTCCTGATTGCGGCCGCTTCCGGCGGCGTGTATGTCGCTTGCAGACGCAGGCCGCTGAACGAATCAGCGGAATAAGCGGAAAATATCATCATGTTTTTTATACACGCATCGTTCCGTCAAATGCGAGTCCTTGCCGCTCCTTTGGCAAGGGCTCGCCTATCATCGTGCTTATGTCCGCGCAACTGCGCCAACGGATGTGGCTGTGGAAGATGATTTATTCTGTTTTTCTATTAATTTAGTTCCTTCACCGCCGTTCCCGGCGGTTTTCCTTTTACTACCGGCCGCATTTTACTGTCTGGCGGTTTCAGGCAAAAAAAGAAAGCCGAAGCCTGTCATCGTTGAAATTCAGTATAGATAATCGGTTCAAAATAATGCATTTTCTTAAAAAATGCTCTTATTTCATTCAACTAATTCTTAAGTAATTTATTTTTCACATAAAAAACCATTGATTTTGTATTTTTTATATGGTAGAATATGTAACGCTACTGTTGCATACGAAAATATAAAATAGCTGCAAAATCACTCTAGAGAGGATAACTACCAATGCCTTTACTCAGTTTTGTGATTCCTTGCTATCGTAGCGAGAAGACAATTGAAAAAGTGATTGACGAGATAATCGCAACCGTTTCCCAAAAGGACGGTTATGATTACGAAATAATCGCTGTCAACGACTGTTCTCCTGACAATGTGTATCATGTGCTTGAGAAAATGGCGCTGCATAATCAAAAAATTAAGGTCGTCAATTTAGCAAAGAACATGGGAAAACACTCCGCCGTGATGGCCGGCTATTCTTATGTCAACGGAGATTACGTCATCAATCTGGATGATGACTATCAGTCGCCGGTGGATCATCTGTGGGAATTGTTAGATCCGGTAGAAGCGGATATGTGTGACGTCGCAACAGCAGAGTATTTTGTCAAAAAAGAAGTCGCCTGGAAAAAAATCGGAAGCAATTTCAATCTCTTCATTTCAGAGGTAATGCTCGATAAACCAAAGGGATTAAGATTTGAAAACCTGAACGTATTGAAAAGGTTTGTCGTCGATGAAGTTATCAACTATAAAAATCCCTATCCCTTTTTGGAAGGTCTGATATTGAGAGTAACCAAACGAGTGATTTCCGTTGCCATGGAGCAGCGTGAACGCGCCGATGACAACGGGACAGGCTTTACTTTCTTTAAGTCTTTATCGCTTTTTTCCAACGGATTGACCAATTTTTCCGTAAAGCCCCTGAGAGTCTCCCTGATTACCGGCGTCCTTTTTTCCATCATAGGATTTATTTATGGACTCTATATTGTCATCAATAAATTCATCCATCCTGCCGTTTCTGCCGGATGGAGCTCGACAATGGCCGTAATGCTGTTCTCCAGCGGAATCATCATGCTTTTGCTTGGAGTCATCGGCGAATATGTCGGCAGAATCTTTATCTGCATCAACAATGCACCGCAATATGTGGTGCGGAATACTATCAATACAAAATAATTTTGGAGGTATTTTAAAATGACAAATCTGGAAAAATACAACGAGGCATTCACAACCACTTTTGAAATTACAGAGGATCAGCTTGCGAATCTGAAATATCAGGACATCGAAGCCTGGGATTCTGTCGGTCATATGAGCCTGATTGCCGCGCTTGAAGACGCTTTTGACATCATGATGGACACGGATGACATTATTGATCTCAGCTCTTATGAAAAAGGTAAGGAAATCCTCTCAAAAGCGGATTACGGAGTGGAATTCTGATGGGTAAAATGTGGAATCTGACACAGTTTGCTGATCATATTGCGGTCAAGGACGAGTTCGGCAGACAGCTTACATACAGTGAACTCAATGAGGAAGCCAACCGCCTTGCCGAGGCAGTTGGCAGACGCTGCCTCGTTTTTTCGCTGTGCCGCAATGAAATAGGCTCTCTGATAGGCTACGTCGGCTTTGTCAATAACGGAATTGTGTCCGTTCAGCTCAGCAGTCATCTGGACGACTCACTGCTTCAGAATCTGCTTACGGAATATCAGCCGGCTTATCTCTGGGTTCCGGAAGATCAGGCGGAGCAGTTTGATGACGGGAAGATCATTTATTCTTCATTTGATTATTGCCTGATCAAAACCGGATATGATAAGGAATACCCTCTTTATCCTGAACTGGGATTGCTTATCACCACGTCAGGCTCTACAGGTTCTCCCAAGTTTGTCAGGCAGTCCTACGCCAATCTCCTGGACAATGCCTCTTCCATCGCAGATTATCTGAAACTCGATTCATCGGAGCGCCCGATCACGACACTTCCGATGAATTATGTGTATGGACTGTCGATCATCAACTCCCATTATCTGGTGGGTGCCACACTCCTTATGACCGACAAGGGACTCATGCAAAAGGAATTCTGGAGCTTCTTTAAAGAAGCAGAGGCAACCTCCTTCGGCGGCGTTCCTTATACCTATGAAATGCTCGACAAGCTCCGTTTTTACAGAATGAAGCTGCCGAGCCTTCGCACTATGACGCAGGCCGGCGGCAAGATCACCCCGGAGCTTCACGAGAAGTTTGCGCAGTACGCAGCGGAGCAGGGCAAGCATTTCGTTGTCATGTACGGAGCGGCGGAAGCGACTTCGCGTATGGGATATCTCCCCCCTGAAAAAGCCGTTGAAAAGAAAGGTTCCATGGGCATCCCGATTCCCGGAGGAACATTCCGCCTGGTGGACGCCGACGACCATGAAATCACCGAGCCTTATGTGACAGGCGAGTTGGTTTATGAGGGAAAGAATGTTACACTGGGTTATGCGGTTTGCGGCGAAGACCTGATCAAGGGCGACGAGCGCGGAGGAATCCTTAAAACGGGCGATATGGCGCAGTTTGACGAGGATCACTTCTACTACATCGTCGGACGCAAAAAGCGCTTCCTCAAAATCTACGGCAACCGCGTCAATCTTGATGAGATTGACCGCATGATCAAAGGGCAGTTCAGCATCGAAGTGGCAAGCGACGGTGTGGACGACCATATGTATATATTTGTTACGGACGAAAAATCCGCCGATACAGTCAGGGATTTTGTGATCGCCAAGACCAAGCTGAATCTGGCTGCGTTCAAGGTGATTGTCATTGATCAGATACCCAAGAATGAATCGGGCAAAACATTGTATAAGGAACTGAAAAAGTATTATGCAGAGTAAACCGCAGCTTTTCTGCTACACCTATGCGGGAGGAAACGCAGGCTTTTTTGACATTATTGAGGGAGATCTTCCCGTAGTCGATGTGATAAAATCCGAATATGCGGGGCATGGCAGTCGCCGTAAGGAACCGTTCTACCATGATTTCACGGAGCTTGCCGATAATCTGTACACGGAACTGAAAAACAGCTGGAGCGGCGGAGATTATGCGCTGTTCGGCTACAGTATGGGCTCGATCAGCCTTGTGGAAATTTTGAAACGCATCATCGACAGGCGGGAAATCAAACCGCCTGTCTGTGTATTTCTCGCAGCACATGAACCCATTACGAAAGATGAATTTCTCAGCGTTCCCGCAGAGGATCTGGACGAATGGGCCAGGCTGCGAACCATTCGTTTCGGAGCCGTGCCGGATCAACTCGTTCACAACAAGAGCTTCTGGAGAACCTATCTTCCGCTGTACCGTGCCGACTATGCCTGCATTGGCAGGTACCGGTTTGAGGATTTAAACCTGAAAACCGCTGTTCCGGCACATGTGTTCTATTCGGAAACCGATACACGCTTTGAAGATATGAAGCTGTGGAAGAAATATTTTCCCGGAGAATGTGTTTATCACCGCTTTGACGGAAATCATTTCTTTATACGACAGTTTCACACCGAAATCGCAGCCATTATTCTTGCGGCCATGAGCAGGAGTTGAAGTAAATGACATTTGATGAAATATTGAGCATACCTCCCTATTCTCTTGGCAGAGAACAAAAAGAGAAGATGCTCACTGAACGTCTGGTGGAGCTGACAGAGCTTCATAGGCGCAATTGCCCGGAATACGCGCAGATGCTTGACAGTATCAATTTTGACGCTGCGAGTGTCCACAGCTATAAAGAGCTTCCGTTTCTGCCTGTACGTCTTTTCAAGGAGCTGGAGCTTAAGTCGGTTCCGCATGAGGAAATTGTGAAGACAATGACCTCTTCCGGCACTACCGGACAGGCTGTCAGTAAGATTTTTCTGGACAGGGCGACTTCTTCCAACCAGCAGAAAACCATGGTCAAGATCGTGTCCGAGTTTACCGGCTCAAGCCGTATGCCGATGATTATCATTGACTGTCCCAGCGTGGTCAAAAACAGGGCAATGTTTTCCGCACGCGGCGCCGGGATACTCGGCTTTTCCATTTTCGGCGCAAAGAAAATCTATGCGCTCGACGATGATATGAAGCTGGATGTGGCGGCCGTGCAGGAGTTCCTTGAAAAATTCAAGGGGCAGAAAATATTGCTTTTTGGCTTTACTTTCATGATCTGGCAGCATTTTTACAAGGAATTGCTCAGATTGAAAGACGAAGGCATTACCTTTGACCTGTCAGGCGGCGTTCTGATTCACGGAGGCGGCTGGAAAAAGCTGATTTCCGAAGCAGTCAGTCACGACGAGTTTCACAGGAGAATGAAAGACGCCTGCGGTCTTACTCACATTCACGACTATTACGGTATGGTGGAACAGACCGGCTGTATTTATATGGAATGTGAATGCGGTCATCTTCACGCGAGCGTTTTTTCCGATGTGATTACAAGGCGACCGATTGATTTTTCGGAGTGTGAGATCGGAGAAAAGGGCATCATTCAGGTGGTGAGCGCAATTCCGGAATCCTATCCCGGACACAGCCTGCTCACGGAGGACGAGGGCGTGATTCTCGGCGAGGATGATTGTCCCTGCGGACGCAAGGGAAAATACTTTAAAATTGACGGCAGACTTAAGAATGCTGAGATAAGAGGGTGCAGTGATACATATGCAGCTAAATTCTGATGTGCTGAACAGGGTTGAATTTCTCACAGGCAATGCGGAACTGGCATCTCAGCTTCCCTGTGTCCCGGCAATGGTGCCGTTTGATGACCGGATTGTCAGCTTTCTCAATGATGTTTCAAAGGAACTGCTGAAAGACCGCGCTGCCAAGGCATTTTCTGACGTCGTGACATTTGCGTTCTGGATCAGAAAGGCCTCTGTCATCAGGCTCAAGGAACGCTTTGAAGCCAAAGACAATGCTCTTCATTTGGGCAAAGGCGTCGCTTTTCATATTGCGCCGTCCAATGTGCCGGTAAATTTCGCCTACTCTATGGTTGCCGGCCTTCTCAACGGCAACGCCAATGTGGTAAGAGTGCCGAGCAAGGACTTTCCGCAGGTCACTATGATTGTAAAAGCGGTCAATAAGGCGCTTGCAGCACACAAGGAAATGAAGCCCTATGTGCTACTGGCGCGTTACGGCAGGAACAAGGAGATCAACGATCTTTTCAGCTCGGTGGCCGACGTGCGTATCGTTTGGGGCGGAGACAGAACCATTGCCGAGCTGAGGAATTCTCCGCTGCCCCCGAGAGCAGGTGAAATCACTTTTGCCGACCGATATTCTCTGGCGGTCATAGATTCCGACACTTACCTTACCATCACGGACAAGGCAAGAGTCGCAGAGGATTTTTATAACGACACCTTCTTCTCCGATCAGAATGCCTGCACCAGTCCGAGAGTGATTGTCTGGACGGGCAGTAAGATCGAAGAGGCAAAAAGGATATTCTGGGATAAGGAACATAAGCTTGTGTCTCAGAAATACACCTTCCAGTCCATTCAGGGTGTCAATAAGCTGACCAGCAGCTATCTGATTGCCGTTGCGGAGCCGGGCGTGAAAGTGCAGCAGCATGAGGACAATCTGATTGTCAGGGTTTCCGTGCCTGCTGTCAATGAAAAACTGATGGATTACCGTGACAACAGCGGTTATTTTTTTGAATACGACTGCAAGGATATTTTAGATATCCGAGCGCTGTGCGATGACAAAAAGTGTCAGACCATCGCCTATATCGGCGACAGTCATGTGCTGCTTCCGCTGATCCTGTCTGGCGTAAAAGGCATAGACCGTGTGGTTCCCATGGGAAAGACCATGGATTTTGACCTGATCTGGGACGGCTACAATCTTCCGGCGCTGCTGACCAGAACCGTTGTAATGGCGTGAGGAAAACAGCCGCATTAACGGGCGCCTGCCTATTATTTACAGTATGATTCTACAGGGTATACGGAGGAAAAACAATGAATGTAATTGACGCGTTTTGGGAACGAAGGAATCTCGGCGTAACAACGCAGGAGGTTGAAGTCGAATCAACCGATACATTGGAAGAAGTCGAACATGTTTTACAAACGCTTAATGCGGATTATCAGGTAATCAAAACGCCTGTGGCCAATTTGCAACTGAATTCTCTTTTATCTGCACACGGTTTTGCTTTTGCCGAAGCAATGATCAAGGTTTCCCATGATCTGAAAGATCTTTCCTGCCCGAAACTGATTAAAAGATTAAGTGATCAGCTTACCTACGACGAAATGAATAAGCAGGAACTGCAAATCATGCAGGATGAGATCAACAAAGGCATG
>CAMHJC010000049.1 GCA_946185345.1 uncultured Clostridia bacterium
CGAAAATTAGTATGACCCTGCCGATCCGGCTATGACGGCCGGATGACAGGATGATTGATCCGATTTGATACCAAGGCAGCACCGCTGATATGTAATTGAGCCGTGTTGCCTTATTCTGAATCAAACGAACGGAGTGATGAAGTGATTACAGTGAGAGCAAAACGATTGACCGCGCTGCTGCTGGTGCTTGCGATGATAATGAGCTTATGTCCTGCGGCTTTTGCGGAGAGCGATGAACAGTACGGCATTCTGCCTGTCAGGCTCTTTAACGCAGACAAAACCGAAAACCTGAAAATGATGGTCAGGGACGGCTGCGTTTATGTGAGCGCTTCGATGCTGGCGCAGAAATTCGGATACGAGTGCAAAGCCGGCGAAGGTCAACTGGTGATGTACCGGAAATCTCCCCAAAGACTGATTCTTTTCCGGGACGGCTCGGAGGAGATCAAATACATCAACTGCCAACAGTTCAGCTTTGACTACAGCATGCCTTTCAAGGCCGTGGAGAATGAAAAAGACTTCTGGGTGCCGTTTGTTTATGTGCTCCGGCTGCTGGACAGCGGCTATCTGATCGACAGTATGGCGGTGACATCTCCGTCTGAGAGCGTTCTGGGGACACATTCAGAGGTCAGCGGGCGCCACGGGGAAGATGCCTTTGACATCATGAAGGATCTGGGTGTCGGCCAATGGGATATCGGCGTCTGTGAACTGATCAATATCTTCAACGGCTGGATTAACCTGGATGCCAATTTCCTGAGCAACAGCACGATGGAGGCCAAATATCTCGAGGACATTGCCACGCTGATCTGCACGTCGAGCAAGGAGGAGATGAGGGAAACCGCCAAAAAGATAGATTTTGGCGTGCGCACCCTGGAATCCTTCGGAGATATTGAAGATTACGCCAAAACGCTCGGATCGAATTTCGCCTGGAAGGAAGGAGAAATCAGCAAGCTGCTCGAGAGAGTCAAAGCTCAGGCGGCGGCTTCTCCCGAGATGGACCAGTTCCGCAAAACGCTCGAAACAGCCTCGAAAAAGGCATCCGACGGTAAGGCGACCAGCGAAGAGCTTTCAGACATCTTCGGCAAAGCCAACGAGACTCTTTCCCATGATAAACTGAACAAGGCCATTTCCGTGGCAGGCATGTTCATTGAATTCGGCACTTACTACACGGAACTCAAAAATCAGGATAAGACAACCCTTCAAGTGATGAATTCATTTACCGATGACAGATTGGAGGACGGCCCGGAATGCATGACCTTGAACGGACTGCAAACGCTGGAGCATTATGTCAATTCATCGGAATTCGAGAAGGATATGCTCCGTTATTCGCTTTGGAAGACATTATATAACAACAGCGCCACTGTTCTGACGCTCGGATCAGGGATCAACATCGAAAAAAAGCTGTTCGGTTCCTCCGGCATCCTGATCGTTCTGGGCTGGGATCTGGCATCCAATTACATTCCGCTGCTGAAGAAGGGAATGGACAATGCCGATAAAAAACAGCTGGCGATGTACGCCCAGACCATGCAGACCGAAGCCTATCTGTGGTATCTCGACTGCCGCAATGAGGTGATGCGCCATCCTGACAGCAAAGAGGCATGGAACAAGCTGGCTCAGAGCACCTATCTGTATCTCAAGATGTGCCACATTTGCCGTCAGAACGGCATCGACATTGTATCCATCTATATCGGAAAAAGCGACAGCGAAAAGAATCAACTGAAAGCGTCGTTCCGGCAATCCCTTGAGGCGGCCGACCGGAAAGTCATTGAAAAATCGGGCATCTATTACCTGCTGAGCAATCCGTACGACGAGTGTGATTATACTTCCTGTTTCGGCATGATTCCTCCTGTGGAGGCCGAGGCGAAAAAGGAGTATGAAAAGACCGACGCCAAAATCATCGAGCAGATTATTTTCGGAGAAGATGAACTTGTGGGCGATGTCGTGTCGTACAGGAACGCGCTGTATTATTGGAAGCAACAAGCCGGCGCCGACGGCGCAGGCATTGCCACAAAGCTGATCCGCCTCAGTGACGGCCGGGAAAAGGTGCTGTTTGACACAGAAAGCCTGAAAAACGAATGGGATATGACCTATTACGGTGCGGGCAGGATCGCCGTTGCCAATGACAAGGTATTCTTTACGGTGTGTGACATTGACGGAGGAATCATTTATTCCTGCGACCTCGACGGCAAACACGCCGCCAAAATCTCCACCGGAGACAAAATCATAGGCCTTTCCTCGGATAACAGGACGCTTGTGTCGGAGCATTATCCCATGTCGGCGGAACCGGACGACTGGTATTACGTTACGGTTGACACCGTGAGCGGCAAGTCCGCCTTCGTCAAAAAAGGCAGCCGGAATTACAGCATCTGGATGCACAAAGGATTTGTTTATCACATCAGCTACAATGAGTCAAAAAGAGCGGTTGATTTGTACCGATCCAATCCCGACGGCTCCGAATCAACCAAGCTGGGCAGCTTCCAAACGCCTGTCTACGACGAATACGCCGAACCCTTGGTGGGTCAGGCGGTCTATCCGGTGATAGACGACAATGAGTATGTCTATTTCTCCTACGGCACTATTTCCGGAACAGGCCTTTTCTTCGGCTCCAGCAGAATCGCCAGAGCAAGGCTCGACGGCGGCGATTATGAAGTGCTCGATTTCAGTCAGGACGATGATCTGGGAACGCTTTTCTATGTCGATAAAAACGGAAAGGTCAATACGACGGACGACTATCTCACTTATGATGAATTGATGCTGTCCTATTATTTCTCCGACAATACCGTTTACAGCATAACCAAAACCAGCGGAGTCGGCGCCGGCATTCTGGAGAAGAAAGAAATTCAGCCGTTTGCCGATGGCTGGCCGAAGGACGGCTATCTGACCGTGGAATCGGTGGATATTTTCGGCAGTAAGGTATATGTCCGCATGGAATCCAGATCGGAGGGAAATACCATGCATGAGATTGCCACCAACGGCGGCATCCTGGTGGAAAAGGATCTTGACAGAGGCCAGGTGAAGCTGATATACCGCTACTGACGGGTTATTTTCCCGAAAAATAAAGAAACCGGACACATTCTGGCCAGTGATCAGTTTGATCAGTCAGAACCGTGTCCGGTTTTTGCATTGGAGTATCAGGATCCGGCACTTTCGTAAACGGATAATCCCTTGTGCCAGATCAGCAGGCTGATTGTCATCAGCACACATCCGGCGATTACCGTGCCGAATATGCTGAAAAAGGGATTGGTGTGCCGCAGCAGATAGCTCGCCGGAAAATAGGCGGTGAAGGCGTAAGGCACCACGTAGGTGACAAAATTGCGCACCGTGCGGCTGTAAATGCCGGTGGGATACTTGGAAAAGCTGTTCATGGAATACGCCATTTCCAGCAGATGTCCGCTCCGTTTGGTCCAGAAGGCGATGGAGGTAAAAATGATCTTGATGGAGGTGTATATCAGCATGCCGAAGAGTATCGTCACCAGCGCAACCGGAATATCGTACCACACAAAGGGCAGGTCGATGTGGCGCAGTGAATAGATCATCAGAGCCACGCCCACAATCAGTTCACCCAGAGCGTCCACCTGAAAGACCTCAACGGTGACGGTGAGCAGGGGATTGATCGGGCGGGTGAGATATTTGTCAAATTCGCCCTTGCGCATCATCCAGTAGCTCACGTTCCACAGATTGTCGCAGAACAGGTGATCGAGTCCTTTGGGAAAGAGCGAAAATCCGTAGATAAATAGTATTTCGTAATAGTCCCAGCCCTTCAGGCTCTCCACTCCTCCGAATATCACGGCGAGAAAGGCAAGATTGACCACCTGCTCGATCAGGAAGGCAAAGGCGCCTGTGACAAAGTCGATCTTGTATTCCATGAGCTTTTTGAGGTGCTGTGCCGCAAATATCCGGAACAGCCGGAACGCCCGGCGGGTTTCTTTGAGTATCTCTTTGAGTTTCAATGAAGAGTTCCTCCTTTCAGAATGCTGCTTTTAGCTGCGCTCTCTTATCCGCCCTGTACCGTGACATGACGCATGGCGGCGGAGAGGATGATTCTGGAGAGCAGATAGAAGAAGATCACCCAGACGGTCTGCATGCCGAGGCGCAGGACTGTTTCGGCGCCGGTGTACTTGTTCATGTAAATCATGACAGGCGTGTAGCTGAGCGAGGCAAAAGGCAGCCATTCCAGCGTTTTCTGAAGAGCCGCCGGCATGAAGGCAAGCGGAATCACCGCGCCGGAAAGGAATTTGAGTATGCTTGTTTTGAGCATGTTGAAGCCCCAGAGATTCTTCAGGAAGAACGCCATAAAGCCGAAGCAGAGATTCATGTAGAAGGAGAAAAGGTAGCTCAGAAGCAGGCTGAGCAGATAGAGCGCAAAGGCGGCGGCGTTGAACATGATCTTTCCGCAGGCGAAATACTTGTAAACCTCAATGCCGGTCATGATCGGCACAAAGAGCAGCGAGGCGGAGAGAATCTTCCAGCCCAGCTCGGTAAAGAGGAAGGTGGAGTTGAAGCTCACCGGCTTGATCAGGCGCATGGCGATATTGCCGTCCTTGATTTCCTCACCGACGTCGTAGGAGCCGTCGCTGCCGGTAATATTGTTGGTGATGGCGGTGGCAAAGAGGAACACCGTCATGTCGATCAGGGTAAAGCCGCTGAATGTGCCGCTTCCCGATGAATTGAACACAGCGCGCCACACGTAGTACATCACGAAGCAGTACATCAGCTCGCCGGCGAACCATGCGATGAAATTGCTTCGGTAGGCGGTCGCCATCTGTATGCCGGCCCTGGTAAAGGGCAGATATGTTTTGAGAAATTTTCTTGTTTTTTTCAATAGATTCAATGTGTGATTCAGACTCCCTTCCTATGGGATTCATTGTTCATAGAACCAGATGCAGCGGCGGTAATTGTCCTCTTCATTTCTGACTTCCTCCAGGCAGCACTGCTCGGAAAGCGTTGTGCGCAGTCCCATGGATTCCGCCAATGACGGACGGCTGACGACGCTCCATTTCTGATAACGGATGTCCTTCCGGATGCGGAAGGTGTTGTATTCACGCTCGTCATAAAAGAGAATGATCTCCGACCGGGCCGGATTCTCCTCGAAGACCGTAAGGAGAACTCTGCAAAAGGGCAGGCCGTCGGGAATGTGTGCGGCAATGTCCTCCGTTTTGATCAAAAGCGCCTGCAAAAGCTGCCTGCGGTCTCTGCCTTTCGGCCGGAAGAAGAGATTGGCATACAGCTTGATGGTTTCGTTGCGGTAAGGCGCATCGGGCTGATAGTTCGGGGTGATGCTTTGCACATAGCCGAGCAGGCGGCGGCATTCCCGGCGGTAGCTGCGAAATTTCTTCCTGCTTCTGTCATACATCCTGAAACGCTCCTTAGAGCCTGTTCAGTATCTCTCCACGCACGTCTGGCTTGCATCTTTTCCGTCATATTTTGCCAAAATCCTCGTTAATACACAAAGTATTGCCTGCGGTTTTGGCTTCATCTGGCGAAAAATCTGACTTCGCCATCCGCACACGTGGAGATACTGAACAGGCTCTTACAGCCCGAATTTGTCGATGGCCTTTTTCAGCGCATCGTTGAAGTAGTAAAGGTCGTGCTTTGCCTGCCAGCTGTCAAATTTGTATGCAATGCCGTATTCGTCCAGCACCTTGGTCAATTGAACATGATCGGGATAAAAGTGATCTTCCGTGCCGCAGGTGAGATACAGCTTCGGAAGCAGTCCGCTTTCCTTGGCCTTCCGGGCCAGCTCGGATATTTCGTAATCCGGCTTCCACTCGAGGCCGGTGCCGAATGCGGCGGGAATATCCGTGAGCAGCTGACGGCCGAATATCCGGGAGGCTTCTTCCATGCCCTGCGAGCGGATGAAGTCCATGTTGTCTTTGATAAAGAGGCACCCTGATGAGAAGGCGCCGCACATGCCGTATTGCTCCGGCTTGGTGAGAGCGCATCTCAGAGCGCCGTATCCTCCCATGGAGCAGCCGAGAATGGCGGTATTCTCTCTCTCGGCGGAAATATGAAAGACGCTGCGGCAGATCGCCGGCAGTTCCTCCGTGATATAGGTGAAGTAGCGGAAGCCGTGCGCCATGTCGGTGTAAAAGCTTCTCGCCGCGTCGGGCAGAATGTAAACGGTGCTGCCGTTCATGGCGTACAGAGGCAGCAGGGAATAATCCAGCCAGCTGCTTGAATTGCCGCACAGTCCGTGCAGCAGGTAGGCCACCTTATAGGGCTGATCCTGCGTCAGATGATTGGGTGTGATGATGGAAATGGAGGTGTCCATTTCCAGCGTATTGGAAAAAACGGTTCCGCTGAGTCTCATGGTTAGTTCCTCCTAAGTGAGTTGATTCGTATGTCGTCCAGTTCTTCCGCCGTCAGGCAGCCGGATTGATACAGTCTCAGATATTCCTTGGAAACATCGGAGTCAAACAGCAGCAGGTCGTCGGAATTGATGGTCACGTCAATTCCGCTGCGGTATAACCGGCCGATGGGATGGCTCGCCATGTCAGGCACTCTGCCCAGAAGGAGATTGCTCGATGGCGTGATATTGAGTCTGATGTGATTTTCAGACAGATACGCCATGGCGGAATCATCCTGAACGGCCGCAATGCCGTGCTGAACCTCGTTCAGATGCAGCAGCTGAACGGCATCGACTATGTCCTGAGCCGTTCCCCATTCGCCCACATGCGCTTTCAGCACAAGGCCGTTGTCGGCGGCCTTGCGGTAAATCGGAACGAAATTCCCGATTGGCTGGGCCGTCTCGTCCCCGTAAAGGTCAATGGAATAAAATTCCTTCCGTCCCCAGAAACGGCTCAGGCAGTCCTCCAGATAATCCACAGGACAGTGCCGGGAGAGTCCGATTTGCAGGCGCAGTTCGATTTCAGGGGCGATGCGCCGGTTGATTTCCTGAAACGCATAGATCAGCTCGCCGACGTCATTGTTGAAAAATTCAGCCAGTCCCCATACGTCCTCTCCGATTTCCAGTACGGTCACGCCGTCGTACTTTGCCTGAATAAAGGTGGATTCTATCAGAAAACGCCTTCCCTCGGGACTGTTGAAATGCACGCCGATGTATCGGCCGTTCCACTCGTCCATCTCCCGCATGGAGCCAAGCGGCTCGGTGATGGGACGGATCATTCGTCCGGTCCTGCGGAAAATATCTTCCCTGTTGCCGCCCAGCACAAAATGATTGTGCAGGTCGGCTTTGGGAAACTGTCTGATGCTGTCGATATTTTCGCTCCTGAGAGCTTCTATGAAATTCACGGCTGAATTCCTCCTGTTGTGAAGTGTCCGGCGGTTTTTCCGAAGGTGAGCCATCCGATTGTCCCGGCTTTCGGATGAATCTCCCATGTGCGTGTTGACACGGCGGCGAATATGACTTAAAATAGTAGTATCAGGCGGTTGATGACTCCGGCAGCTGAATGTCGATAATGCCATATCAGAAAGGAACGGTATTTAGCTGAATACGGTTTACAGATACTGTATCGCCGGATGAAATAACATCAGGAAGAAAGAGGTAAAGTAAAAATGGGCATCATCAAGGCATTCACGGGCGCAACCGGCGGCGTGATGGCGGATCAGTGGCTGGAGATGTATTACTGCGACAGCATTCCTCAGGGAATTCTCGCCCAGAAGGGCCGCAAGCACATCAGTGAGCGCAGTTCCAACACCAAAGGCAGCGAAGATGTCATCAGCGACGGTTCGGTGATTGTGGTCAATGAGGGACAGAGCGCCATTGCCGTCGAGCAGGGCAAGGTGATCGGCCTGTACACTCAGCCGGGCGAGCATATCTTCCACGGCGGCAGCGCAAGCATCTTTTCCGGCGGCGGCGCCCAGGGAATAGGGAAGGAGATTTTCCGCAGAGTCGGCTTTGGCGGCGACGTGGCGATACACCAGTACATTCTGTATCTCGACATGAAAGAGCATATGGGCAATCCCTTCTCGGTGAGCTTTCCCATATGTGTGACCGATGAGGAAATCGGTCTGCAATTGACCGCCACCGCTATGGCAGGCGGCGTATTTTCATTCCGGATAACCGATCCGATGGTCTTTTACCAGAGAATCTTCAGGGGTGCGGCAGGCACCATGTCGGTCAGTGACGTGCTTCCGCAGCTTCAGGCGGAATTCGGAACGGCGGTCATGGAAGCATCCGCCAAGCTCTTTGCGGGTTCGCTCAGGCTTTCGGATATGCCCGGCAGAATGAATCGGATCAACCGTGCGGTGAGCGAATGTATGACCGAAAAATGGGTCTCTCTGCGCGGCTTTAAGGTGGTTTCCGTTGCCTTTGACAGCCTGACCGTTTATGATCAGGACAGGCGCACCATTCAGACGATTCAGCGCAACAAGACGCTTCGTGATCCGGCGATGGCGGCCGCAACACTGGTCGGGGCGCAGGCGGAAGCCATGACCGAAGCGGCAAAGAATACCGGCGGCGAGGCAGGCTTCACGGTCGTGAGAGCGGTCAACGCTCCCGTGGCAGGAATTCAGCCTGCGTCACAGCCGGAGGATAAACCGAAGCTGTGGTACTGCTCCAACTGCCGCCGCACGCTCACGACCAGATTCTGTCCCGACTGCGGCGCCAAACGCAAGGAGTGATTTTTTCGTATTTTTGCGGATTCTGCCGTTTACTCTACCGTGAATTCGGTCCATTCGATTTTGTTGTATTGCATGACGTCATCAGCGAACTTCATTCCCAGCTTTTCGTAAAAGGGAACGGCGTTTTCATTGGCGATCAGATAAACCGCAATGTCCTTTTCGCCGCCCGCAAGCTCGTGGGCGGCTTTCATTAGTTTTCTGCCGATTCCCTGATGGGTATATTGCCGGTCTACGCCGAGATCGGTGACATAAAGCCAGTAGGCAAAATCGGTCAGGCCGAGCAATGCTCCCACGATGGCGCCGTTTTCGTTCAGCGCAGCGAGACTGATGGAGACATTGGCCACCAGCTTTTCGATTCTTTCTTCAAACCGCTCTTTCGGGTACTGTGAGCCGAGGTCGGTGCGCTTTAAAAATTCAATGTATTCCAACGGTGTGAAGCGTCTGGTTTCGATTCTGACAGAGTCGTTCATAGAGTTCATTCCTCCGTTAAAAAGTGTGAAACGGTAGCGGCAGATGGGTTTGTCCTCGCCGTGATACTGTCCGATTCCCTCGAATTCCTTTACGAAGCCGCATTTTTCCATCACTCTGCGTGAAGCGAGATTTTCAGCGACGCACACGCCCATGACGTGATCCAGCCCGTAAAGACGCATAATGGCAGGCAGAAACGCCTTCACGGCTTCGCAGGCGTATCCTTTGCGGGTAAAGCGCTGCCCGATGTGGTAGCCGATTTCCCATTCGCCCTCGGCGTTTCCCATAGGCACCAGCTCCACATGACCGATGTTGCAGCCCTGCTCCCTTAGAATGACCGGGTAGACCTGCGGCGCCTCCAGGCTGCCGTAACTGGCCGCAAGGTATTGAATAGTCTCCCGTGCCTCCGCTTCGGTTTCAAATACTTCGTCGGACTGAAAGCGGCGGTTGTTATCGTCCACTGACAGTTCGTGAACCGCCTGCGCCATGCTTTCCTCAAATCGTGTGATGATCAGCCGGCCGGTTTCTACCAAGATGGGATTCATGCTTCTGCCACTTCTTCATTCTCACCCTGAACTTCACCCTTGTACAGACGCCGGATGATCTCCTCGATGTCGGCGTCCTTCAGGTTGACGTCCTTGACGTGGGTTTGGCTCAGTGTGTAATTGAGCATTTGCTCGACGGGAATTTTGTCTGTGTTGAAGTCCACCGTGAACATCGTGCCTTCGGTCTTTACCGAAAGATCGCCTTCCTCCAGCGCCTTGTCGGCAAATGCCGCGGAATAATCCAGCAGGCCGGAGGCGGATTTGTCAGCGGTTTCAAATACCAGCTCGCGCATCTGTCCGTACTTCTGTTTGAGATGATACAGACTGCCGTCATAAACCTTTTTGCCGTGGTCGATCATGACGATTCGCTTGCAGAGGGTGGAAATGTCGTCAAGGTCGTGCGTGGTGAGAATGACGGTGGTGTCCTCCTCCTGATTGATATAGGTGATGGCCTTGCGGATATTGTCCTTGACCACCACATCAAGGCCTATGGTGGGTTCATCGAGGAAGAGCACTTTGGGATTGTGCAGAAGCGAGGCGGCGATGTCCGCCCTCATGCGCTGACCCAGCGAGAGTGTGCGCACCGGCGATTTGATGAAGGGCGTCAGCTCCAGCACTTCATCGAGAAACTTCATCTGCTTTTTGTAGCGGTCATCGTCGATGTCGTAGATTTCCTTGAGGACGGTGTAGGTCTCGGTGAGCGGCAGATCCCACCACAACTGGGTTCTCTGTCCGAATACAACGCCGATTTCCTTTACATAGCGTTTGCGGTTCTTCTGAGGATTCTGCCCGTTGATGATGCAGCTGCCGCCTGTAGGTGTGAGAATACCGGTAAGCATCTTGATGACAGTGGATTTTCCGGCGCCGTTCGGCCCGATAAAGCCCAGAATCTCCCCTTTGTCCACATGAAATGAGATGCCGTTTACCGCCTTGACAATTTCTGTTTTCGGGCAGAAAAGCGACTTCACGCTTCCCTTCAGACCGGGCTGTTTGATGGTCTTTTTGAAGTGCTTTGTGAGATTTTCTGCGTGTATCATGATGTCATACCCTCCTTTTGTAACAGGATTATTATTAATTTGTGATTGGATGATAATACTATATCATTCCGAAAAAAAGATTGCAAGTGTTGAGGGAAATTCTTTAGATTTTCTTTAATAATTTTCCGTATTCCGTTGCGCACAATAAAAAGACCGTATGCGGGACTTTTGATCCGCATGCGGTCTTGCGTGTGCAATATTAAGGCAATGCATTAACGCATTAATCATCTGTCCGGATGAATTGTTCGGCCTGTTCCCGGCTGATGGAATAGGTCTCCATGAGCTTCCGGCAGATTTCTTCCTTGTCAAATCGCATGGCGCTGAGCGTATCGGCCATTCCCTGAATGCTTCTGGCTCTTGCGCGGTCGGCGCCCTGCATCATTTCCTGTGCCATGCCGAGCATCATGTTCCGCATCATGTCCTGTCCGGCTGACGGAACCACGTTCTGCCGGCCTTCGTCGTTTTCGATTGGCGAAGAAATTGAAAAACCGTCATTTTCGATTTCGCTGCACATAATGGATGCTCCTTCCCCCGTCGGTGATAATCAGAAAAAAACGCTCCTGCACCCGCCGGTTATTGAGGGCAAATGCGAGAGCGTTTTTCTTGTTTGTGAATAGGTGTAACTGCCGATGACAGTGCAAAGGAAGAGAAAATATCAACCCTTGACAGCGCCGGAGAGAACGCCCTTGATGATGTGCTTCTGCAGGCAGAAGTAGAGAATAACGATAGGTGTAATGGTGATGACCATGCTCGCCATGATGGCGCCCCATTCAGTCTGGCCGCGGCCGGCGTTAAAGTACTGAATGATGATCGGAACGGTCTTGTATTCCTTGGCCAGTACAAGGCTGGGGAGCAGGAAGTCGTTCCAGATCCACATCGTCTCCAGAATACCGACCGAGATGATGGTCGGCTTCATGATAGGCATGACGACATAGAAGAAGGTCTTGATCGGGCCGCAGCCGTCGATCATGGCAGCTTCCTCGATATCAGCCGGCAGCGCCTTCAGAAAGTTGGTAAACATAAAGAGAGCCGTACCGGCGCCGAATCCGAGGTAAACGATGGAAATATTGACCGGATTGTTGAGCTTGAGTCTGTCTGTGAGGATGGAGAGCGGATACATGATCATCTGGAAAGGAACGATCATGGAGAAAAGACAGAGATAATAGAAAATAGCGGTATACCATGTCTTGACTCTGGTGACGTAATAGGCGCACATTGACGTGCAGAGCAGTATCAATCCGACCGACAGCACGGTGATGACCAAGCTGGTGATCAGAGCGCCGATGAAGCCGAGGCCCGTAGAGGAATTGCTGACTGCCTGTACGAAGTTGTCGATACCGACAAAGTTTTCTTCATTGGGCAGATCAAACGGATAGGGGATGATATCCCCCCTTCTCTTGAAGGCGTTGTAGAACACCATGAAAAGAGGATATACCCAGAAAAGACAGATAACGGAAAAGACGACGGTTAATATATAATCGCTTTTTTTGCGCTTAACCTTAATCTGGTCAGCGGATTTTACATTATTAGTGGATTCCATAAAATCAGTCAGCCTCCTTACTCTGGGTTATCTTGAGCTGGAGAATGGCAATCAGTCCCACGATCAGGAAGAATATGACAGCCTTTGCCTGCGCAAAGCCCATCTGACCGCGCGTGCCGTAGAATGTATTGTAGATATTGAGCGCCAGCATTTCGGTTTTGTGATTGGGAAGACCGGCGGTCATGGCGATGTTCTGGTCGAAGAGCTTGAAGCCGTTGGTCAGGGTGAGGAATGTACACATGCTGATGGACGGCATGACAAGCGGAATGGTGACCTTGAAGAGAATCTGCCTGCTGTCCGCACCGTCGATTTTGGCCGCTTCCTTGAGGTCGTCTGAAACGCCCTGAAGGCCGGCCACGTAAATAATCATCATGTAGCCTATCTGCTGCCATAGCAAAACGATAATCAGTGCGGTGAAACCGTAGATGCCCTTATTGGTGAGAGAATCCTTGTAAACCGACAGAACGCCGTTGATGAGGATTTTCCAGATGGTACCCAGCAAAACGCCGCCAAGAAGGTTCGGCATAAAGAATATGGTACGGAAAAGGGTGGTGCCGCCGAAATTTTTGGTGAGAAGAACCGCAATGGCGAAAGCAAGCACGTTGATCAGTATAGTGGAGACAATGGCGAAAAACGCGGTGAACCAGAATGACTGAAGGAATCGCTCGCTTTGGGTGCCGCCCGAAAAAATCTTCTCATAATTTCTCAGGCCGATAAAGTCGATGTGCTTGGGAGACTTGAACTTGCAAAGCGAGAGATAAATGCCCATTCCGAACGGATAGACAAATCCCACGATGAATGCAGCCACAGTCGGTATCATAAATATGAGCAGGTACAAAGGATTTTTTTTCAGTGTTTTTCCCATACAGTTACCTCCTGTCTGAGGAAAGTGAAATGATAATCAACAAAAAGGGTGAACGGGCAAGACAATGCCGTTCACCCTTTCTTTAGGTCAGTTAGTGATGGTCGTCATCAGGCAGAGACTGCCCTCAGATAACCGGATAGAATATTTTAAGGATTACTCCTCGTGAGCTGCTGCGTACTCTGCTGCCCAGTTGTCAACGAAGGCTGCCTTGACGGCTTCCCAAGAAGCGTCATCCATCTTTGCAGCGTATCCGGAAAGAGCGGACTGAAGCTCGTTCTGATAGTTAGCGGAAGGCTGTGCAGCGAATGCCCATGTGCAGACATCCTTGCCGGCTGCCATGGATTCAACATTGAACTTGTCGAGGTAGTTCGGAGGTGTCTTGGCCTTCTTGAACGGGCAGGCAAAGCCCATGTCGGTGGCCAGAGTGGTTGTAGCCTCTTCGTCAGTCATAAGCCATGTCATGAAGTCAAGAGTAGCCTTGATGTCAGCTTCGTCAACATCGCCGTTAACTGCCCAGAATGCTTCTGTACCGGAGCAGATACCCTGGTTCTCTTCACCGGGAGCGCCGATGTAGATCGGGATCATAGCGAGCTGCTCGTCTTTGAGGTCGCCCTTTTCCTTGGTGACCAGGTTGTATTCCCAGTTACCGTTCTGGAAGAAGACAGCCTTGCCTTCAACAAACTCTGCGCGGGCTTCGTCAACGGTGTTACCGGTTGCGACGGAAGGCTCAACAGTAGCGTTGTTCAGATAGAGATCAACCATCTGTCTGTACTGATCGAGGTAGGTACCCTTGATGGATGCAGGAGGATTGTCAGCGGTGAGACCGTCATCCTTGAACTCGTAGTAGAGCGGGATGTTGGAAAGGTGGTTGGAAAGTCTCCAGCCATTGCCTGAGCCAAGAGCGGCTGTTGTGAAAGCGGAGAAGCCCAGCTCATCCTTGCGGGCGGTGATGTCCTCTGCCACTGCCTTCAGTGTCTCAAAGTTGGTGATTTCTTCGAGAGTGTGGCCGGACTGCTCAAGCAGATCCTTGCGGACGATGATACCGAAGCTCTCTGCGACGTATGCCATACCCTTGACCTGGCCGTCAGCGTTCTTGAGCACCATGGTGTTGCTGCTGAGCTCATTGTAAGGATCGGTACCGGTCAGATCGTAGAGATACTCATCCCACTGTTCGAGGTCGCCGACGCCGCCGATCTGGAACAGTGTAGGAGCGTCTTCCTTGCCCATTTCTGTCTGGAGCTTTTCCTGATACTTGCTGTCTGCCGCGGTGACAACGTCAACCTGAACACCGTTCTTCTCGGTGTACTTAGCAGCAAGCTCCTGCCACTGCTTATCAACTTCAGGCTTGAAGTTCAGGTAGTAGACATGACCCTTTTTGGCGTTTCCGCCGTCGCCGTTTTCGTCTTTGCATGCTGTGAGACCTGCAACTGCCGATGTGAGCAGCATTGCAGATGCAAGAACGAGTGCGATTCTTCTTTTCATGGTAGTTACCTCCAAAAAAAATTTTTGGATTTGCCAATCCCTCTTAATTTTTGGCAAACCTTTTCAATAAATCGGTTGTTTTGATTCGGAGCCTTTGACGCTCCTCTTCAAAACCACGAGAACATCATAACACATGTTTGATAGAATTGCAAGTGTTTTCTTAAAATTTTTCGATCAATTATAATAGAACATCAAATAGTTTGTGAATAAAGCATAAATCAGATGTAAACTTTTATGAATATTGAAAAAAGAATTTTATTTATGATTCAGAAAACGCCGATCAAGCCGATTCACGCGCCGCTCAAGCGAGCCTCCTAGCGGTGCTGAATCGCCGGCTGCGTCCGCTGTCGTGACAGCTGAATCAGCATTTCCTCAGAAACATCTTAATTCTTGAGCAGAAACAATTGACAAACAGCGTTTGATAGGGTATAATAGAATCAAATGGTTATAGAGAGTTAACCGCTTATTTTGGAAAATCAGGCGGTTATCTCTTTTTGGCGCATTTATCTTTTGAAAATCCGACCCGTTGGTATGTCAATCCTGACATGCTCAATCTCCATATGATGCTTGCAATGTGCTTCTGGCATTTTGCATAGTTAAACTGCCGTATCGATGGATTTTTTCTCCTTTTTTCCATCGATACGGCAGTTTATTTTTTATGATACCAGTTGAAGTATCAAAGGCCGTTGGGATTGTTTTTAATGAAATTCCAGCCGTCGCGGCACATGTCCTCCATGTTGAGCTTTGCCTCCCAGCCGAGCAGCTCTCTGGCCTTGGTGCAGTCGGCGTAACATTCGGCGATGTCGCCCGGTCTGCGCGGCTTGATGACGTAAGGCACGGGCATTCCGCTGCCGGCTTCAAATGCGGCAACCGCCTGCAATACGCTGGTTCCCCTGCCGGTGCCGAGGTTGACCGCTTCCGCACCTTTGTGCTCCAGAGCGTATTTCAGCGCCTTCACGTGACCGTCCGCCAGATCCATGACGTGAATGTAATCTCTCACGCCGGTGCCGTCCACCGTGGGATAATCGTTGCCGAATACGCCCAGTTTTTCCAGTCTGCCAACGGCGACACTGGCGATGAAGGGAAAGAGATTGTTGGGAATGTCATTCGGGCTTTCTCCGATCAGGCCGGACGGATGAGCGCCGATGGGATTGAAATATCTGAGCAGCATGACGCTCCAATCCGGGTCGGAAACGCAGATGTCCCGCAGGATATCCTCGATAAAGAGCTTGGTGGAGCCGTAGGGATTGGTGGTGGAAAGCGGCATGGTCTCCACAAAGGGCGGAATATTGTTCATTCCGTAGACCGTGGCGGAGGATGAGAAGACGATGGTCTTGCAGCCGTGATGGCGCATGGTGTCAAACAGCACAAGGCTTCCGGTGATGTTGTTGTGATAATATTCGATCGGCTTTGCCACCGATTCGCCTACCGCTTTCAGGCCGGCGAAGTGAATCACGGCTTCAATGTCGTTTTCCTCAAAGATTTTGTTCATTGCCTCGGCGTCAAGAATATCGGCTTCGTAAAATCTGAAATCTTTGCCGGTGATTTTTTTGATGCGGCTGAGAGCTTCCGGTTTGGAATTGGAGAAATTGTCGACCACAACAATGTCGTATCCCGCTTCCTGAAGCACGACACAAGTGTGAGAGCCGATGAATCCGGCGCCGCCTGTTACGAGAATTGCCATTTTTCAATCATCCTTTTCATTATAATATAATATGAGATATTTCAAATACCGGAAGTATTGACAGAAACGCCCGGCATTTATTCCAAAATGTAATATACGCGCAGGATATTACGATTTGTGTAAGCGCTTTGCGCCTGATTTTTGCGCGGCCGAACGGGAGATGATCCATGCCGCCGCCAGAAACAGCAGCGCTCCCAGGCTGTCGATCATCCAGTCGGTCACCTGGCCGGCGCGGTCGCTGACAAAGAGCTGATGCATTTCGTCCGTGGCGGCAAAAACCGACGATGCGGCGAAGGCGGCAGGATAGATCCACCGGAAGCCGTCCGTACCGCTGCGCAGGGTTCCGAGCCAGAGCAGCGAGAGCAGGCCGAATTCGGTCGTATGGGCGCTTTTGCGGACAATAAAGGTCAGCGTCCGGAATGCCCCGGGCGAAGGTTCATATCCGAAAATACCGCAAAAAAACATGACGATTCTGGCGCTTGTCCCTGAGGATTCACTGCCGTTCTGCGCCGAAAACAAAAAGATCACGGTCATCCAGATTAACGTGAGCGCCGACAGAAAGGCGGCTTTGCGGTTAAAAGTAAATTTCAAGCGGGATTTCCTCCGTTGTTTTATATAAAAATATTCCTATCAACAAAATTATATCATATATTTTTTGCGTTTTCAAGACCAATACCGGAGCGTGAAAAACAATTCCATCAATTTTTTTGGAAATACATCCTCCGCTTAATTTTCAGTTGAAATTGCGGTTCATTAATGGTAAGATAAATGATAACGGATGGGAAAAAACAAACCTTCCGAAGCGTTTTCACCGGAAGGCAGGAGGTATTACATGAATTTTTACAATGAAAAAAACCGCACGGATCATTTCCGCCGCCGTCATATCGGTTGCCGTCCTATGTTCCGGCTGTTTTACATTTTATGCCCGTAAAGAGAGCGGGGAAGATTTCGGGGGAAATTCGGTTTACGCCCCGGAGGATGAATCGGGATACATGGCGCACGACATACCCGAAACGGCCGATACAGGCCAATCTTCCCTATCGGACGGCGATGCTGTGACAATGTCGGATCAGACTTCTTCCGAAGAAATCATCCCCCAGCCGCCTGAAGTCCGGGAGGAAAAGGTGACCGTAAAATACGTCAGGGCCATTCAGGGAACCTATGTGCGCAAAAAGGACAGCGCCGATTCCGAAAAGCTGTTATTATTCAAAAAAAGGCATGGAATTGGAATACGTATCGGAAAGCAAGAGCCGGTATCAGGTCAAATACGCCGGCAGCAAGACCGGCTGGGTGGCAAAAAGCTGCTGTGAACTGACGGAAAAGGAGGTCGTTATCAGACATGCGCCAGCGTATGTGTCAGGCGAATACTCAAAAGGCAAAAACCAAAAAAATCCTTCCCTCGGCTGAAGAAAAAATGGATAGATATTTTATTGCCGGATTAATCAAAGACAAGTCGCTGATTGCGGACTGCTATCTCGGGCAGGATATCTGCCGCAGCCGCAAGAGTCTTTGCGCTCCGCAGGAATCGGGCAAGCCGGGAACCGTCTATAATCTGACGGCCGGGGGACTGCTGATCAGTGCGGAGGATCTCGCCCGCGTTTTTACCGTTTTACTTAATGACGGCCAGTACCAAGGGGAACAATATCTCTCTCAGAAGGCGATTGAGGAAATGCTTTCAGGTCAGTTCGAACCGAAAAAAAGAACTTCACGCAGTGCATCGGACTGCGCAAATGCGAAAAACTGGTCGGCGACCGCCAGATGTATTTTCACAACGGCATCGCTTACGGCATTTATTCGCTGATGGCGCTTGACTTAAACGATAAAAGCGGCGTTGTAGTCATCACTTCCGGAGCGGACGGCGTCCGCAACGACAATACGGTATTCGCCGTGTGCGACGATGTGCTGAATTACTGCTATAGCGATATCCTCGGGTGACGGCTTTTGATGGGCCGCATTTGCGCCGCAACCGCCTGGCGCGTGGTTATCCTGACGTATTTTAGTGTAAAATATTGACAAAGAACGGTTGTATATTTGAATAAGGCATTAATTTTAAAAAAAATAGACGATTTGCGCTTTACATACCGATAAAATAGTGTTAAAATATACGGTGATGAATTGCGATGTCCGCAAGACGTCACAATATGGATTTCTGCGGTGTGTGCGCTGAAAATGCGGCTCCGACCGCAGACGGCGAAAGGCGTTTTCCCTCTTACGCTCCGAGCCGCATTGTAAGCACGCATCGCATTTCAAATCTTTTTTAAAAATTCCTTAAGGAGGAAAATAACAACATGGCCAGAAAAATGAAAACCATGGACGGCAACAACGCCGTGGCTCACGTATCCTACGCGTTTACCGACGTTGCTGCCATTTACCCCATCACGCCTTCTTCCGTAATGGCTGATGAAACCGACAAGTATGCCGCAGCAGGCAGAAAGAACCTCTTTGGCAGAGAAGTGCAGGTCACCGAGATGCAGTCCGAAGGCGGCGCCGCCGGTGCCGTACACGGCTCCCTTTCCGCTGGTGCTCTCACCACTACCTACACCGCTTCCCAGGGCCTGCTCCTTATGATTCCGAACATGTACAAGATGTCCGGTGAGCTGCTCCCCGGCGTCATTCATGTTTCGGCACGTTCGCTGGCATTCCACGCCCTCTCCATTTTCGGCGATCATTCCGACGTTTACGCCTGCCGTCAGACCGGCTACGCAATGCTCTGCTCCAACAATCCTCAGGAATGTATGGACCTCGGCGCTGTGGCTCATCTGGCCGCTATCAAGGGCCGTGTGCCTTTCCTCCATTTCTTCGACGGCTTCCGCACCTCTCACGAGATCCAGAAGATCGAGACATGGGATTATGA
>CAMHJC010000050.1 GCA_946185345.1 uncultured Clostridia bacterium
GCTGCGCTTGCTTTTTTCTTTTTATTATCAATATTTAGTTGCCGGAGTAATAATTCTTTCCCAAACAACATCCAGACGGCGGCAGCGATGCTCATCAGAGACAGAATGATTCCGGCCGTCAGTCCGCGCACGGAATAGCTCAATTCCACCCGGTTGATTCCCTCGGTCAAGGGAATGCCTGTCAGACCGCCGCCGATTCGCACGGGATCGGTCTGTCTGCCGTTGACCCTCACATGCCAGCCCTTTTCAAAGGGAATGGATGTAAAAAGCATTTCGCCCTTTTTGGCATTGATTTCACAGACAATATTCGTTTCGGAGTATTCCCTGAATTCCGCAGGAGACTCTGCCAATTGGGATATACCTTTTTCCAGTGCTTTTTCGTTAAGCAAAGCAGTAAAAATTCTTCCGGTGAGAGGCTCTCCTGAAGCCACGGTGACGGTCAATTGTTCATCCGGCTCCCACCATCCCCAATCCATGATATAATCGTCCTTGCCGCTGATAGAGTAATGCCTTTCCCCTATTGTGATGATAATTTCCGATGCGCCGTCACAGTCGATAAATCCGTACAGGTGGCGGCGTTCCCGTGATACAGCGTTGAGCGACACCCGTCCCGCCTGTCTGATTTTCAGGCAGCCGTCCTGATACTCCGCACCGTTCAGAGAGGAGCCGGGCATCAGGGGTAAAGGTTCATACACCGTCAGATCACTGTCGGAAACGGCTTTGCGCACAAAATCATTCTGAACTTCAAAGGGATTGGACTGCGCGGTATTCCATCCGAGCAGACTGTCTGAAACGGCAAACGCTCTGGGGAGCGACAATGTGTTGCGGTAGGCAAAATATCTGCCGGAAGATCCGGCCGCCTTAAGATAAGGCGGATTCCCTACATTTTCACGATACATCACATACTTTACATTCAGAACCGAATCCATCAGCGGCGTGAAGCTCTTATAATAGTAATTGACTCGGCCGTCACAATCGTATCCCACCTGATGAAGCAGCTCCATCAGCGCACCGTTATTGGTGGAACTGAAATAGGACAACCCGCCTTGCCCGATAAAAGCGTTGATATTCATGGAAACTTCCGTGATCGCTCCTATTCGGCAGACATCACTTTCGCTGACAGTGAGCTTGTCAGTCAATTCACTCAGATGGCGTTCATCGTATAGATACTCATTCCGATCAGCATATTCCGACTCCAGGCGAAGATCCTGCCAAGCCATCACGCCGCCGGAAGTCAATTCCGCAGCCGTCAGCGCAAGTACTGCGAGCATGGCGGCGGCAGGCCGTATCTTCTTCTCGGCACGCAGCACCAACAGGGCGCAATAACCTATCGCCAGTATAATGGTTCCTGCCAGCATGACAGGATTGCTTCTTCCCTCGGCAAAAAAAGCTATCACAGCCACCGCCATCCATCCGAACAGCACAAAATCTATTGTCATTGCCGAAACGGAATCTAGCCTGTCAATCACCATTCCCGCCATGATCAATAACGTAAATACCAGCAGAAACGCAAAGCGATAAGGGAGATAGTTAGGGATATGCGCTCCGTGCCAGAGATAATTCAGCCCGTTTACCGAAAGCGACAGTGCGAGAAATCCCGCCAGCGAGCCAAAAGCAATTCTGACACGCACGGATATTTCCTTGCAGACAAAGAACAGCGGCAGACAGACGCCGACCAGTACGGAACAGTAGATCAGCGGAAGCGCGTCGTCGGCCAGAATACGATCATCGGCATGAAACATCAGCTGCGACAGCAGCCGCAGCGGATTCATCGCCCAAAAGCCGGAAGCGGCCTCATCGGAAGCATTGCCGGATTCGCTCACCAGCAGAGCCGACGGCAGCAGTATTCCGGCGGCGATTCCGACACTGAGCAGGGAGCATCCGACAAAACGGAGGCCTTTCATGATAAATGCGTGAAGGTCTGCTGTCATTCCTTCGGAATAAAGAAAAACCGCTGCGTAAAGCACCAGATAAATGCCGATCATGAGTGTGATGTAGTAATTGGAAATACCGGCGGCCGACAGACAGAGAATATACAGCCACGGCTTTTTTCCTCGCAGCAATTCCTCCAGTCCCCAAATAATCAGAGGCAGAAGCACAAGACAGTCGCTCCAGATAAAGGTGCAGAGATGTGTCAGAAAAAACGCCGACATGGCATAACAAATTGACAGCAGCGGCACGGTCATGTCTTTGCGACGGAACTTCCTGCACGCAAAAAAGGCAAAGGACATTCCGGCAAGACCGACCTTGATGATTTCCTGCACTTCCATGTAGTCCGGAAGATACTCATTCGGGACAAGCAGCGACAGCGCCGCAAAAGGACTGGTCAGATAATACCCGATCAATCCCCAATAGCTTCCGCCCATTCCGAGAACCGAGGAGTATTCCAGTCCGTTCCCGTTCCATATGGCATTTTTGAGCGAGGCGTAAAAAGGAATGTATTGCTGCATCATATCCACATTGGCAACCGTTTTTTCACCGAAGGGGTAAATTCCCATACATATATAGATGATCAGCAGCCCGGCAACAGGCAGCAGTCCTGACAGCCACAGCCATGTGTGAGAATGCTTCTCAAAAAACGAATCAAGTAAAGGGGATGAGACGGTTTTATTGGGCAGCGTCTTTTTCCGCACGGAGGTTTTTTTCTTGCTTTTTTTACCTGACATAATTCTGTATCCTGCCTTTAGTTAAAATTCCGATGAGCCGTTCCGGCAACGGTCTTTTGATGACATCAAGTCGTGGCTCAAAACCTGTTTAATCCGGTATCTCGGACGTTGTTTTGCTTCAAAGTGCGTTCTTCCCACATATTCACCTACAAGTCCTATGGCGGCAAGCTGCATTCCGCCCAGAAGCCAGACCGAGGTCAGAATGAACTTTCCTTCCGAAATGTTTTTTCCGCAGGCGGCACAGACCGTCAGCGCGAGCAAAGCGGCAAAGGAACAGAGAGCGATCAACGTTCCGGTCAACATAATCAATGAAACCGGTTTGATGCTGAAGGAAGTAATCGCCTCAAAGGCGGTGGAGATCATTCTGGCAAGCGAATATTTGCTTTTGCCGGCCGTTCTGCGCTTACGTGCATAATACACGACATCGCTCCGGAAACCCATCATCGGGACGATTCCTCTGACAAAGATGTTTCTTTCTCCGTACCGCATTAATTGATGAAGCACCTCGGCGCTCATCAAACGGTAATCCGCATGATTGCTCACCGTCTTTGTGCCAAGCCGCTTCATGAGCCAATAGAAAAGCCGGGCGGAGGAGCGTTTGAATAAGGTATCGGTCGATCGGTCGTTTCTGACGCCGTAGACCACATCGGCGCCCTGATAGAATTTGTCGATCATCTCTTCCATAACTTCAATATCGTCCTGCAAGTCAGCGTCGATGCTTACCGCCATGTCACATTTCTTTTCCACAGCGGCCAGTCCCGCCATCAATGCGTTTTGCTGTCCGGCGTTTCTCGCCAGACCAAGCGCGTCTATATGGGGATTCGACACATAAGCATCTTTCATCAGGTCCCATGTGCGGTCTGTGCTTCCGTCATCAACGAACAGAATATAGCTGTCAGAGGATATTTTGTGCTTTTGTATCAGATCCGTGATAAGGTCATTGAGCCGTTCCGCTGTCCTTTCAAAGATTTCTTCCTCGTTGTAACAGGGAACCACAATTGCCAAGCGTTTCATTCGTTTTTCTCCTACTTGCGTTCCGATAGATTTGCTGATTTTATTATAAAGTATTTTAGATGTGAATGCAATAAAAAGTTGTCCTATTAATTCTTGACAAAGTAGATGATTTATAGTAAAATAAACTCAACATTACTACTGAAAAGATAGGAAGTATTATTATGAAAAAAACATCACGAATCTTTGCGCTGCTCCTTGCGGTAGGCCTTGTCACCGTCATGCTTGCCTCTTGCTCAAAAACACCTGCTGACCTCAATACCTTCAAGGAAATTTCCCAGAAAAAGGGCTACTCCATGGTAGACGCTCTTTCGCAGTTCACGGATACACCTCAGGTCAAGGAAGCGGTCATAAGCATTCCTGACGGCAAGGCCTTCCAGATCGAATTTTATGTGCTTGACAGCTCCACATTCGCCAGTACCTTCTATAACAATCTTTCCAACGTCATTGAAGAGCAGAAGGGCAGTATTCATTCAGGCTCATCCTTTTCCGGAAAGAATTACGCAAAGCGCACCATAACTACCGGTGGCAGGTATTCAATGGTGGAATACATTGAGAACACCCTGGTCTATGTGCCTTTTACTGACGCTTCTAACAAATCCGCCATCGAAGAATTCCTTAAAGAAATGAATTACTGATATCGTTTACCGCCTGTTGCACCTCGCATTCCGTCTGTCAGACGGAATGCGAGGTGTTTTTTTTGTGAAATCACAATCGTACCCGGCTCCGTTACCGGTCATCTTCGTATGTCGATTGCCGGATGCCGGAAGGAATACTCTTTCAGCGTCAGTTTCCAAACCGTATTGCCGCTGCTGTCCTCATCTGTCTTTTGAAATCCCATTCTTCCGTAAAAATCCTTCACCATGCTGTTTTTGGAAGTAGGATAATAATAGCCGATCACACGGTCTAAGCCTATTTTCAGAGCGTCACGCACCAATGTGTCCAACATGGCCGACTCCATATCTCTTTTAAGTACACGGCAGCTCATCAGCCATAGCCGCATATGTAGTTCGTTTTTGATGATCTGACCTGCCACAACACTCACAATTCCGTTATCACCGAATTGATCCTCCAGCCTGCCATACAGACAGAGATAGTCGTCCGCCTCCTGCATTTTTTGTATGTCGCTTTCGCTGCACCGAAGTGTGGTCAGATTGAACTGGCTGCTTTTATTGGTCAATTGCGCAATACGCTGAAAACAGATCGGTTCAAATTCTCTGACAGTCGCTTTCATCTTCAGGCTTCTGAGAAATGCATCATAGCTCTCCGCTCCCTCCTGAAGCTGCGCACGGCCGGCATTGGCCCGATACATGTCCGTACGGGACAAATCATCTTCCGACAGCGACGTCACCTCGAAATAACCGCTTCGGTCAATGGCGGACAGATATTGCTCAACATGATCCGTATTGGGTATCGCTATTCCCAAACTGGCCTGTCTGACGATTTCCCGTTCTGCCGGCTGATCGTCAATAAACACAAAACTGTCCGTTCCCAGACGCAGCCCGTCTGCAATAGCCTGCATATTTCTGTCTTTATTCTCCCAGTTAGCCATAATCGAAACAAAATCCTCAGGCCGCAGCACGCCGTCCGGATGATTCAGACCTGCCAGCGCATTGGATTCATCGTTCTTGCTGTTGACAGCCAGTAATACACCGATTGATTTCAGTTCCCTGAGATACTGCTGAAATTCGTAATAAATCCTGCCGAGAGGCAGTTCGACGCCGATCTGGATTCCTTCAACGCCGACCTCACCAACAGCTCCGTCCCACAGGGTATTGTCCAGATCGCAGACCAGCACCTTTTTGTTTTTTCCGAAAATACTCTTGATAATATTCGCCACACTTCCGGCAAGACAGGGAATACCCTCAAGGCACAAGCTGTATCCGTACATGTGCCAGTACTTCGGATTGCTCCATTCGTCAAGGCCATAGCTCGCCGCAAGATAATCCACATCATTGACAAAAAACGACGAATGTTCATCAGCGTACTGATAAAGCATCTGATTCAGTCTGACAATGAAATTGGTACGTCCCCTGTAATCATAAATATCCCGATTGCCCAGCAGACGCCACCCCGGCCGGTCAAAATTATCCTGAATGATCGGACACTGAAACCGCTCGGAAAGCTTTTCCCACATCCTCTCAAAATGCTGATAGGTGTCCTCCAGCAGGAGGTTGGTTTCTTCCCTGCTGCCGGACACGGTCGGAAATGCGGGAATATTTCTCCAGCTGGTATGAATGTACACTATGTCGGGTTGAAAGCTGTCCAGAACCTGATTACCGAACATGGCGTCCTGCCAATACTGTGCGTACTCCGACTGATAAAAGATCGGCCTGATTCCTTCATTCAGTAAAAAAAGCTCCAGCTGGTCAACAATTTCTCCGGTAGTTGATCCCCCCAGAACAGCTATCTTCTTTTCAAGAAAAGAAGTGTTGGCTGAAAGAAGTTCTTTTTTTATCTGAATCTTTTTTCTCAGCAGCATTTTGCTGTCCACAGGGTAATTAAAACAATCCATAACAAACGGTTCCTTTGAAAAATCATCTGAGTCTATCGGGTATTCATACAGGAAAAATTACCGTGCCGGTACGCCCGGACGGGTGGCAGAAAGGCTGCAGGCACGGCGCAATATTTTTTCAAGTGATTAAGTGTATTATCTTAACAGGAAGCTTGATTTCGGGTCATATGACACGGTATCAATCACCGTGCATCTGTATGTGTCATACACCACTATACTAAGACCGGTTCTCTGAAGACTGTATGGTTTATCATTGAGATAAATTACACTGTTGACGCCGCTTTCCATCCGATAAGAGGAGCCACCGGCTAATCTGCCGGATATTTCCAGCTTTTGGCCGGATTTCTCCTCCTCATTTTCGGCAGCGCCGTCCTTTGTCAATACAGCAAAATATCTCTGATTCCACTGCTTTTTCAATGGGAGATTCAGTCCCAGATCAGTCAACTGTTGCTTCACCCGGTCATTCATCCTTTCGGCGTCGCCGGCATATATGGAAAGAAACACAATGTAACGGTCTCTGCTTTCAGACAAAAGAGTGAGATATGTCTCCGGTTCTTTCTCTGAAGCCAGCAGGTAATCTTTTTCAACATTTTCATACGCATTTTTCGTCTTTTCCCACTGACTGTCCCTGTGAGCTTCCATGGCAAGGCCGGACGACAAATATTCCCCTATATAATCGGTCAGCTTTCTCGCTCCGCTGACGTTGGCATGCCATTTCGATTCGTTGTCGGTACTTACGGAATAGGAGATTTTCTCCATTACGACATTATCGTTGAAGTCAATAAAGGGAATTCCGGCTGCCTCCGCATATTCCTCCAGAAAAACGTGTTTATCTTTGGTCATTTCACAGGGAGTATACGTTAATATCAGAGTCATCCCCCGGTTCCGGCACAATGCAACGATTTTATCCAGATAATCAAGTTCCAGACGGCTGGGATTGGCTTTTCTGACGTCATCGCCGTTTTGCTGCATGTTCCATGCGGCGCCTTTACCAATGGATGTGAATTTCGGGAAATATCCCATCAGATGATGTTTGTCTGTCATGGAAAGATAATGGGTAAAGCTTTCCGCTTCATTTGTTTCTTCCCATCTGGAATGAAAACGAATCATCGGTATGATCCAGCTGATCTCCGATTCATCCGGCAAAATGTCACACACCGTTTCAACGGCTTCTTTTTTGACAGAAGACCATCTCATATATGTCAAAGCCTTCCTGAACCACGGTTCAGTGAGTTTCTCACGGTCTGACTCGAACAGAAATTTACACTCCAGCACCACTGCTTTTGGCTTTTGAAAACGCAGACATTCTCTCAGCCAGTAGTAAGAGGATATCAGATTCTGCTGTTCACAGCTAAGATTATAGCTTGTTATTCCATATTGATTGTATAGCTCCTGAGGAATAAATCCGCAGTTTCCTGCACTGCTGCCTAAAAAGACCGCATCGACCGTATTCTTTTTCAGCGAGTAAAAGGCTTGATACACGCCCGTCGTTGGCCAGTCGGAATCCTCAAAATAGACAGGAACATAGCAGATGGTAAAAAATTCAAACAGAAGCAGAAAGATCAGAGAAAAGGCGGCCGTTTTAATCACATATTGTTTCATATGATAAATCCTTCCTTTCCGCTAAAATCCCTGATATATAAATGCCTGCGCGTCAAATCCCGGCCCGTACCGTCCCAGTATGATGACGGAAAAAATCAGTATAAAGTAAATGATCCATCTAATGACAATATTTTGTCTGGCAATCAATTCTCGCACACTGCCCTTTCGCTGCAAAAGAGAAACCGTCAACAGAATAAGCAAGCCGATGAGCAGTACATTTCTGTTGGATTCATTCAATCCAAGAGTCCATAATTTGCTGTAGTAGTAAGAATCATGGCCTTCCAAAATCAGTCCCTGCATCAGCGCGTGAAGCGCAGCCTCAAGACTATCCAGACGAAAAAACACATTGCCTATCGCAACAAGCAACAGCACTCTGAGGGACTGAATCAGGTGCCACACACCGTTGTCTGCATTTATATGCAGCGCATCCTTCGCTTTTTTAAACCAAGGATCCAAAACCTTCGATAATACAATACAGCCAAAGAACCACAGTCCCATACCAATAATATATTTCCAGTCGCCGCCGTGCCAAAGGCCTATCAGCAGCCAGACTACCAGCATGCCCAGATAAGACGGAATCTGTTTTGCGGCTTTGCCGCGGAACTTTTTTCCGGTTTTTTGAATCAGCTTCTTCCACTTCCGTGTGCGCATCAGAGGATAGAGGACATAATCCTTCAGCCATGTACCCAGCGTAATGTGCCACCTTTGCCAGTATTCCTGCACCGAACGTGAGAAGAAAGGCCTTCTGAAGTTTTCCGGCAGGACAATGCCGTAACACTCGGATGCTCCTATGATAATATCCATACACCCGGAAAAATCGGTGTATAACTGAAACATGAACATCACGGCAGCCGCCCAAATATAGATTCCGTTGAAGTAGGCGGTATCTGAATAAACCATATCCACCATAACCGCCAGGCGTTCCGAAAGAACCAGCTTTTTGAACAGTCCCCACAGCATCCTTTGCAAGCCGAATGTGACATTGCGCCAGGAGAATTCATGTCCGCTGTAAAGCTGTTCCTTCATATCGTTGTAACGTGCAATAGGCCCGGATGTCAGCTGAGGCCAGTATCCGATGAAAAGTGCCGCCTTAGCAACATTATTCTGGGGTTCCGTAATGCCCCAGTAAACATCCAGCAGATAGGCGATAATCTGCATTGTATAAAAACTGATGCCGATGGGCGCCGCCCATTCTGTCATCGGAATAGCAGGCATGACCTTTAACACACCTGACAGGCTGTTCAGATTGCTCAACAGAAAATTCGTATACTTCAAAGCGGCCAGTATGCCCAGATTGATGACAAGTCCGGTTATCAAGGCCAGCCGGGCGTATTTATCATTTTCATTTGCTTTGCAACGATGGATCATTTTGGCGGCAAGAGCGGCAGAAATGACGCTTATGACCAAATAGACTGCCGTTGCGGGATTGCATGACAAATAAAAAAATCCCGCACTGTAAATCAGAAGTGCCACCCACTGATATTTCTTCGGAATCAGGTAATAAATCCCTATCGAAACAACAAATGCGCAGAAAAACAAAAGTGAGAAAAGAGACATAAAGGCTGACCGTTTCCTTTCCAAATAATTCATTCCCGCTGCGGCAGAAAGCAAAAACCAATTCCGCCTCAGCAAAGCGCAGGTCGGGCATGGATTCATCCGTCCGGGTGAAGGTTTTTTTGACGGACTGTTATTTTGCGAGAAGCTCCTCGATCAGATCCACCATTGCGCCGACATTGGTCAGACGCTGCACCGACTTCATGTCCATTTTCACGCCGAATTCATCCTCGACCGCCGAAATCAGTATGATATGAGTCAATGAATCCCAGCCTTCCACATCCCTGGCAGTGATCCGGTCATTGAGCGCAATGCGCTGATCAAAGACATCTTCAAAAACATCCGCCAACTTCTCATATATTTGTTTTCTGCTCATTTCTTTGAATGGCTCCTTTCTTCCCCTGCATCATCATCTATTGAAAAACGTAGAAAACGCCGTGAATCATATCGTTGAAATACCATTGTTCATTCGTTATCTTTTTATTATACAGGACATATGAGCAAAAATCAATCATTATTTTACCTGTTTTTAGTACTATTGCAAAAAGCAGCCTGTGTCAGGAAGGCGCTTCATTCTTAATTACATCAACATGACTGCCAGCGCCAGGGAGCTTTTCCTATACTCTTCCCGGCAGCCAATACGCCACGCCGCAGGCGAATCCACTCAGAGCGGAGAGCCAATATCAATATCGAAGGTAACAGCTTGTCATTCGATTTCAGGCAAAAAGCACAAATCGGTAACAGAAAAATTGTCGTATTAACGAAAATCAACCCTATATTTTTATGGTAGCATATGCTATAATAATTTAAAAACGAGCAATCAGGAGATGATTCAATATGGCAAGGGATTTTGGTTTTCCGCCTGAGGAAAGGCAGCCCTATTATTTTATCAGCTATCATTCGCAGGATGCCGCGAGAGTTTCCGCCGTATGCCGTGAAATGAACCGCCGCGGAGTTCCTATGTGGTACGACAGGGGACTGCTTTCCGGTGAAAAATGGGAAAAGCAGATTACTACCCACATCAGATATTGCCACGAAATGATATTATTTGTCACTAAGAAACTTATGGCGAGAGAGAATCCGTATGTATATACTGAATTTGCAATCGCAAAAAAGTTTAACAAAAGAATTCATATCGTCATGCTCAATGAAATCCTGTTCGAAGATGTCAGCGATGACCTCAAAGGCTGGTTTGTCAGTATGGAGACACTTCACGGCGTTTATCCGCAAGCTGATTCCTCACCCGTACAGATTGTCGATGCTATGGAAAACCTGATCGGATTAATCAAAAGACAACCCGATATGGAAGTACATCCGGCGTCTCTGCCCGAAAGAGAAAAGACGGTTTCCATCCCTGTATCTAAGAAAAAAAGCAATACAGTCGGACTGAATCATTCTTACTCAGCTCAAGCTGTTCCCGGAATCAACAAAACTGACGGAAGTATCGGCAACGGAATCATGGGCGCCATACTCGGCGCATTGGTCGGATTTATTCTGTATCTTTACCTATATCATATTCTTTTTGATTTTAGTTTCATTGACAATAACACAAATAACATTGTGCTGTTCCATTTCATCACATTTATTCCGTCAGGAATGTTGTCGGTTGCCTTATATTCGGTGATGAACGGCGTTCGCTCAAAGCCGAAGGGATTGGCCGTTTGCATTGCTGTCAACGGCATTGTTTCTTCGCTTTTTGTTTTGAGCAGTTACACCCCGATGCCATGGCAGATTGTTTTATCAGGTATTTGCGTCGGCTGTTTATCGATGACAGGTCTCATCAATCATGACAGAATAAGGTTTAACAGTGAGGATTCATCCAACCATCTGATGAATGATTCTTTAGGAAAAGGCGTGCTGGGAGCTGCTTTAGGCGCATTTTTAGGAGGAATCCCTTTTTTCCTGTTATTATATTTCTTAGACGACTATATTCCGCTGCTGTGTTTACCGATCGGCTTACTTGCTTCCGTTTTTTATACATACCTGAACGGTAAAAGATCAGTAAAAACGCAGATACTTATATGTTTGTCATTTTGTTTGATTGCATTTCTCATGAGTATCAACTGTTTTGTTTTTCAATATTTCAGTTACTTCGCCTATTTTATTGAAGAGAATACCCAACAGTACGAAAGAGAAATATCGCTTGTTTCTGCTCTTTTTTGCTTAATTGCGGGAGTGATTCTTTCCATTCCGTTGATGCGGAAGAACACTGACAGCGCCAATTGACACGATTTTCATGTATCAATATCCCCCGGAACCACGCAGTCTTTCAGACGTTTTACTGCGGAATTCCGGGGGAACAGTATTATATGCGCTCCATTTCATGAAGCTGTATTCTATTTTTGATAAACGCAAAATCATCCGGGCAGAGAAAACATCGACATTCTTTGGAAATCAAGTCAAAGAGTCAGCCAGAGAGCAGGACGAACTGCGACTTTATCGCTCAGGTTATAGATACCGTCCGGGTAAAAGCTGCCGCCTCGGTTTACGCACGCACTGTGGTTGCCGAGATATCCGGGTGTACGCAGCCACCAGTATTCAGGGGCTTTTTCATATTGATACCACAAGCCGGAGTAGGCCGTGGGATATGCGATCCTATCGGCGTCAGAGGAGAAATAGTTTTGAATATCAACGTAGCTGAGTGAGAAGATTTTGTCTTCTGTCGAATTTCCGCCGAATCTGCCGTTCAGAGGATTCTCCGGATTCTCCAGGGTGACGGAGACAATTCGTTTCTGCTCGGCCGATTTGAAGGCGTCTGTCAGAAATTCGTTGTTCATCCAGTTGCGGAGCGTGCAGTTTTCCCAGGTGACATTTCTGTCCTATTTGTCAAAAGGCTTATGGTCAAGCAGTTTTTCCGAAATGACAAGCGCCTTGCCGTCCTGAATATCCAGCACTCGCCATTCTATGGGCTGTACTCCTCCGAAATATCCCTGTTTGTAGTTGCCAAAGGTGAAATGATCCCCGACTGATACACTGTCAAGCTCAGAGAGAGATTTGACATCGCTTGTCGGAGTGCTTCCAGCCCAGATGCCGATCAGAATGGCCAGTACCAGCACGACCGCTACCGCCGCTATGACGGAAATGGACCGTCTCCTTTTTTTGGCGGCATACTGCTTCCGTAATGCCCGCAACGCGTCTGCGTAGGCCGGAGCAGGCGGCTGAGGAGTCAATCCCTGTATCAGATGAAATTCATGAATCGCACTCCACGCTATTTGCTCCGCAGATTTACCCGTCATTTTTATTCCCTGTAATTCTTCGATGTCAATATACCAATCTTCAAGGCTGTCATTGACGTCTTCCGGATTCTCATCCGGGTTCAGGCTGTCAAGCCAAATGACGTATATTTTTTTGTGGTGCATTTTCGCCAGGCGGAATTCCTTGCGGACATAGGTGTCTTCGTAGGAGAAAAGCCTTTTGGTGACAAAAAGGAGGACTGCTTCACATTCTTTGATATTGGCATTTATCTCAGCGCTCCATCTCTCCCCCTTTTCAATTCCGTAATCGTACCACATCGGCACGCCCTTTTCGTTTAGACGGCATATAATGTCTCTGATTCGCTCGGAATCCTCGCTTTTGTAGCTGATAAAATACCTTTTTCCTTCCAATAAAGGCATAAAGCCAAAATTCGTTGCCAAAAGTATCACCTTCTGCAATCGCTTATTATTATAGTTTAACACATTAAATCAGCTATGACAAGATAATATGTGTATGTTTTAAAAATATTTCTTGAGAAGAAGGGGGCAGCATTATCAATGAACACCGCAGTGAAATCATCACATGATTCGTTGAGAATTTACAAATTCTTATCCGTAAATTCTATATCGGACGAAAGCAAAACCGAACCAAGGGCGATAAGACCGAAGAACTCACCAAGCTGATGAAGGTCATGGGCATGGGCATCAAATGCGGCGACACCGTAACAGTCACCGTCGAAGGCGATGACGAAGCAGTGGCTGCCGAAGCCATCGAGAAATTCTTTAAAGAGAATTTCTAAAGCCAACCTCTGATAAGTCAGATGATGCTTGAATCTTACAGCTCAGCCAATCTGAGCGCTTATGGGAGGAATGCTCTATGATTACTGCAACAGGAAAGTCGATTCTCAAGGGAATCGCCATCGGTAAAGTCAAATTCTTAGCCAAAAAGCAGGCGGAAATCAAGGAAACCGCAGCCAATCCCGCCGCCGAAATGAAACGATATGAGGACGCAAGGGCGCTTGCCACAGAGCAGCTTCAGGCGCTCTATGACAAGGCGGCTGTGGAAGCCGGTGAGGAACACGCCGCGATCTTTGAAATCCACATGATGATGCTGGAGGATGACGATTACGTTGAATCCATCACCGATCTGATCAATTCGGAAGGCAAGACGGCGGAATTTGCCGTCAAGACCACAGGCGAGAACTTCGCAGAGATGTTTGCTTCGATGGACGACGAGTATATGAAGGCTCGTTCCGCTGACGTCAGGGATATTTCGAGCCGCATGGTCAACATTCTGACCGGCGCCGATACCGGCCCTGCCGACAGCGACGAACCCTTTATCATTGTGGCGGAGGATCTCGCCCCGTCCGAGACCGTCCAGCTCGACAAGAGCAAGCTGCTGGGATTTGTTACCCGTCTGGGCAGCACCAACAGCCATACAGCGATTCTCGCCCGCAATATGAATATTCCCGCTCTCATCGGCACCGAAATCAGCGAGGACTGGGACGGCAAGATGGCGATTATCGACGGATATAAAAGCTGCATCTACATCGAGCCAGAAGAGGAACTGCTCAAGACGCTTGATGAAAAGAGGATTTTCGACCTGGAGCAGAGAGACATGCTCCAGCAGCTGAAGGGACTGCCGAACGTCACACTCGACGGCACCGAGATCAACGTCTACGCCATCATCGGCAATGTTTCGGACGTGGGCATGGTGCTGGATAATGACGCCGGCGGCATCGGTCTTTTCCGTTCCGAATTTATCTATCTGAATTCCAAGACCTTCCCCACCGAGGATGAACAGTTCGGCATTTACAAGAAGGTGGCCGAAGCGCTGGGCGGCAAGAAGGTCATTATCCGCACACTGGATATCGGAGCGGATAAGCAGGCGGATTACTTCAATCTGCCCAAGGAAGAAAATCCTGCGCTGGGCTATCGCGCCATCCGCATTTGCCTGACGCAGCGTGATATCTTCAAAACGCAGATCAGGGCTATTCTGAGGGCCGCCGCCTTCGGAAAGGTAAGCATCATGTTCCCGATGATCATCTCAGTCAGCGAAGTGAAGGAGGCCAAGGCTATCCTCGAGGAGTGCCGCCAAGAACTCATTGCCGAGAGCAAGGAGATCGGCGAGGTCGAGATCGGCATCATGATCGAAACGCCTGCCGCCGTTATGCTGGCTGACGAGCTTGCCGAAGAAGTGGAATTCTTCTCCATCGGCACCAACGACCTCACCCAGTACACGCTGGCGATTGACCGTCAGAATCCCAAGCTTGATCCCTTCTATGATTCCCATCATCCCGCGGTGCTCCGCCTGATCGAAAAGACGGTGCAGGCCGGACACAGGCACAACTGCTGGGTCGGCATCTGCGGCGAACTCGGTGCGGATACGACACTGACCGAAACCTTCCTGCGCATGGGTCTTGACGAACTCAGCGTCAATCCCGACGGCATTCTGGGACTGAGAAAGGTCATTCGTGAACTGGATCTCGGTGCGGCCAAGGAACCCGAGAAGAAGACACCTTCCGAAGCGCCGGCTGAAGAAGCTCCTGCTCCTGCGGAAACCCCGGAACCCGAACCGGAAAAACAGGGCAAGAAAAGCAGATTTTCCCTTTTCGGAAAGAACAAAAACAAATAAAGCCAATGCATGTACACTGCGGTGACATGAACAATCATTCCTAATTAATGCAAAACCGGCAGTTTTACTGTCGGTTTTGTTGTACAACGCAGGATGTGATATCGCTTGTTTAATCAAAAGAATACTCTGCGCAAGTGCATTTGTTTTTACGGCAGAGTGCAGGCGGTAGGTTTCCGCTTTCAAGCGCAGCATGCCGCCAAGCACCATCGTGTGACAGGCTGGGTCAAAAACGAATATGACGGCTCGGTCACAATGGAAATTCAGGGAACCGAGCAGCAGATCAATGCCGTCGTCGCCGAAATAGACTGCGACCCGTACATTCGCATCGAACGCATGGAAACAAAATGGCTCGAACCCGACCCAACCGAACGCGGTTTTCGGGTCAGACATTGAGCGCTGCGCTGACTGAAAAATGAATCATGAATAATGAATCATATCGGAATAGCATTTGCGGCTTGTAATACTATTCATCAGCGCTTTGCGCTCCACTGTTTTTCATTTTTCAGTCTTAAATGTTCAATTTTATGTTAGCGAACGAATGTGAGCGCTTTATGGGAGGAATCAACACTTGAAAACATGGACCAAAGAAGAACGCTACCGTGTGCTGAAAAACGCCGATGAAATCAGATCGCTGCATGAGCAGATTATCCAATCGGATTACCGTCAGCACTTCCATATTCAGAGCATTACAGGACTGCTCAACGACCCCAACGGCTTTGTTTACCATGACGGACTATGGCATCTTTTCTATCAGTGGTGTCCCTGGGGTGCGGTTCACGGGCTCAAATACTGGTACCACACCGTTTCCGAAGACCTGGTGAAGTGGAAAAATGTCGGCGTCTGCATCCGTCCCGACACAGAGTACGACAACAAGGGCGCTTATTCCGGCTCTGCTCTCCCGACGGACGGCAATCTTTATCTGTATTACACCGGAAACCACCGTGACGAGGACTGGACTCGCAGGCCCTACACTTGTCTTGTGGATCTGAAGGACGGCGGAACCGCCGTGAAGCTTCCGCCGCTGTTCGGTATGAATGAAGACTACACCGAACATCAGCGTGACCCGAAAATCATTCACAATGAGCTGAACGGGAAATATTACATCATTCTCGGTGCTCAGACGAAGGAGAAAAAAGGCTGCTGCCTCATCTACGTCTCCGATTCCCCTACGGAAGGCTGGCGCTTCGCCGGTCAGCTGAAGGTGCCGGGATTTGAGGATTTCGGGGACATGTGGGAATGTCCCTCCATCGAAACCATCAGCGGCTATGACGTGCTGCTCTTCTGCCCGCAGCATCTCACCTTGCCGGGAAGAGGCGGCTCGGTTCACCACAACGGCTATCTGCTAGGTCACATGAACTGGGATACCCTGACCTTCACCCCGTACAATACCCGTTTCCATGTGCTGGACTTCGGATTTGATTCCTATGCCGCCGAGTGTGCCGCCAATCCGAATGACAAGAACAAGGCGACACTTGTGGCCTGGATGGGACTTCCCGATGCCTCCTATCCCACGGACGAGGAGGATTGGTCGGGATGCCTGACACTGCCGCGTGAGCTGAGAGTGCGCGATCACAGGCTGATTCAGCAGCCGCTGGATGAACTCCGTGCGCTCAGAGGAAAGAAAATAGACCTCGAATCCACCGATCTGCTTCCCCGTGTATGCGAAATGGAACTCATCAGCCGGGGCGGCGATCTGATATTAAGGCTATTCGCATCCTCGGACGGAACCGGCGGCATGACGATAGCCTACGACGACGGCGCAAAAGAAATTACCGTAGACCGCTCCGGAATGAAACGGCGCTTCAATACCGAACAAGGTGAACAGAGAATCCGTCCCCTGCCAAAAGGCCTTTTCCACCTGCGCATATTGATTGACCGCAGTTCGGTTGAAATATTCGTCAATGACGGCGACGCTGTATTCTCATCCCGTATCTTCCCGACTGAGGGAGAAGACAGACTGTTTGTCGAGGGCGATGCTTCAATCCATTTGTGGGAGCTGAAACGGGCAGTGGAAGAAAGCTTTGCGGTGGATTCCGGGCAGCCGGTGTGATGTTTTATCATCTCCCAATAATGAAAAACAGGATGATTCGTCCCCGTCTGCTAAATCTTTTTGGCCATGCGTTAGTGATGTTTCAATCAAAATAAGTAATATCCCAGGAGGATCTTCAAATGAAAAAAACAGTATTTGCTTTCTCGGTGAAAAAAATCATTTTCTGCCTGCTTATCCTTGGTATGCTGACGGCTTTGGCTTCCTGCGGAGGTTCTGACACAAACAATGTCTCTGACGATGCCAACGCGGAACTCAAGGGCATGATCGGCACTTGGAATGAAGTGTCGACCGACCCCAGAATTCTGACTGTCAACGAGGACGGCACCTACACTCTGGACGATGAAAAAGGAACCGTCAAGGTGGAGTATGAAGAGCATCCTGACGGAACCAAGTCCGTCTGGTACACCTTCACCACAGAAGGCGAAGAATTTTGGGCTTCCTTTGCAAAGGATGAGGAACAGGAAATACAGAATGACCTGTGGTCCGGGCAGGACGGTGAAATGCATTTCATGCGTGACGGCATCGACGAAAATCTGACAGCCGACAGTTATCTTCATGTGTGGAGCTGCGGCAGATGCTATATCACCTTTGAAAAACAGAAGAAAGGCTATGTCGCCTCCGTCAGCTGGTCCAACAGCGCATCAGAAAGCACCCAGTGGACATACAACTGCGTCTATGACGAGGAATCTTCCACCATGATCTGCAAGGGTGGCGCCACCCGCACAGAAGTCTCCTATTCTGCCAACGGCAAGGAAAAGACAAAAGTAATCTACAAGGATGGTTCAGGTTCCTTTGCCATCAAGAGCGGAACACTTCGTTGGACCGATGACAAAGAGGACGCCGGAGCAGATATGTGCCTGCTTCAGTTGGATCCTAATCTCCCGAAGAGATTATACATAGGGGAAGGGGAGATAGCGAAAAAACGCT
>CAMHJC010000051.1 GCA_946185345.1 uncultured Clostridia bacterium
AGGGCGCAAAATAGGCCGCAAAGAATGTCTGATTTTAGCTGAAAATTAGTATTAGAGTTGAAATGCCTCCGCAATGCTATTATTGACCGATAATTCGCCGATATTCAGAAAAACAGGCGCCGAAGCAAATTATCATTCACATATATTTCATTGAAAATTATTGAAAAGGCCGAAATTATCTGATAGAATTATAATGAATTGATATAGGTGAAAAGTATGCCCTCACAAAATTCACAGACGAAAGGAATGACAGCATTTGGAGTACGACGAGAGAATTACCGCACTGGTCGAAGCCATCGCTCAACTGGTCAGACCTGTGAGAATTATCATTTTCAATATCAAATACAATCCTTCGGGTGAGCTGCTTTCCTTCAAGCTCTGCGTGATCGTCAAAGAAACGGAATGTTACAAGACCGAGCAGAAGATTTATCTCAACCTGGAGTGTGAGATTCCCTTTGACGTGCTAGTTTACAACGCGGATCACTGGAATTCCGTCATATGCGACCCCGAAACCTTTGCCTCACGAGGCATCATGAAGGGCGGTGTGGTGCTGTATGAGTCGGAATAGACACGGCAAGCGCGACAGCCGGCACTACTTTGAATGGATGGAGTACGCAAGTGAGGACCTTGACGCCGCCATTCAGCTGGCAGAAGGCGGTACCTGCCTGAATGCCGCCGGATTTCACTGCCAGCAGACCATTGAAAAATCACTCAAGGCCTACCTGCTTTTTATGGGCGGCCAGACCGTGGACGGTCACAATCTCTCGTGGCTGGTGCGTCAGGCATGCAAATTCAACTCATGCTTCAACCGGTTTATCGGCGAGACAGCCATGCTCAACTGCTATTACATCGAGTGCCGCTATCCCTCGGACCGATGGGAAACACCCGATCCGAAAACCATTGACCGGTACATCGGCGTGACCAGGGAGATTTACGAATACGTCTGCACGCAGATTTACGAAGACGATTACGACAGCGACGATTACGACGACGATTGATTAAGACAGGAGATGACACCGATGGACAATACAGAGCGCGGACAGCTTTCCCGCAATGTGAAAACAATCCAGGACTCGATTCCCCGCGATTACGTTGAACGCGGCGTCAGCCGAAAGGACACGGCACGCAAAGAATACGGCCGACAGAGCTCCGACAGCGAGGCGTTCCGCACCGGATCCGTCCGCGACTACCGCAGCGAGCGAATCCTGGACGACCGCAGAAAACAGGAGGAAGCCGCCCGCACCCCTCAACCGGAAAAGCCGCAGGGGAGATTCCGCCGCACAGGCGCCACCTACGGTTCGGACGGAAAGGAACATTCTTCCGCCGACAGCGGCAAGTCCCGGAGGTTCCAGAATCATTCCGCACGTCCGCAGAGAAAGCTGGAGCCGGACGAGGAGCCGCCCCTGCTCGACACACTGCGCGAAGCGGCTCAGCGCAAAAAACAGGAAAAGCGTGATTTTGAAGAGCGTTATGAACACAGCCGCAGCGGCGCCTCACGGATAGAGCGTGAAAAAGTCAAGGGCAAAAACGGCTCGGTAAAGCGTGACGTTGAATATTATGTCCCGAAGCTCTCAGGAGAAAGCGTCTCCGACACAAGCCGCTCCAAACGCAAAAAGAAGGCGCGCAACCGCAAGCCTATGAAGATGTGGCAGAAGGCTTCCATCACGACGCTGTGCCTTTTCATGGCGTTTCTGCTGTCACTTGGCATGGGAGTCAGCGCTCTGCTCAACCGCATGAATTTTGTCGATACGCAGGAGACCAACCAGCGGGGCGGCGGTTCTTCCTTCAACGCCAAGGCGGACGCCGAGGCTGCCGCCGAAATGGACGGCGTGGACGATGCCGAAATCGAGCTGCCCGATACGCCGGTCATGTTTGACTCCGATATCGAAAACGTACTGCTCATAGGCAGCGACCGCCGAAGCATGAGCGAAGAAGGTCGAAGCGACGCTATGATGATGCTCACCATCGACCGCAAACACAAAAAAATGAAAATGGTCTCATTCCTCAGAGACCTTTACATCAAAATTCCCAACAAATACGGCACCAAGCTCAATTCCGCCTACTCCGTCGGCGGCGTGAACCTGCTCAAGCAGACCATTCAGGCCAATCTCGGCATTACGGTGGACAAGTACATCATCATCGACTTCAACGCCTTCAAGACCGTGGTCAACAAAATCGGCAAGCTCAACGGCAAGGGAGGCATTAAGATTACCGTCACGGGCGCCGAGGCGAGGTATATGTGCAGCCACGAAAAATACGGTCTTTTCCCGAGATTCAAGCAGGGCAAGGGAACCTATTACATGAACGGTGCGGAAGCGCTCAACTATGCCCGAATCAGAAAGATCGACTCCGACTTCGGACGTACCAAGCGTCAGCGAAAGGTTCTCACCGAAATCATGAAGGAGCTTAAGGGTGTCGGCACGATGGATCTGCTCAGCATCGCCTACTCCTGTCTGGAATACGTCACCACCGATTTCTCAAAGGGTGAGCTGGTAGGTCTGGTAACCGAAGCGCCTGAGATTTCCAACTATGAGACCAAACAGATCTCCATTCCTATCAAAGGCAGCTACACTACCCAGCACATGAGCAACGGCAACGAGGTGCTTGCCGCCAATCTGAACTTCAATTCCAAGGAGCTGACGAAGTTCATCTATGACGACGACATGACATATGAAGGCAACGAAAAGGAGGTTCACGGCATTTATCTGCCCAGCCTCAAGGGAATTGCCAACTCCAATGTCACTACCCGCAAGGAAACCAAGTCCACCACGGCGGCCGACGGCAGCACTACGGCGAAGGATTCAAGCAGCACCACCGCCAAGGACTCCAAGAGCACCACCGCCAAAAGCACCAAGAGCACGACCGCCAAGAATACCGGCAGCACCACATCGTCAAAATCCAAAACAGGCTGACAAATCATTTTGTCTTCCTGACAACCGTCACAGCCGCATGTCGGATTCGCTCCGATATGCGGCTGATACTGATTTCCCGGCCGCAGCCGGACCTCTTCGGGCATGGTTTGTGCCTGCCGTCACAGGCCGCCTTCAACCGAAGAGCGGAACAAATGGATGATTTGTCCGTTTTCGGGGTTGACATATTGCGTGCCGCACAATACAATAATAGTATTGTATTTTTTCCGGTTGTTTACTCATTTCAAATATCTACTTAGAGGTGGTTGATTATCAAACCCATTCAGTTAAAAGTGAGCGAGGAAAAAACGGTCGAGATTACGCCGCTGGCTTTGCAGAGAGCCTTATTTATCTTCGTGGCGGCGGCGGCAGTGGCCTTCATGTGCAAAAAGACCGTTGGCCCGGGCAGATCGGCTATCAGGGCGATTGATGAGAAGCTTCTGGCGATTGAATTTGACAGTGAGAAAATCGCCGTTTATGTGGGCGACGTTCTGGAAGCCGACCCCAGAGCCGTGCCGAAAAACGCTTCGGTCTCCTACACATGGGAGATTGCCGACGACGGCATTCTCAATGTGAAGGGCGGCAGAATTGTGGCCGCCCATAGCGGCGAGACCCTGCTGGGCGTGACTTCGGGCGACATTTCCGCCAATGTCAAAGTGATTGCCAAGCCCAAGCCGCTTCCTCCCGAAAGTACGCTTCCTCCGCTCTATTACGAAAAACTCGTGATAGCCAATTACAAAAACACCCTGAGCGCTGATTTTGTTCCGAAAAATCTGATAAAGATTCCGGACAATTACACTGCCGAAGACTACTACGGCATTTACGTCTCGGCCGAGACCTTTGACGCCTATAAAAAGCTCTACATGGATATGTACAACGAGATTCACGGGCGCATGCACATTATCAGCGCCTACCGCAGCTATGCCAAGCAGAGCGAGCTTTACAACAAAGCGGTCAGAAATTATATGTCCCAGGGCAAGACTTCTACCGAAGCGCGCGCTCTGGCGCTCAACACCACTCAGACTCCCGGAAATTCCGAGCACCAGCTCGGCAACACCATCGACGTCAGCAACAACACCTCCACCGATCACCATTACCAGGATACTCCCGAGGGAAAATGGCTCGCCGAGAACGCCTACAAATACGGCTTCATCATACGCTATCCGGAGGACAAGGCCGATATCACACGCATTGATTACGAACCGTGGCACATCAGATACGTCGGCGTCAATCACGCTGCCTATATGTATGTCAATCATCTCTGCCTTGAGGAATATGTCGAACTGCAGGCGCAGGCGGAAGAAGAAGCCAATGATTACGCCCTTCACAATCCTGCCACTCCGGACTGAGGTGATGATTTCTTATGAGCGATTCAATGCGGCGCCGGAAACTGGGCCGTGAATTCTACCTGAGAGAAGGCCTTGAAGCCGCCGGAATGCTGCTCGGCAAGATACTGGTGCATGATTCTCCCGACGGACTCACCGCCGGAAGGATTGTCGAGCTGGAAGCCTACATGGGCGAATCCGACAAAGGATGCCACGCCTACGGCGGCAGAAGAACCGCACGCACCGAAATTATGTACGCTGAGGGAGGATACGCCTATGTCTACCTCATCTACGGCATGTACTGCTGCATGAATGTCATCGTGGGCGGCAAGGATATTCCCCACTGCATTTTCCTGCGGGCGCTCGAGCCTGTGGAAGGCATTGAACTGATGAAGAAAAGACGGGGGACCGACAGGCTGCGGAATCTGTGCGGCGGCCCGGGAAAACTCTGCATCGCCATGGGAATTGACAGGTCGCTCTACGGCGAGGATTTATGCGGCAGCCGTCTCTGGCTCGAGGATGACGGTTTTTCACCCGAAATCATCTGCGGCAGACGCATCAACATCGACTACGCCGGCGAGGACGCGGAAAAAGACTGGCGGTTCGCCGTCAAAGGAAGCCAATTCCTGTCGGCCAAACTGTAAATACATTCATAGAAGCTGTCCGAGGAAGTTTCGGGCAGCTTTTTTGCGCCTTTTGTTATGATGAATCCGTGATGATAAAATTCATCTATGGGGTTGATTTATCCAAAAAAACATGATATTATATAAAAAGAACATCTAATGTTTTAAATTTATGTTTATTTTATAGCAATTCTTATTCGTCCGCAAAGGAGCGTGATAGGAACATATGAGGGAATCCATCCATCTGAATGACGGCTGGGATTTCACCGAACACTTTTCGCCGGATTTCGCCTCAGGAGGAAAGGCTGAAACACGATCCGTCCGTCTTCCGCACACCTGCCGGGAAACGCCGTTTGATTATTTTGATGAGGGCATCTATCAGATGAACTGCGGCTACCGCAAGAGCGTTTTCATTCCTGCGTCGGCGAAAGACAAACGAATCTATCTGATTGTCGGCGCGGCTGCTCATTCTGCGCAGGTTTATGTCAACGGCACTCCCTGCGGCGAAAGGCATCAATGCGGTTACACACGGTTTGAGGTCGAGCTGACCGACACCGTGACCCCGGGCCAGAATGTCCTTCTGGCCATTGAAGCGGACAGCCGCGAATCACAAAACATTCCGCCCTTCGGCCACGTCATCGACTATATGACCTACGGAGGTCTGTACCGGGAAGTACGACTGGAAATCCGTGACCAATGCCACATTGCGGATGTTTTTGCGATGCCGGACAAATCCGGAAAATTGCGGGTGAAATGTGAGACGGTGGGAAATCCGGAGGCTGTCATTCACACAGTGTATCTCGGCGACGAACAGATTGTTCAGGTGAATTCCGAATCCATCAATGAATGTGCATTGCAGGTGCCGGACGTCAGACTCTGGGATATTGACCATCCGGCGCTCTACGCCCTTGTGAGCGAATCGGTGAAAGACGGCGCCATCACCGACCGTGTGGCAATCCGAATAGGCTTCCGTGAGGCCGTCTTCAAAAAGGACGGCTTTTACCTCAACGGCAGGAAGCTGAAGCTGGTGGGACTCAACCGGCATCAGAGCTATCCGTATGTTGGCTACGCCATGCCTGCCTCCATGCAGCGGTACGACGCCGACATCCTCAAAAAGGAACTGGGACTCAATGCCGTGCGGACTTCGCATTATCCCCAGTCGCCGCATTTCATTGACCGCTGCGACGAGCTGGGACTGCTGGTTTTTACGGAAATACCCGGCTGGCAGCACATCGGCGATGAAGCATGGAAGGAACAGGCGGTTCAGAACGTGCGGGATATGGTGCTTCAGTACCGCAATCATCCTTCGGTCATTCTCTGGGGCGTGAGAATCAACGAGTCAGTTGATGACGATGCTTTTTACAAAATCACCAATGAAACCGCGCATGGGCTTGACCCGACAAGACAGACCGGCGGCGTGCGCTGCAATAAAAAAAGCCGCCTGCTGGAGGATGTCTATACCTACAACGATTTTGTCCACGACGGCATAAGCGAAGGCTGCGAACCCAAAAAGGCGGTCACTTCCGACAGGAAGAAAGCCTACCTCATCTCGGAATACAACGGGCATATGTTCCCGACCAAGGCCTTCGACAGTGAGGAACACCGTTTGGAGCATGCGCTCCGGCACGTCCGTGTACTGGACAGCGTGTGGAGCCACAAGGATATCGCCGGTTCCTTCGGCTGGTGCTTCTTCGACTACAACACCCACAAGGATTTCGGAAGCGGCGACCGGATCTGCTATCACGGCGTCTGCGATATGTTCCGCAATCCCAAGCTGGCGGCATACGCCTATTCGGTTATGCAGGACGAGATTCCCGTGCTGGAAATCAGTTCCTCCATGGACATAGGCGAACACCCGGCAAGCAACCGCGGACGGGTTTATATCTTCACCAATGCCGACAGCGTGAATTTCTACATTAATGACGTTTTCATCAGGGAATACCGACATTCCGACAGCGAATACAGGCACATTCCAAGGCCTCCCATTGAAGTGACCGACTACATCGGTGACCGGATAGAACAGGGGGAAAAATTCAAGAAGAAACAGGCGGCTTATACAAAGGATATCCTTAACGAATCCACCCGCTTCGGCATGAACGCCCTGTCCGCCAAGAGCAAGGCGAAGGCGGCGTGGCTCATGCTGCGGTACGGAATGAGCTTCGGCGACGCCTATGCTCTTTACGGCAAATACATCGGCAACTGGGGCGACAAAGCAGTCGTTTACCGCTTTGTCGCCATCAGGGACGGCCAGGTGGTCAAATCGGTCATCAAAACGCCCTTTGCTTCGCTCTCGCTGAAAGCCGTGCCAAGCCATACAGAACTTTGCGAGAACGAAACCTACGACGTGGCGGCGGTTCGCATTGAAATGACCGATCAGAACGGCAACCGACTTCCTTTCTTCAATGAAGCCGTAACCGCCGAAATCACCGGCGCTGCGGAAATCATCGGACCCAGGACCGTCATGCTTAGAGGAGGCAGCGGCGGCACATATATCAAAACAATCGGCAGGAGCGGCGAAGCGACATTGACGCTTGCCTGCGGCGAAGGCTGTAAAGCGGTCATCCGATTCACCGTGAAGTGCCGGAAGGAGGATAACAATGACTGACAAATCAAGCGTCATTTTCGGCAACAGGATCCCCAAAAAGGCGGTCAAAAAGGCAGCCAAATCCAAAAAGAAATTCGCCCGCAAATACGGCGACGACAGCGCGGCGGATTACAAGGTCAAGCTGGTGCCGAATGTAATTCTGAATGAACCGCTCGGCGTGTACGACATCCGTGTGGATGAAGGTGAAGGAGACATCCCCTTCGACACCGAGAAGGGCATTATCGTGGGCAATATCCGCATGGGATTCGGACATTACCGCATTTCCATCGCAATGGCCTCGGCGGCGCATGCGCTGGGATATACTCCCTACTGGATGGATCTGAATTCCTATCCCAACACCACCTGCACCAAGGTAATCGGCGCCCAGAACGATCTGTATTCCATGGGTTCACGCCTTTCGCAGAAGAGCAAGCTCTTCAACAAGAAATACTGGGAGCCGCTCAATTACGAAGGCTTCCGCCAGCTCACCTACAACGCCGGCGACCAGAAGAACGCCGAGCTGATGGCTCCGGTTTACCGGAATATCCCGAAGGACATTCCGGTCATCGGCACGCACGTATGGCCGGCGCAGGCGGCGATTCACGCCGGAATGGAGCATGTGGTCAACGCCATTCCCGACAACTGGCCGATGGCGCTGCACTTTGCGGAAGGCAGCGTGCATACCATTCAGACGCATCAGAGCTACATGGGTTACCGCATTCTCAACGGCATGCAGAAGGGCGACGTTCTCAATCCCATGCCGGCCGACAGTCTTGTCTATACGGGACATTACATCGACCATGAGCTTGTCGCCAATCTCGAAGCCGACTGCGATGCGAGAATGAAGAGAAAAGCCGACGGCAAGCCGATGCGCTTCCTGCTGACCATAGGCGGCGCCGGAGCACAGAGGGAATTGTTCCAGGCGATTATCAAGCACCTTCTGCCCTTGATTAAGGAAAAGAAAGCCGCGCTGTATGTCAACGTGGGCGATTACAAGAAGGTCTGGGAGGAGCTTTGCAAGAAGATCAAGGGTCTGAAGGACATCAGCACTACCCACTTCAACGACTGGTCGGACACCAATGCGTTTGCGTCTTCGGCCATTGACGGAGAGGTCGAGGGAATACACGCCTTCTGGCACGAGAATATCTTTGAGGCGGTGTATTGCACCAATCTGCTGATGCGTTCGGCGGATGTGCTGGTGACCAAGCCGAGCGAGCTTGCGTTTTATCCGGTGCCGAAGCTGTTTTTGAAGAGAATCGGCGGTCATGAAAAATGGGGTGCGATTCATTCGGCGGAAATTGGCGACGGCACGCTGGAATGTGAGGACGTACCGCACACTTTGCAGATGCTTGACATGTTCCTGAATGAGGATGCGCTGTTCAACGGCATGTGTGAGCAGATCAAGGCAAATAAGGCCACAGGCATTTACGACGGTGCGTACAATGTCGTAAAATTAGCCATGGGTATGAAGAAATAATAAAAAAAGCGAAGCCATAATCAGCGAGCGAATACGAGCGTGGAGTGCAGCAGGGGGCAAGGCTCCCGTTCACATTCGCCAGACCCGGATAAACAACCTGCCCGGGCGCTGTGATCAGATTCCCGTTCGCATTCGCCAGACCCCGTTTTCGTCGGAGTGCGTTCTGCTCGCTCGACTCCGTCTCGCTCTCGAGGGCGCTGCCCTCGACCTCCCGCCAGGGCGCTGCCCTGGACCTGCCAAGAGGGCAGTGGCCCCCTTGGATTCCCACGCTCGCATACGCTCGCTTATTACGCGCTGCGCTATACTAATATTTTCTATTTCTCTAAGGAGGACATCATGAAAAGATTAACTAAAAGACAAATGCGTATCTTCGCAATAGGCCAGCTCGGATGGTCTATGCTCAGCGGTATCATCAGCGCTTGGTTTGTCACCTTCTATCTGCCCACCGATGCGGATCTCAAAGGCGGCGCTCAGCAGTATATCGTCCCCGGCCTCGTCATCGGCGGATTCCTCACCATCCTCGGCCTGATTACCGCCCTTTCCCGTGTATTTGACGCAGTCACCGACCCGCTGATCGCCTCTATGTCCGACAGAAGCAAGAACAAGTGCGGCAGACGTATTCCCTTCATGCAGTACGCCGCCATTCCGCTGTCACGGTACTGCTTTTCTGCGCCCCGGTCGAGAAAATCAGCGACATCAATATTATCTGGATCTCCGGATTCATCGTGCTGTTCTATCTCTTTATGACCATGTACTGCACGCCTTACAATGCGCTGATTTCCGAATTCGGCAAAACGCAGGATGACCGCATGTATATTTCCACCGCCATCTCGCTGACATTCTTTGCCGGCACCATGCTCGCCTATACGCCCTTCGTATTCGCCGGCATGCTCCGTGAATCGTACGGCTTCGCCTGGAGCTATCGCATCTGCTTTATCGTACTGGCTGTATTCGCCTGCATCTGTATGCTGATTCCCACCTTCTGCCTCAAGGAAAAGGAATTTGTCGACACCAAGCCATCCGAGGCCAATATGTTCAAATCCCTCGGCGCAACATTCCGCAATGGCAGTTTCCGCACATTTGTCGGCTCGGATATCATGTACTGGGTCGGTCTGACACTTTTCCAGACCGGTCTCCCCTTCTTCGTGAAGGTTTCCATGAAGATTGACGAGTCCTTCACCATGTATTTCCTCGGCGGCATGACCGTCCTCTCGGCCTGCTTCTATCCCGTTGTTTCCGGCTTAGTTAAGAAATTCGGCAAAAAGAAGCTCGTCATCGCCGGCTTCCTCGGCCTTGCTCTCGCCTATGTGGTAGCTACCCTGATCGGCATTCTCGGTACGGCCGAAAATCCCGGCCTGCTGGGTATCGGCTCCATTCCCGGCGTTTACTTCGGCATCGCTATCTGCGTGATCGCAGCCTTCCCGATGGCTCTTCTCGGCATTATTCCCCAGTCTATCGTCGCCGATGTTGCCGAAGCTGACGGCATTGTAACCGGAGAAAACTGCGAGGGCATGTTCTTTGCCGCACGTACATTCGCTATGAAATTCGGTCAGTCGCTGGCCATGCTCATCTTCACCTCTCTTGCCATTATCGGCACCACACAGAACCAGAGCAGCAACGACATTACCGCTTCCGTACTCGGTATGACCATTGTCGGCGTCGTAGCCGTTGTATTCTGCGTCCTCGGCGCAATGATTCTCGGTTTCTACAATGAGAAGAAGGTCATGGCGACCATCGACAAGAAGAATGAGACTCCCGCAGAGGAAGTTTCTTCCGATGAAGAATCACCCAAAGAAGAAGTTTCTCCCAATGAAGAAACTCCTGTGGAAGAAGCCCCGGTAGAAGAAGCCCCGGTGGAAGAAGCCTCCGATCCAGAGGAAACGCCGACCGCAGCAGAAATCGAACAGGAAATCAATGAAATCAGCGAAGCTTCCCCCGAAGAAGCTCCTGCTGTTGAAGAAACCCCCGAGGAGGAAGAAGACAGCGGTGTAATCAAAATATTCCCCGATGAAACGGAGGAGGAATAAAAGAAATGATCCGCAGACTTGAGGGAACCAATACCGCGTTTGTGATGGACACGGACGCGACGACATACGTGATTTCCATAGCACCCTCGGGACATGTGGAGCACCTGTACTACGGAACGCACGTGGAAATCACCGATGCGGCACAGTGCGAAGTGTTCCGAGAAAAGCGCGAATTTGAGCCGGGCAACGTGATCACCTATTCGCATGAATTCAATACCGTTGTGCTGGAGGATATGTGTCTGGAAATGTCCTCCGGCGGACACGGCGATATCCGCGAGCCTTTTGTCGAGCTGGTCAGGGAGAACGGCGCACGCAGCTCGGATTTCAAATATGCCTCGTACACCATTACCGACAGCCGCACGCCGCTGCGCACGCTTCCCTGCTCCTACAGCGAGGACGGCAGGATAGAGCATCTCTGCCTCGCCCTGACCGACGGAGATCTCGTGCTGGAACTGCACTACTGCGTGTTCCCCGACTGCGACGTCATCACCCGCAGCGCAAAGCTGACCAACAGGGGAAACAGCAGCGTCCGCATAGAGCGAATTCTCAGCACGCAGATCGACATCCCCTTCAAGGGTGTGCAGATTACTTCCTTCCACGGCTCATGGGCGCATGAGATGAATAAGAACACCGCCACGCTCACCGCCGGTAAATTCGTCATCGAATCGCGTGCCGGCTGCTCATCCAGCAGGGCTAATCCCTTCTTCATGGTGCATTCGACCGACACTTCGGAGAATATCGGCAGCGTGTACGGCTTCAACCTCGTCTACAGCGGCAACCATTACGCCGCCGTCGAGGTCAATGCGTTCGGCAAGACGAGAATCGTCAACGGCATCCAGCCCGAGGGATTCAGCTGGATTCTGAAAAAGGGCGAGGAATTTGAAACCCCGGAATCGGTCATGACATTCACCGCAAGGGGATTCACGGGACAGAGCAGGAACATGCACAAATTCGTGCGTGAACACATTGTCCGCGGCAAGTGGAAGAACAGGCCCCGTCCCATACTGCTCAACAGCTGGGAGGCGTGCTACTTCAACATCTCGGAGCACACGCTGCTCGACCTAGCCTCCATCGGCAAGGATATCGGCATCGAAATGCTGGTGATGGACGACGGCTGGTTCGGCGAACGCAGCGACGAGGAACATTCCCTCGGCGACTGGGATGCCAATCCCAAGAAGCTGCCCCACGGGCTGAAGGGACTGGGCGACAAGCTGAATGCGATGGGCATGCGGTTCGGCATATGGGTCGAGCCGGAGATGTTCAACCGCCACAGCAGGCTCTACGAACAGCACCCCGAATGGTCGATCGCCATTCCGGGGGCGCATCAGTCGGAGGGACGCAAGCAGCGCATACTTGACCTCGCCAACCCGGAGGTAGTCAGTTTTATCACCGAAAAAATGACGGAGGTTTTCTCCTCCGCCAAGATAGATTACGTCAAGTGGGACATGAACCGCATTTTCTCCGACGTGTACTCCCAGTACCTTCCGCCGGAGCAGCAGGGCGAAACGGCGCACCGCTACATCTGCGGCCTTTATCAGATCATGGCAGAGCTGACAAAGCGATTCCCCGATATTCTCTTTGAAGGCTGCGCTTCCGGCGGCAACCGCTTTGATCTGGGAATCCTCTGCTATTTTCCGCAGATCTGGGCCAGCGACAACACCGATGCCCTCAGCCGGGCCTATATTCAGGAAGGCTACAGCTACGGCTATCCGCAGTCGACCTACACCGCCCATGTCGCCGCAAGTCCCAATCATCAGACGCTCCGCCAGACCTCGCCTGAAACCCGCTTCGGCGTCGCTTCCTTCGGCGTGCTGGGTTACGAATGTGACGTGCGCGATCTTTCGGGAGATATGAAGAAGAAGCTGGCGGCGCAGATTGAATTATACAAAAAACTGCGGGAGGTGCTGCAATTCGGCCAGTTCTACCGTATTCGCTCCGGCAACGTACACGAATGGATCTGCGTGTCGCAGGACCAAACGCAGGCGGTCGGCATGATGCTGCAGGAGCTTGTCCAGCCGAATACACAGACCGAACGCTTCTATGCCAAGGGACTTGATCCCGACAGGAATTATCACTTCTACAGCGTTTCACAGCGTGTGGACATCAAGCAGTTCGGCAGTCTGGTCAACACACTGGCTCCCTTTCATATCAAACAGGATTCCATGATGCACAACATCGTCGCCAAAGCGGTCAAGCTGAACGGCGAAGCCGAGGACGCCATCGCTTCCGGAAGAGTGCTGATGTCCACCGGCGTGGCACTGAAACCGGCTTTCTCCGGCACGGGATTCAATGAGAACGTGCGTGTATTTCCCGACTTTGCGCTGAGAATGTATTTTATAGAGAGCTGAACGATTGAGTCAGATCACTGATCTGATCCCATAAAAATGAAAACGACGGACCCGATTGAGACAATCTCAGTCAGATCCGTCGTTTTTTATGCTGTATACATCTTGCCGTTTATCGTTTTTTTTTGGGAAGTACAGTTCAGTTGACAAATTGTCGATGGTCAGTCGTCAATCCACTATCACGGAATATCCGATTCCGAAATATCGGAACCTGAAACCGGTTTTCTCTTTTTAGGTTTCTTCCTGGTTGTGGTGGTTGTCGGCTCCTTGATGGAAATATCGGGGGCAGTTGTCGAATCATAGGAAGGAATGATTTTGTCTGATGAAATACCTTTGGCAATATCCTCTGCCGGTTCATCTGTGCCGAATACTCTTTCAGCCCAGCTCTGAATGGACGCCAGAGCCTTTTCGGCGGCAGTGACAACGTATCCGCGAACGGGTGTAACGGTCAGAATAATGGTGATAACAGCCGCCGCGACTGCCGCGGTGATCACTTTGAACCTTCTGGCCTTTTTCCTGACGGTTATCTCTTGCTCTTTCTGTTCCATGGCGCGAAGGGTTCGCTGCATCAGGTCTTCCGGTACCGGGCTGAATTTGTTTTGGAAACTCAGAGTCAGGCGTTCAATCTCATTAGCATTCACATTATTATCAACTTCTGATGAAGTATCTTTAATCAATTTGATCTGCTTATCAGTCATTATTATCACCCTCCTCCGCTTTATCGTTATTTTTGTCATTTTCGGCTTTTTCCTTATCTATCAGCTCCGAACACTGCTTCTTGGCCCGCATCATAAGACCGTTGATGCTGGGTTTGGTCTTGCCCAGCAGCTTCGCCATTTCTTCTATGGAATAACCGAAATAAAAGTGCATCACCAGCACCGTGCGGTAATCTTCATGCAGCCGGCTGAGTATCCTCTCCAGATCCTCCCGCTCGTCTGCCTTCCGCAAAAAGTCCTCATCCGAAATAATGTTCTCCAGATCACTGTCCTCTATATCACTCCGTTTGGTGTATTCAAAACGGGAGTACATATTTTTCGCCATGTTGATGGTCACCTTGATAAACCACGCTTTGGCATGATTATCGTCCTTGAACTTCGGCTTCTTGGCTATGTATTGGCAAAAGACATCCTGAAAGACATCTTCGGCATCCGAAGGCTGCCGGGTTCGGGCTTTTGCCAACATCAGCACAAGACTGCCGTATTTTCTTACTGCCTCATCATTTGTCATCGTCTAAATCCTCCTTACATAAATAAAACAAATGACACTTACAAAAACAACCGCTCATTTGAAATCTAAATTTTTTTCAATTATTTGAACAAATTTCAGACTTCATTTTAAAACAATCTGCTGCCTGTTTTAACCCCAAAATACTTCTGAATCCATCAGCCTAACGATAAAAGTATAAGTGAAATGCTACCTAATTGAATAGTTGAATCCTGTCCTTACAGTGTCCCGATAAACCGCAGGAATGCGGCCTTTCCTTCCTCACTGCGCTTGAATACGCCCGCATCCTCCAGCACATGCGTGAATACTTCGCCGACCTCTCTTTCAAGCAGGGCGCGCACCGTCCCTTGCGGCATGCCGACTGCAGAGGAGGCAAATCCGGCCGCCCATTCGGCGTGTTTGGCAATCTGCTCATTGGCGGCGACGTCCTGTCCGGCAATGAGGCAGTCTTCCAGAAGCGCCAGCTCCTTCTGCAATCTGGAAGGCAGCACAGCCAGACCCATGACTTCGATCAGTCCGATGTTCTCCTTCTTGATGTGATGCCACTGCGCATGCGGATGATACAGTCCCAGCGGATGCTCGTCGGTGGTGAGATTGTTGCGCAGACAGAGGTCAATTTCGTAATCCTCTCCCCTGCGGCGGACAATCGGCGTGATGGTGTTGTGCGGCGTGCCGTCTGTTTCGGCGAGTATCATGGCCTGACGGTCGGTATAATTCCTCCATTTTGAGAGAATATGGGCCGACAGCGCCGTGAGTCTCTGAGCATCCGGCCCGGTCAGTCGTATCACCGAGAGAGGCCATTTCACTATGCCGGCCGAAATGTCCTCATAGCCGCTGATTTCAATCGGCGTTTCAACGGGTGCTTTTTCCATGGCGAAGGTGTAGTGTCCTCCCTGGAAGTGGTCGTGGCTCAGAATAGAGCCGCCCACAATGGGCAGATCGGCATTTGACCCCACAAAGTAATGAGGAAACTGCCGCACGAAATCAAACAGCCTCGCAAAGGCCTTTTCGTCAATCTTCATCGGCACATGCTGTCCGTTGAACACGATGCAGTGCTCATTGTAATAGACATAGGGCGAGTACTGGAAATACCAGCTGTCACCGCACAGATCAATGGGAATAATGCGGTGATTGGACCTGCCGGGATGACCGATTCTGCCGGCGTATCCCTCGTTTTCGGTGCAGAGCTGACAGAGCGGATAAGCCGTGGATCTGGCTTTTCCCGCAGCGGCAATATCCCTGGGATCCTTCTCCGGCTTGGAGAGATTGACGGTGATGTCGATCTGACCGTATTCGCTGTCATATTTCCACCGGCGGTCGCGGACAATGCGGTCACGGCGAATGTAATTGGTGTCGCAGCTGAACCGGTAGAAGCTGTCGGTGGCTTCCACGGCAGAATTCCGATAAAGCTCCCGGAACCGCTTAGTGACCTGGGAAGGTCTAGGCATGACGCAATTCATCAGCTTCGCGTCAAATATATCCCTGTTCTCGGTCGAATCGGCGATGATGCCGCGCTGCACCGCAATGTCACAGAGCTCCCCCAGAATACCGGCAAGTTCTCGCTTTCCCTGTGAAGGCGACGCTTCATAGCCGTCCTCGTTCATCACGGCAAGCAGCATGTTGCGGGAATAAATTTCCTCTCCCGGTTCGATCAGATGACGTTCAATGGCGTAATCCACCAGCCTGTCTATTGCTTCGCAGATCATGGAATTATCCTCCTTTTTCGTTGATTCTGTGTGCGCCTTCACCCGGCGCCACCCTGTAAATCTCACAGTTTATGTTGAACTGACCGGCATAGGCTTTCTTTATCTCATCGGAAAACGCCTGCTCATATCCTCTCCGAACCAGATTGACCGTGCAGCCGCCGAATCCGCCGCCCGTCATTCTGGCGCCGTAGACAAAGGGCATTTTCCACGCCGCCGAAGCCAGAAAATCCAGCTCGGCGCAGGATACTTCGTAATCGTCCCGCAGCGAGACGTGCGATTCATTCATCAGCCTGCCGAAGCCTGCAAAATCGCCTTTTCGCAGAGCCTCCGCCGCCGCGGCCGTGCGACTGTTTTCGCTCACGGCGTGTCTGGCGCGCCTGCGGCAGGTTTCATCCTTAACGCAGGACTGCAGCCCGTCAAATTCCTCCATGCTCAGCGAGCAGAGCGCAGGGATTTTCTTTTGGGCATCAATGCAGGAAAGCGCCGCCTCACACTCCTTGCGCCGTGTATTGTAGGCCGACGAGGCAAGCGAATGTTTCACTCCGCTGTTGACTATCACCACCGAAGCGGTATCCGCATCAATCGGGGCGTAATTCACATCCAGGGTGAATGTGTCGAGCAGCAGAGCCTGTCCGTTCCGTCCCATTGCGCTGGCAAACTGATCCATGATGCCGCAGTTGACTCCGATAAACCGATTCTCGGCAAACTGACCGAAAACAGCGATCTGCTGATTGGTCACCGATAAATGCCACAGTTCACGCAGCATGATGCCGGTGAGCACTTCCAGCGCCGCCGAGGATGAAAGACCGGCTCCGTCGGGCAGATTTCCTTTGAAGAGAAAATCCGCTCCGCACTCAGGCGGATAACCGAACTGCCGGAAGGTGCGGATCACCGCCATCGGATAATCCGACCAACAGTCGCTTTGGACCGGCTGATCCGGACAGCGCTCGGCCACGCCGGTCTGCGGAAAATTGGCGGAATAAAATCCGAATCTGCCGTCACTTCGCCTGGCAGCCATACATTCAATGCCAAGGTCAATGGCGCAGGGAAATACGCTTCCTCCGTTGTAATCGGTGTGGTCGCCTATCAGATTGACTCTTCCCGGCGCAAAGCAATGAAATTCATGCGGCCTGCCGAATACCGCGCGGAATTCACTCTCTGATAAAACAGGCACAGACATTCCTCCTTACCAAGTGATATTTGAGATGATTGTAAAAGTTGAAAAAGTGTAATGACGGGGATTTACTTTAACGCTTGATTATTCTTTCTCTCCGTTAAATGGAAATTTTAGGTTAGGTAGGAGGGAGAAGGTTAACAAGTAAGTGCTGCTTTTCCCAATTTTTACTCAAACCGCTCAAAGCAAATCACACCCATTTTTCTATTAAGAGTGTTTTCTACCGCACCAACTACCTACTATTAATCCGCCAATAAAATATCTATCCATTTTTTCTTCAGCCGAGGAAAGGATTATTTTGGTTTTTGCCTT
>CAMHJC010000052.1 GCA_946185345.1 uncultured Clostridia bacterium
GACAGAGGAATCCGAAGCATCTGCCGAAGAAGAAGCGGAGAAATTGACAGAGGAACCCGAAGCATCTGCCGAAGAAGCGGCCGAGGAATTGACAGAGGAACCCGAAGCAGCCGCCGAAGAAGATGCGGCGGAGGAATACACGGAGGAACCCGAAGCATCTGCCGAAGAAGAAGCGGCCGAGGAATTGACGGAGGAACCCGAAGCATCTGTCGAAGAATCGGCGGAGAAATTGACAGAGGAATCCGAAGCATCTGCCGAAGAATCGGCGGAGGAATACACGGAGGAACCCGAAGCATCTGCCGAAGAAGAAGCGGCCGAGGAATTGACAGAGGAACCCGAAGCATCTGCCGAAGAAGAAGCGGCCGAGGAATACACAGAGGAACCCGAAGCATCTGCCGAAGAAGAAGCGGCCGAGGAATTGACAACCGACAGAATTACCGATCTTGTTGACGAACTACAGGAAGCTTTTGTGGAAGAAGAAGCCGATGCCCAGGATGTTTCGACAGATGATCTTTCAAAACTGGCGGATGATCTCACCGAATTCACCACCGGCGAACCTGACGAGCCTACTACGGGAGAACTTGACGAGCCGACCACCGGCGAACTTGACGAGCCTGCTACGGGAGAGCTTTACGAAAACGACGCAGCATCAAGAATTTACCAGACCACTCCTACAAAGATTTATGTCAAAAATGCGCCTGTTACAACAGCCTCCAATGGCGGCAGCTTTCTGAGCGACGACGCCCTTGACGAAATCGACTCCAAATGCGCGGATGTCAATATCAGCGCCACACAGCCGTTTAATCTGAATGATGAGATAGAACGCACCCATGTGTTTGAGCCGGTCAGACCGCAGCCTTCTTACGGAGATTCTTTCGGCAGAAACGGCGGTTATTCCTATAATGATTACGGCAGTCAGGAACCCCGTGTCAGAAAGAAAAAATACGGCTTTTTCAAAGGTCTTTCTCTGATTGCCGGACTCCTGGTGGTGGTTACCGGTCTGGTGTGGCTGCTCAGCACGGTGGCGTTTTCCGTTATGGGCGGAGAAGACGACGAGCCTTCCGGCGGAGAATACAACTATTCTTCCTCCGGAACGATCATCAAGCCGTTTAACGATGATTCTTCCGACCCGGAGCCGGTAGTCATTCCCGAATTCACCACCGACAAGCTGACGGTCGGTGACAGCGGTGAGATGGTGACGGCTGTACAGCGCACACTGGCTTCACTCGGCTATCTTGCTTCCGATAAGGTGAGCGGAATATTTGACAATGCCACCAAAGAGGCTGTCAGACAGTTTCAGAAGGCCAATTCACTTCCCGTGACCGGTGAAGTGGACAAGACAACCTATGATCTCATCTTTGACGGCAATGCCATTGCGCCAACCACCATGACCACCGATCTGCCTACTACAACCCAGACCGAAACCACTACCCAGACTGAGACATCTCAGTCAGAGACCGAGACAACCGCTTCTTCGACTGAAACGGTGACTGTTACAGCCTCCTCACATGAAACACAGCCTACAGAGCCTACAAAGGCCAGACCCGCAACCGAGAGCAACGATGTTTCTTCGGAGGAAAGCACCGAAACATCGGAAACAACCACCATTACCGCAAAGCCGAACGAACCGGAGAATGCTTCCGATTATTCCGCAGGCAGCGGAGAGGAGTCATCAAAGACCGACGGCTGATTATTCAGCGTTTTCCTAATACACTACGACCGGGGGAGATCCAGATTTATGATTAAGGTTAGAATCAACGGCGAAACAAAAACATTTGAGCCGGGAATGTCCGTTCAGGATATTCTGGAGGAATTTGATTCGCAGTATCTTCAATACGTCTGCGCAGTATATGCGGACGGAGTAAAGCTCGGTCTTGACGATGTTGTCGTCAATGACTGTGAAATGGAGCTGCTCGCATTCAGAGATCTGAGTGGAAATAAGCCGGTCGAGGAGAGCACGACAAGCCGTTCCGATGAGCCGTCCGCTTATGATTTTCCGTTGAATTCCGATGAAATTGCCGAAATGACCAATAATGTGCTTTCAAGGTATCTGGGCAAAAATCCGGAAGAGAATGATCTGTACGCCGACGAATTTGATTTCATGGTCGATTCACTGGATAAACTGGCGGAATTGATGGTTCAGTTGGAGGATTACGACGAGAACCAGGAGCAGGAGGATTCCGAGACGCAGCCGGAGGAAGAACCGGAGGAGCCGGCCGGGGAGCAGCTTCAAGCCGATGAGCAGCCGGAAGATTCCGGATGGCAGGCGGCGGATCAGCCGGAGGAGCTTCAGTCCGAGACGGAAGAATTCTCCGGGGAGGAACCGGCGATCGACACGCTCTTTTCGGAGTCTCTGCCTGAGAATTCAGAGGGCGACGCAATTGAATATGACGGGTATGACGGTGATCCTGAGCCTGACTTCGACGGCGAATTCATCTCATTCGGGCATTGGAGCGCAGGCCCCGGTGAAGCGGATCTGGAGTCACTGGCAGATGAGATAACCGATATGGCGGACAATCCGGATTTGACGGAACCTGCCTTTGAAAATTCCGGTGACGACATTGATCTGGAAAGACTTGCCGATGATATCAGTTACGCCAAGACCGAGGAGATGCAGATGCATCTCGGCGTGCCTAAGATTGAAGATCTGGTTGTCGGCATTATGGACGACGATGCGGCCGATGATCAAGGCGATGCGCAGGCGTTGTCCGACAGCGGGGATTATTCCATTGACGACATGGATCTCGATGCGTTTCTCGCCTCGCATATTCTGCCTGATTCCGCCGCCAACGACGTGACGTACGATCTGCCGGATGCTTCCGACGCCGCAGAAACAGAGGATAAGACGGAATTGTTGTCCTGGCAGAACGGAAATTACCTTGTCGATGAAGATTCCATCAATGATTTTGTGGATTACAGCAGGGAAAACCCGTCCGGCTTGGAGCGTGCCAACGATCCATATTATCAGGAAACCGATGGAAATCAGCGGAAAAGGCGCAGACTGCCTCTGTTCGTGAAGGCCGCCGTATTTGCGGCGGTGCTGCTGGGCATCGGCTGGCTGGTCGGCCGAATTGCGATTCAGGCGGCAGGTTCTTCCGACGTGGTCAATCCCAATGGCGGCAAGTCGGATGTGTCGGTATCGGACGTTTCCCCGTCCGATACTTCATCGGAGGAAGAAGTCAGTTCCGAACCGGTCGAAAAAGCACCCGAATTTGACAAAAACAAGCTGGCGCCCGGCAAGAGCAATGCCTTGGTAGAGGCCCTGCAGGAACGGCTTTGCGTGCTGGGATATCTTGACCCGGAGGAGGCGGACGGCAGCTACAATCAAGCCACCGCCAGCGCGATCAATTCTTTCCGCAAGGCAAACGACATCAAGAAAAAGGGAACGATCGACAAGGAGACCTTTGATTGGCTGTTTGATGAAACCGCCAAGACTACCACCACTGGTTCCACAACCACTACGGAAGCCGCTGATTCAACCACTTCCACCACCAAGGAAACCACCGCTTCCACCACCAAGGAAACCACCGCTTCCACCACAAAGAAAAAGACTACCACTACCACGACGACGACTACCACCACCAGGAAAAAGACCACCGCAAAGAGAAAAACCACCACTACCACAACAACCGCCGAATCCGATCCCGGTAATCCGGATGAGACGGATCCGAACTCAACGCCATCTGATACTAAAACGTCACCTGATACCAATCCCGGCACAACCGAGCCTTCCAAGGTTACTTCAAATAATACGGAACCCTCTAAAGAGAACCCGACAAAGCCGAGTGAGCCTTCTGAGGAGGAAGTGGCGGTTGGATAATTTCTTTTTTTAAAAAAACGGTTGACAAATCGATATTTTTGAGTTATCATAATTCCATAATAAGAACACAGGAATAATTCAAATCGTTGAGGGAAAACAAACCTCACTGCTCCATGTCACAGAGATTCGCCTGTATGCTGAAAGGGCGGACGGAGCATGATGGCATAAACCGTTCCCGAGTCCGAAGTGAAAAAGCCGCTTCATTGACATGACTGCGGCACAAGCTCCGGCGCATGGCTGCGTTAAAGGCATACAGAGAGGAAGCGTGTTTTTATAGGCATCGCTTCAACACGGGTGGAACCGTGGGGCTTTTTTCCGATATTTACTGCCTCATCCCGAATGTACCTAGCGGTGCGTTTGGGATGAGGTTTTTTATTATTCCGGGTACTTTATTAAATCATTATTTTTTTGGAGGTATTGTTATGATTAAGGTAACGCTTAAAGGCGACGCAAAGGAATTCGAATCCGGCGTATCGGTTGCCGACATCGCAAAGTCCATCGGCGCCGGTCTTTACAAATCCGCCTGCGCAGCAAAAGTTGACGGCAGAGTGTGCGATCTTCGTACCGTGCTTGACAGCGACTGCGAGGTTGAAATACTCACATTTGACGACCCGGACGGTAAAAAGGCTTTCTGGCATACCACTTCCCATATTCTGGCACAGGCCGTCAAGCGTCTGTATCCCGCGGCGAAGCTCTCCATCGGTCCTTCCATAGACAGCGGCTTTTACTATGATTTTGATGTGGAAAAGCCCTTCACGGCTGAAGACCTTGAGGCCATCGAGAAGGAAATGAAGGCCATCGTCAAGAGCGGCGTTGAGATTTCCCGTTTTGAGCTGGCTCCCGCCGAGGCAGTGAAGCTCCTGGAGGAAATGCAGGAGCCCTACAAGGTGGAGCTTTGCAATGAACATGTGGACAAGGGTGAGAATATTTCCTTCTACAAGCAGGCGGAATTCACCGACCTCTGCGCCGGTCCTCACCTCATGAGCGTCGCACCCGTCAAGGCCTTCAGGCTCACCAACTGCACAGGCGCTTACTGGCGCGGCGACAGCAAGAACAAGATGCTCTGCCGCGTTTACGGTGTGTCCTTCCCCAAGGCCGCACAGCTTGAGGAACACCTGACAATGCTTGAGGAGGCCAAGAAGCGTGACCACAACAAGCTCGGCAGAGAGCTGGAGCTTTTCACGACTTCCGACGTCATCGGACAGGGCCTTCCGATTCTGCTGCCCAAGGGCGCAAGAGTCATTCAGCTCCTCCAGCGTTTCGTCGAGGACGAGGAACAGAGACGCGGCTGGCAGCTCACAAAGACGCCCTTCATGGCCAAGAGCGATCTCTACAAAATCAGCGGTCACTGGGATCACTATAAGGAAGGCATGTTCGTTATGGGCGAGGAAGGTGAAGGCAAGGAATGCTTCGCTCTGCGTCCTATGACATGTCCCTTCCAGTATCAGGCCTATCTCAACAGAGCGCGTTCCTACCGCGATCTGCCCCTTCGCTACAACGAAACATCCACTCTCTTCCGCAATGAGGACAGCGGCGAAATGCACGGACTCATCCGCGTGCGTCAGTTCACGATTTCCGAAGGACACCTCATGTGCACGCCCGAACAGCTGGAGGACGAATTCAAGGGCTGTCTGGAGCTGGCCATCTATATGTTGAAGACACTCGGACTGTATGAGGACGCTTCCTACAGATTCTCCCAGTGGGATCCCGACAACCGCGACAAGTACATCGGCACAGATGAGCAGTGGGCTGAGGCGCAGGGAAAGATGAAGACGATTCTTGACGATCTGGAAATCCCCTATTATATCGGAATCGGCGAGGCTGCCTTCTACGGACCCAAGCTGGATATTCAGATCAAGAATGTCCACGGCAAGGAGGACACGCTCATCACCATTCAGATCGACCAGATGCTCGCCGAGAATTTCGGCATGGAATACACCGACCGCGACGGCACAAAGAAGCGCCCCTATATTATTCACAGGACGTCCATCGGCTGCTATGAGAGAACGCTTGCCTACCTCATCGAGAAGTATGCCGGCGCCTTCCCGACATGGCTTGCACCGGTGCAGGTCAAGCTCCTGCCCATCGCCGACAGACATCTTGACTACATCTATGAGGTCAAGATGGCTCTTGAAGCCAAGGGCATCCGCTGTGAGGTGGACGACCGCAACGAGAAGATCGGCTACAAGATCAGAGAAGCGCAGGTCAAGAAGGTTCCGTACATGGTCATTGCCGGCGACAAGGATATCGAAAACGGCACGGTGGCCATCCGTTCCCGCAAGGACGGCGATATCGGCGCAATGACTCCCGCTGAATTCGTTGACCTTATTGTTAAAAAGGTAGAGTCAAAGGTGATTGACTGCTGATTCATTTAATATTTTTATCCTTTGCCGGCTGATGTTGGAAGCAGGGTTTTCGATGTGGAAAATGTCAGTCGGTGAAGGAAAATTTGTGTTTTATCGGTGAAAAAACTTGACAAATCACATTTATCTGATACAATTATACGTGAAGATACTTCACTTTAGCTGTATTGGAGTGATTGTCAATGGCTTTGACGGTGGGACATATATTTTTAAGCGCAGGATCGTTGGATAAGGATATGATCGGGCTTACCGCCGGTAAGAATTCGCTTGATGTACCGGTTTTCCGGGTGAATATTGTGGGCGACAGAGCTGCTGCCATGCGGGCGAAACGTTTCGACGCGGTATTCTATCACTCGACGGTCGGTCAGGTGTGCAGCATACTGGATATCGCCGAGATATTGAGCGCTTGCCGGGCCAGTCTGCTTGTGGTGTGCAGGGACGATCACAGCCAGCATGAAATCATGCAGCTTCGCAGGCTGGGCGACAGCCTTGGTCTGCCTGTCGCTGAGATTATGTCTGTCGGTCATCTGCCCTTTGTCATGAGCCGGTTTTATGAAATGATTTTCCGATATGACCAGTCCATGCTGATGGTGCAGAATTCCGTCAAAGATGTCATCAGCATGCCGGAGCATTATCAGTCCTGCAGCGGCAGGCTGTCGGATAACGGATTTTTTGAAAATTCGGAGTACTGCGCCGCCGTTTTGCTGTTTGTTGACAGGGGACGGAATGAAGACGACCCGGTCATTCTGCAAAACTTCGCCAAACTGATCGAAGTGGGAATTTCAAGGCAGTTTCCGGCCGTTTCGGTCATGTGCATGGGAAACAGCATTGTCATTGTTCTGGCAGATGTCCGATCCGGCAGTGAAACCGAAATGCTGAAAAGGGGCGTTGCTTCCCTGCCGGATGATGTTGGCCGGAAGTATAAGATTTATATCGGTCTCAGTGAAAGGTCACGCGGAATCCGCAGCCTTTCCGCATTAATCAGCCATGCAGCGAGGCTTTCTCTGGTGCAGATGTACAGCGGAAGAACGCAAACGGTTTCCGAATATCCGGGACAGCGGATCGCCTTGTTTGCCGTGAGTCTGAACGACCGTTCTTCCATTGACGCTTACGTAAGAGATACACTGGGCGCCATTGCACGGTTTGACAACATCAATCATTCGGAATATCTCAGCTTTCTGAGGGTGTATTTCCGCAATAACTGTTCTTTGCAGAAGACGGCAAGCGAACTGTTTATTCACAGAAATTCCGTGAATTACGCTTTGCGCAAGATTGAAAGCATTACGGGGAAATGTCTTTCCGATGTCAGTAACAAGGCCGAAATGCTGCTGGCTCTCAGACTGGACGAAGCTTACGGCATGGAAATCAGCCGCCGATACGTGTCGGAATGTGAAATGCCGAAAAATGTGAAACCGGGAGGAAAAGCCCATTGAAAATTACTGTGCTCGATATGGATACAGCCGCCATTGACGGCGATATTTCGCTTGAGGATCTTGCGGAATGCGGCAGTCTTTGTGTTTACGGACAGACCGGACGGGAGAATACCGCCGAGCTGATTGCCGATTCAGAGGCCGTTATCTGCAACAAGACCAGGATAACCCGTGATGTCATGGAAAAATGCCGCGGACTGCAATATGTGGGACTGATGGGAACCGGTTTTGACCAGGTGGATATCGCCGCCGCAGATGAACTGGGCGTGACGGTCTGCAATGTGCCGGCTTATTCCTCCGACGCCGTTGCCCAGCACACCTTCGGACTGATACTCAATTATTTCTGCAAAATCTCCGAATACGCTGCCGACTGCGCGTCAGGCGGCTGGACCGAAAAACAATACTTCAGCCGTTTCGGGAGAAAGACATCTGAACTTTCCGGCAAGACGATCGGATTGATCGGCTGCGGCGGCATTGGCCGCAGGGTAGCCGCCATTGCCGCCGCATTCGGTATGAATGTGCTGGTATTCAACCGTGACCCGGCACGGGTGGCCGATTTGTCTGCGGTCAGATGTGTGCCGCTGGAGCAGCTTCTCGCCGAATCGGATGTGATCTCGATTCACTGTCCTCTCAATGAAGGTACACGGGAATTGATCAACGCCGCCACCCTTGCCCTGATGAAGCCTACGGCCATTCTGGTGAACACGTCCCGGGGCGGCATTGTGAATGAAGCCGATCTGGCCGCCGCCCTGAACGGCGGAATCATTGCCGCCGCCGCCGTCGATGTCCTGACAGAGGAACCGATGAGTGCCGATTCGCCGCTTTCCGGCGTAAGGAATATCACAATTACGCCTCATATTGCCTGGGCTCCGGTGGAAACACGTGAGAGACTCTTTCAGACGGTTGCGGAAAATCTCAGGGCGTTCATGGCAGGATCGCCCCGGAACAGGGTGAATCATCCCAAAAAACAATAATCCTATCACAGACCCGAGGGCGTCATTTGGTTGAGGACGCCTTCGGGTCTTTTTGGTTAAAAATTTTAAAAATTTTGGTGGAAGTTTTGATAAAAAAACAGAAAAAGTTATCAAAAAATACTTCAATTTTATGCAAATGTATGATATAATTACATTAACTATAGTTGTGAGAATGATATTTCAGTTTGCGAAATAAATTTATAGACGAAAGGTTGTATAAAATGGCGATTACTTTCACAGTATCTCTTGCGAAAATCATCAAGGAATTTTCGCTTGAAACCGTGTATCTTGACAAAAATCCCGAGGAAGTGCTGATTTCCTCCAATGAAGTCAACCGTCCCGGCGTTGAGCTGACCGGATTCTTCGACTTCTACGACAACAGGCGTATTCTCGTGTGCGGCAATACAGAGATGGCTTACCTGGGCGGCTTTACCGCCGAGGAGAGAGCCAAGTGCCTTGACGATCTGATGTCCAGAGGCGCCCCCGCACTTATTCTCTGCCGCAGCTTCGAGCCTTTTGAGGAAATGCTGGAGGCGGCCAAGAAGTACAATATGCCCCTTTTTGTCACTCCCGAAGCGACTTCCCACTTTATGTCCGACCTTATCGCTCTGCTCAATGTGGAACTTGCTCCCAGAATCACCCGTCACGGCGTTCTGGTTGAAGTCTACGGCGAAGGCATTTTGCTGCTCGGCGACAGCGGCGTTGGTAAGAGCGAGACCGCCATCGAGCTGGTCAAGAGAGGCCACCGTCTCATTGCCGACGACGCCGTTGAAATCCGCAAGGTGTCCAACAAGACCCTTGTCGGCTCCGCACCTGCCAATATCCGTCACTTTATCGAGCTGCGCGGCATAGGCATTATCAATGCCCGCCGTATTTTCGGTATGGGTGCTGTCAAGATCACCGAAAAGATTGACCTTGTCATCGGCCTGGAAAACTGGGATCCCGACAAGGTGTACGACCGTATGGGCATGGAAAACGAATTCACCGAACTGCTCGGCAACAAGCTGCCCATGCTCACCATTCCTGTCAAGCCCGGACGAAATCTCGCCATTATTATCGAGGTTGCGGCCATGAACAACCGTCAGAAGAAGATGGGCTACAACGCCGCGCAGGAACTTCTGCACAATCTCGGTATGGACGTTGTTCCCACTACTCCCGAAATCAAGGAAGAATGGGACAGCTTCAGCTAAAGGGCCTATGGATGGATTCCCTTTATTCCGGCAAATTAATGCATGAGCACCTTTATGATCCGGGTGCTGTGTGTTAAGAATATTTATTATTCAATTGTTGAGGTGTATTTTTATGTACAATCTTGGTATCGACCTCGGCGGCATGAGCGTGAAGGTTGGCGTTGTGGACGAAAACAACGCCATCATCGGCAAGGCGGCCGTCCCCACCAATTCGCCCAATCAGCCCCCTCGTCCGGCTGACGACATTATGGACGATATCGCTACGGCATGTCATCTTGCCGTGGAAAACGCCGGCGTCAGCTTCGATGAAGTAGATCATATCGGTCTGGGCTGCCCCGGTTCGGTCAATTCCGCCACCGGCATGCTTGAATTCTCCGGCAATCTCGGCATGAAGAATTATCCGGTTGCCGAAAAGCTCGAGGAACGCCTCGGACGCAAGGTATTCATTGAGAACGACGCCAACGCAGCCGCATTCGGTGAATCCATCGCCGGCGCAGCAAAAGGCGCCAGAAATGCCGTGTGCATTACTCTCGGCACAGGCGTAGGCGGCGGCATCATCATCGACGGCAAGATATACAGCGGTTCCAATTACGCTGGCGGCGAGCTGGGACATATGGTTATCGTTGCCGGAGGCAAGCACTGCACCTGCGGCAGAGACGGCTGCTGGGAGGCATACGCTTCCGCAACGGCTCTGATTTATCAGACACAGCTCAAGATGCTCGACGACAAGACTTCCGATATGTGGAAGATCACCGACGGCGATCTGAGAAACGTTAACGGCAAGACCGCTTTTGACGCCTATCGCATGGGCGACAAGTCGGGCAGCGAAGTGGTCGACAGGTATATTTTCTACATAGCCTGCGGCGTTGCGAATGTCATCAACATCTTCCAGCCCGACATCATCTGCATCGGCGGCGGTGTCAGCAAGGAAGGCGACACCCTTATCGCTCCGCTGATGAGCTATGTCAATAAGGAACGCTTCGGCAAGAATCTTGCCAAGCAGACCGAGATCGTCACCGCAAAGCTCGGCAACGACGCCGGAATCATCGGCGCCGCCAATCTCTATCTCAACGCTCAATAATTGATTAATCCCGGAGGAATTAACCCTGATGGTAAATAACTATTTGCAATTCAAAGATCAGCTTGCCTCATTCGGCTGCGAAGTCAAAACAGATGAGCCGATGAAAAATCACACCTCCTTCAAAATCGGAGGAACGGCGGATTTATTTGTGACCGTGAGCCATTCAGAGCAGCTTCGCTCTGTCGTCACATTCACCAGGCAGCACGGCATACCTCTTTTTGTGCTGGGCAACGGCTCCAATCTGCTGGTTTCGGACAATGGAATAAGGGGCGTTGTGCTGAGACTGAGCGGAGAATTCTGCCACATCGGGTTTAATTCTGACGGGTCGGTTCATTGCGGCGCCGGCGCCCAGCTTTCCAAGCTGTGTGCCTTTGCGCTGGAGCATTCGCTCACGGGTCTGGAATTCGCCTGGGGAATTCCAGGCTCGTGCGGCGGAGCCGCATTCATGGACGCAGGCGCCTACGGCGGCGAGATGAAGGACGTGGTGGTGTCTTGCGAACATATCGATTTATCGACGGGAGAGTGCGGCCGTTTTGAGGGCGAGGCGCTTGATTTTGCCTACCGTCACAGTGTGTATTCCGGCGGCGGCTATGTCATTACCGCACTCAATCTCAGACTTGAAAAGGGAGACAAACAGGAAATCAAGGCCAAAATGGATGAACTTATGGGACGCCGCAAGGATAAGCAGCCGCTGGAATTTCCCAGTGCTGGCAGCGTATTCAAGCGTCCGGCGGGATACTTTGCGGGCGGACTCATTGAACAGTGCGGTCTGAAGGGCGCACAGGTCGGCGGCGCACAGGTCAGTCCGAAGCACGCCGGATTCATAGTCAATGTCGGAGGTGCGACCTGCGGCGATGTGCTGGAGCTGATTGCCGAAATTCAGCGGGTTGTCAGAGAGGAAACGGGAGTGGAACTGGAGTGCGAGGTTCGCAAAACCGGAGAGTAACAAACGGGGAATCGTTTTTTGGAATGTACGTGTTCCGTATTGCAAACAGCTAAAGGAAACGGAGGTAAAATGATGGAATTTCTAATAGTTACGGGACTTTCCGGAGCCGGAAAATCGCTGGTTGTAGATGCGCTGGAAGATATTGGATATTATTGTGTGGACAATATGCCGCCTGTGATGATACTCAGATTCTACCGCATATGCCTCAATTCACAGGAGGAATTTGACAAGGTCGCAGTCGTTACCGATATTCGCGGAGGAGAACCTTTCCGCACGCTGATCACCGACCTTGAGGTGCTGAAAGTGCAAAAAAAGCCGTTTAAGGTATTATATATCAATTGCAGCAAGCATGTGCTGCTCAACCGTTACAAGGAGACCCGCCGCAAGCATCCTCTGGCGGAGGAATGTGAAGGCTCTCTTGAACTGGCGGTTGAAGAGGAAATCAAGCTGCTCGAGCCGGCCTACAAAATGGCGGATTATCTCATTGACACTACCGAGCTTTCTCCTACACAGCTTAAAATGAGTGTGAAGGATATGTTCGGCAGCAGCGTTTCGGCGCAGATGGTTGTGCGTGTCATGTCATTCGGATTCAAATACGGCCCCAATAAGGAAGCCGACCTGATCTTTGACGTGCGCTGCTTCCCGAATCCTTATTATGTGCCGGAACTGAAGCATCACACGGGCCTTGAAAGCTGTGTCAGGGAATACCTGATGAGCGACGAGTCCATTAGAGGTTTTCTCAACCGGCTGTACGATATGATTGATTACCTTCTGCCGCTCTACAAGAAGGAAGGCAAAAGCGAGATAGTCATCGCTATGGGATGCACCGGCGGCAAGCACCGTTCGGTGACCATTGCGGAAAATCTGGGAGGATATCTTGCCACAAAAGGCAACAAGGTAATTATCTCGCACCGTGACATTAACAAATAGTTTTTTTATAAGGTGGTATCTCAGAGCAAAATGTCTTATTCAACCATCGCAAAAAATGAATTGTGCGGCGTTGTGCCCAAAAGCGAATGCTGCCGGCTGGCGGAGGCTTACGGACTGCTGCTGTATTCCAAGCTGCTCAGCGAAGGGCATGATTCATACGCTACCGACAATCGGGCGATTGCCGTTCTGATGGGAGAAACAGCCGCTTCGGTGTGCGGTGTGTATGCCGATGTGCTGACATTTCCGCAGTCCGGCAAAAGCGGCGGCAAATATGTCGTGAAGATACCAAACGCAAGTCAGAAAAAGATGATCTGCGCCACATTCGTCGGAGCAGGCAGGGGAATTCTCGACAGGGAATGCTGCGTCGCCGCCTTCCTGCGGGGAGTTTTTCTTGTGTGCGGTACCGTTACCGATCCGAAGAAGGATTACCACATGGAATTCCTTACCGGCAGCGAACGCAGGAGCGATATTCTTTATGATACGCTGGTGCGGGCAGGCATCCGCGGACATAAGCTGCAGCGTGGAGACCGCTGGCTTCTTTACATCAAGGACGCCGACGATATCATTTCTCTGATGAAGCTGATGGGCGCGTCATATGCCACTCAGCACATTGTGACCACACGCGATATGCGCAATTTCAGAAACGACGCCAACCGCCGTGTCAACTGCGACCAGGCCAATATCGACCGCACGCTTTCCGCTTCGGAACAGCAGTGCGCGGCCATTCGCAAACTGATTGAGGTGCGGGGATTTCAGGGGATTCCGCCCGAACTGAGAGAGCTTGCGGGACTTCGGCTGGAAAATCCCGAGATGTCTCTGAGGGAACTGAGCGAAATTCTCAGTGAGCCGATCAGCCGAAGCGGAGTCAATCACAGACTCAAAAAGCTGATGGAGCTTGCGGATGAAACAAAGACGCAGTAATATTCGACAAAAAGGAGAATCACCGTATGATATATTCTCACAATATGAAAAATCCGGACAAGCCATATCTCACACAGTCTGCCAATCATCTGGAAGGCTTTGAGCCTGTATTATCCGACAGCCGCATGCAGCAGGACGTCTGTCATCTGTCTCCTTCTGAGCTTTTTGAGGCGGCGCTGGCAAGCTGTACCAATATGACGGTCAGCGGAGTGCTCCGCAAGCGAGGAATACCTTATGACGATATTTTTGTTGATGTCAGCATGGAAACGGTGGACGGCAAAACCGTGATAAAACGCTCCGTCAAAGTGATTTCGGATGCTCCCGAAGCGGACGTCAGAGCCGCTGTCGAGCGTGCCAGAAACTGTCATCTGTACAAGGTGCTTTCCGGAGAAATAGAGGTTCGGGACGAGTAAATATTCTGACAATGGTTTCATTTGCAATGCGGCAATTCAAAAACCGCATTGCAAATTTGTGTATTATCACACAGGCGATTGTAAAAGAAATAGAAAAAAGCAAGCGCAGCGCATAATTAGCGAGCGAACGTGAGCGTGGGAGTCCAGGGCGGAGCCTTGGCGGGGTGTGGGGCAGAGCCGCCACGAGCGAAGCTGAGCGAGCAAGACTCACTTTGAAACGCAACAGGCTCGGGCGAATACTGAAACAGTGCGATATCAGAATCCGCTATTCCCAAAATCGGAGAAAAATCTGATGGATACAAATCCGCCGATGCCCTGATTTACGTCATTTTTATATATTTGGCAATCGGATGGTATTATCACAGAAAAGGAGGTCCGGCAGAGATGTTCGCTCATCTTCATCTGCACACGGAATACAGTCTGCTCGACGGAGCCTGCCGCATCAGGGAGCTTGTTGAGGCGGTCAGAGAACTGGGGCAGGAGGCCGTGGCCATTACCGATCACGGTGTGATGTACGGCGCTGTGGAATTCTACAAGGAAGCCAAAAAGCAGGGCGTCAAGCCCATTATCGGCTGCGAGGTGTATGTGGCTCCCCGCAGTATGTCCGACAAGACTCACGGCCTCGACTCGGAGTATTCCCATCTGGTGCTGCTCTGTGAAAATATGACCGGCTACCGCAATCTCATCCGGTTGGTGTCCCTTTCCTGGACGCAAGGCTTCTATGTCAAGCCGAGAATTGACCGCCGTATTCTCAAAGAACATACCGAAGGCCTGATCGCACTGTCGGCCTGCCTTGCGGGTGATATTCCAAAACTGCTGCAAAACGGGGATTATCAATCCGCTTACCGCCGCGCGCTGGAATACCGTGAGATGTTCGGTGAGGACAATTTCTTTCTGGAACTGCAAAATCACGGCATTGAGACGCAGGAGATTGTCAACGCCGGCCTTGTCCGCCTGCATAATGAGACCGGAATTCCGCTCGTCGTCACCAACGACTGCCACTACATCCGGCAGTCCGACGCCCGTACGCACGAGATTCTTCTCTGTATTCAGACCAAAAGTACGGTGGAAGACCCCGACAGATTCCGTTTTCCGACCAGTGAATTCTATCTCAAGAGCGAACAGGAAATGCGTTCGCTTTTTCCCGAATATCCTGAGGCAGCCGACAATACCGTGAAGATTGCCCGACGCTGCAATGTGGAATTTGAATTCGGACACACCAAACTTCCTCATTTTGATGTGCCTGACGGTATTCCGCACACCGATTACCTCAGGCGTATGTGTTATGACGGACTTCGGGCCAGATATCCCGATCCCGATGACGTGCGACTTACTTCCCGTCTGGAATACGAGCTTTCGGTTGTCGAAAAAATGGGATATGTGGATTATTATCTGATTGTGGGTGATTTCGTTCATTACGCAAAGTCGCGCGATATTCCGGTCGGCCCGGGCAGAGGTTCGGGGGCCGGAAGTCTGGCGGCCTACTGCATCGGAATTACCGATGTCGATCCCATGAAGTACAATCTGCTCTTTGAACGCTTCCTCAACCCCGAAAGGGTGAGCATGCCGGATTTTGATATAGACTTCTGCAACGAGCGGCGGCAGGAGGTAATTGATTACGTCATCAGGAAATACGGAGCCGACAACGTGGCGCAGATCATTACCTTCGGCACTATGGCCGCCAAAGCCGCAGTGCGTGACGTGGGACGCGCACTGGGAATGTCCTACAGCCTTCCCGACCGCATCGCACGAATGATTCCCAACGCGCTGCACATCACTCTGCGGCAGGCACTTGAGGAATCTTCCGACCTTCGCTCCGCTTATGAATCCGACCCGCAGGTGAAGGAACTGCTGGATATCTCCATGAGCCTGGAAGGCATGCCCCGCCACGCTTCCACTCACGCCGCCGGTGTGGTCATCACTCAGCTTCCCGTGAGCGAATATGTCCCCCTTGCCGTCAACGACAATGTGGCGGTTACCCAGTACACCATGACGGTGCTGGAGGAGCTTGGTCTGCTGAAAATGGATTTTTTGGGTATTCGCAACCTGACTGTCATCAAGGACGCCGAAAACATGATCTGCCGCAGTCATCCGGACTTCAGTGTGAAAAATATCCCGTATGACGCCCCCGATGTATTTGCCATGATGTCGGCAGGTGAAACATTGGGAGTGTTCCAGTTCGAATCGGCCGGCATGCGCAGCGTTCTCGGACGCATGGAACCCAAGAGCGTTGAAGATCTGACCGCCGTGCTTTCACTCTACCGTCCCGGGCCGATGGCCTCTATCCCAAAATACATCGAAAACAGCCGGAATCCCTCGAAAATCCATTACGACGATGAGCGGCTGAGAAGTATTCTCGACGTGACCTACGGCTGCATTGTCTATCAGGAGCAGGTTATGCAGATATTCCGGGAGCTGGCCGGCTATTCACTGGGACGGGCCGACGTGGTTCGCCGTGCCATGAGCAAAAAGAAGCACGATGTGATGCAGCAGGAACGCCGGATTTTTATTGAGGGTCTGAAGGACGACAGCGGCCAGGTGATTGTCGAAGGCGCCGTCAGCCGGGGAGTTGCCAGAGAAACAGCCGAAAAGATTTTTTCCGAGATGGAGTCCTTCGCTTCCTACGCATTCAACAAAAGCCATGCGGTCTGTTATGCCGTGGTGGCCTATCAGACGGCTTATCTCAAATGCAGATTCCCGGGTGAATATATGTCCGCTCTGCTCACAAGCGTACTCGACTGGCGGGGCAAGGTGTCGGAATACATCGCCGAGTGCCGCAGAATGGGCATTCCCGTGCTGCCGCCCAGTATCAATGAGAGCGACGTCACGTTTACATACACTCCCGCCGGCATACGCTTTGGTCTGCTTGCCATCAAAAATCTGGGCAAAGGCGCTATTCTTCATATTCTGAGAGAACGTAAGGCGGGCGGTCGATTCAAGCAATTCTTTGAATTCTGCAGCCGTGCCTGCGGAACCGAAGTCAACCGCCGCGCCATTGAAAGCCTTATCAAAAGCGGCGCCCTTGACGGGCTTGCCGACAATCGCCGTCAGATGCTCTTTTCGCTGGACAGGGTGATGGATTTCCTTGAAAACGACCGCAGGCGCAATATTGAGGGACAGCTCAATCTCTTCGGCGGCGAGGAAGGCATGAGCGGCGGCATTGAGCTTGCCCGGACAGAGGAATTCCCGCTGGGCGAGCTTCTCGCAATGGAGAAGGAGGTCACGGAGCTTTATCTCAGTTCACATCCGCTGGACGCTTATTCGGAACTGGCTGACAGAATTCACGCCGTTTCTCTGCTGGAAATCGTCAGCGGCGCAGAGGATGAGACGAATCAACAGTATTCCGACGGCAGACACGTCCGGCTGCTCGTGATGATAGAGTCGATGAAGCTCAAACTCTCCAAAAACGGAGAAAAAATGGCCTTTGCCGTGATAGAGGATTCGGGCGCATCGCTGGAAATGATCGTCTTTCCCAAGGTGCTTGCCGTGTACGCCGGCATCATCGCCGAGCATCTGCCGCTGATTATCGACGGACGCATCAGCCTGAGGGAAGAGGAAGAACCTAAGATCATCTGTGAGAGAATATTCACTCCGGCACAGGCGAACAACCTGCCGCTGATTGACTCC
>CAMHJC010000053.1 GCA_946185345.1 uncultured Clostridia bacterium
ACCGCCGATTCAACCGAACCGCAGCCGGAGGAAGGCGATACCGCCGATTCAACCGAACCGCAGCCGGAGGAAGGCGATACCGCCGATTCAACCGAACCGCAGCAGGAGGAAGTCGACACCGCCGATTCAACCGAACCGCAGCCCGAGGAAGGCGATACCGCCGATTCGACCGAACCGCAGCCTGAGGAAGGCGATACTGCCGAATCCGCCGAATCGCAGCCTGAGGAAGGCGATATGGTCGATTCAACCGAATTGCAAACGGAGGAAGACATCGGCATACATATCGAAGCTCAGCTCCTCGACGTAGTCAATTACGCCCTGCTCCAGAACGGTCTGCGAATCATCCGTTCGTTGACGGTTGCCAATGAATCCGATGAGCCTGTAGCCGACGCAGAGCTTCATATCAATGCGGAACCGGCATTCTGTCTGCCGCTGAAAGAACACATTGATCTGATTCCGGCCCATCAAACGATTTCTTTCAGCAGCCTGAAGCTGAGTCTTGACGGTAATTATCTTGCGGGATTAACGGAGAAAATTTGCGGCATCCTCACGGTATCGGTCGAAAAAGGCGGCAGGGTTCTTGCCAGCGAACAGACCGAAATAACCGCCCTTGCCTTCGATCAATGGCACGGCATTTCGATTTATCCCGAACTGCTCTGCTCTTTTGTAACGCCGAATCATCCTGTAATAGCCGGCATCACCGCCAGAGCGGCTGAATTGCTCGGAAAATGGACAGGCGATCCTTCGCTTGACGCCTACCAGAGCAATGATTCCAACCGTGTGCTCAAGCAGGCGGCGGCCGTATACGGCGCTTTGCAGGAACAGAATATTGTTTACTGTGTTCATCCTGCCAGCTTTGAAGGAATAGGACAGCGCATACGTCTTTGCGATGCGGTAATGGAACAAAAGCTCGGCACATGCATTGATCTGGCATTGCTCTACACATCCGTACTTGAAGCGATAGGGCTGCATCCGCTGCTCGTCCTGCTTAAAGGACATATTTTTGCCGGCGTGTGGCTGGAGGATCTTTCTTTCCCGGAGACGGTTCAGGACGACGCTTCGCTTATTACCAAAAGGCTTGCCAACGGCATTAACGAAATGGCGGTGGTTGAATGTACCGCCTTTGTCGGCGGGGAGGAGACCGTATCCTTTGACGATGCTCAGAAGCTGGCAGAAAAGCACCTGGCCGATCTCGGTTCGGTGGAGTGTTTCATTGATGTCAACCGCGCCAGACTCAGCGGAGTCAAGCCGATTCCTATGAGAATTCCGACCGAAAACGGCTGGCGTGTGGAGCGTCCGATGCTAGATGAAAATGATCTTACTTCCGCTCCGAAGGAAAAGAGCGGCAGCGTCATTATTGACGAAGCGGATGAGACGCCTGTGACACGAAAGACTCGCTGGGAGCGCAAACTGCTCGACCTTGGTCTGCGCAATTCTCTCATCAATCTCAGGCTGTCCAAAACGCTTATTCCTCTTCTTGCGTCGTCGGTGGACGATCTGGAGGATTCGCTTGCCGACGGCGAGGATTTCAAGATAATGCCCCGCCCGTCTGACTGGAACCAGGGAGACCTGAATTTTGACACAATGCATGAGCTGGGTTCATTTGCCTCGGTCATTCAGTCGGAATTCAAAAATCACCGCCTGCGTTCCGCTTTGACCGACACGGAGCTTGCCAAGACAATCAAGGAGCTGTATCGCTCCGCCAAATCTGCGTTGGAAGAAAACGGCGCCAATACACTCTATATGGCGTTAGGCCTGCTTCGCTGGTACGAAAATCCAAGAAGCACAAAGCCCAGATATGCGCCGCTGATTCTGGTGCCTGTGGAGATTGTGCGCAAATCCGCCGCACAGGGATATGTGGTGCGTCTGAGAGACGATGAACCGCAGATGAACGTCACCATTCTGGAAAAACTCAAGCAGGACTTTCAGATCGACATTAAAGGCTTGAATGTCCTGCCAGAGGATGAACACGGCATTGACACCAGAAAGGTGTTTACCATCGTCCGAAAGGCCGTTATGGAACAGAAAAACTGGGACGTTCTGGAATCTGCCTATATCGGCATTTTCTCCTTCTCCCAGTTTGTCATGTGGAATGACATACGCAGCAGATATGAAGATCTGGCAAAGAACAAGATTGTCAGCAGTCTGATGGAAGGCAAGCTGGAATGGGATGCTGAGGAAATGAACATCGGCGATGAAGTGGACGAGAGCGGCGTATTGCTTCCCATGTCGGCCGACGCCTCGCAGCTTTACGCGATAAAAGCGGCGTCTGAGGGCAACAGCTTTGTGCTGCACGGGCCTCCCGGCACAGGTAAATCCCAGACCATCACAGCCCTTATCGCAAACGCGCTTGCACAGGGAAAGACGGTTCTTTTTGTAGCCGAAAAAATGGCGGCTCTTGAAGTAGTTGAACGCCGCCTCGACAAAATCGGCATAGGCGACTTCTGTCTGGAGCTTCATTCCAATAAGGCAAAGAAAAAATCGGTGCTGGAACAGCTCAGAAAGGCGTCGGAAGTCACTAAAGGACAGACCGCTCAGTCCTATGAAAACAAAGCCAATCAGATTGCCAAAATCAGGGCCGAACTCAATGAATACGTCAAAGAACTTCATCAGGTGCGTCACTGCGGCAAGTCGCTCTATGAGCTGATCAATGAATATGAAGCCAATCAGTCCTTTCCGGACATTCCTGCGCTGGAATATGACGCAATGACTGTCATTGACCGTGAAAAGGCCGATGAACAGGCAGTTCTGCTTCAGAGGATCACTGCCGCAGCAAAAGCGGTGGGACATCCGAAAGATCATCCGCTTTCCGCGGTCAAGGCAGCCAATTACAGCCAGCAGCTCCGCATGACGCTTCCCGGGAGCATCGCCGCCTACCAATCGGCATTGGAAGGCCTGCGCAAGGCCGTTGACCAGTTGAAAGCCGAAGTCAATCTGCCTGCTGAAACATTTGCCGAGATAACCTCCGCCGAAGCGGTGGCCCTTGAGATGAAATTCTGGCTCTTTGCTCCCAAAGCGTGGTCACAGCATGAAAACATCGGCTTCCTGCTGGCACAGATTCAGGATATGTGCGTGCATTACATTAACGCAAGCCAGTACGCCACCATGCTGTCTCAGTCGTGGCAGCCGACCTTCCTCAGTCAGGACGGCAGAATGCTGCTTGAAGAATACCGGGCCGCTTCGGTTAAATGGTTCATTCCCCGTGCGCTTGGGATCAACGCACTTTACAAGAAGCTCTCACCGTTTGCCATAGGAGCCGTTTCGAAAGACAAACTCGAGCAGCAGCTTGTTACTCTGATGAATTACCGCAACGAGATGGATGCCGCGTCCGCTCTGTTTGCCAGATACGGTGAAATGCTCGGCAATCTCTATGCAGGATCCTCTACCGATTGGAACAAAGTCTATTCCTGCTGCATGCAGGCCATGAACAGCGTGTCGAAGCTTACCGAATTGACCGGAAGCGAGCAGTTCCGAATGCAGTACTGCGGCCGTCCTGAAGTGCGTGAGGAAATTGACGGCATTATCAACGCAATGCCTTCCGTTCTGAATGCCAAAAACGCACTTGACGAAATCATCGACACGTCATATGACACGGGGGATGACTGGATCAATACACAGATCACCGTGTGCAAAAACGTGACCGAGCATTTTGACGAGCTTAAGGAATGGATTACATGGAACAGCATTGCCAAAGACGCCGAAAACTGCGGGCTCAGCTGTGTGATCAAAGCCTATCAGCAGGGAACCGGCCACGATGACATTTCCGGCGGATTCAGAAAGCAGGTTTCAAAGACACTTGCCATGCAGATCATCGATTCCGTGCCAGTGCTCAACGGATTTTCCGGGGCGGTTTTCAACGAAAAGATCGAACAGTTCAAACAGATGGACAAGGAGCTTACCGACCTGACGCAGAAGGAGATTTACTGCCGGCTGGCTTCCAAGGTGCCGAATTTTGCCAAAGAAGCCGCCCAAAGCTCGGAACTCGGCATTTTGCAGAAGGCCATCCGCAGCGGCGGCAGAGGTCTGAGCATACGCAATCTGTTTGATCAGATTCCCAATATGCTGCCCAGGCTCTGTCCGTGTATGCTGATGAGTCCGATTTCCGCCGCTCAGTACCTTGCTCCCAACCGTGAGCCTTTTGACCTCGTGGTATTCGATGAAGCCTCACAGATCACCACTTCCAAAGCGGTAGGCGCATTGGCAAGAGGAAAGAATGCCGTCATCGTTGGCGATCCGAAGCAGATGCCTCCGACCTCCTTCTTTGCCACCAATACGGTGGATGAGGACAACATTGAAGATGAAGACCTTGAGAGCATTCTTGACGACTGCCTGGCGCTCAATCTGCCTCAGACGCATTTGCTCTGGCATTACCGCAGCCGTCACGAAAGCCTTATCGCATTCAGCAACTGCCATTTTTACGAGAACAAATTGTACACCTTCCCGTCTGTCAATGACCGTGAAGCCAAGGTTAAGCTTGTGCATACCGACGGATTCTTTGACCGGGGCAAGACCAGACAGAACCGCTCCGAGGCAGAGGCCGTCATTGCAGAGCTGAAACGCCGCTGCCACGATAAGAAGGATTCCGAGCTGAGCGTTGGCGTTGTCACATTCAACATCAACCAGCAGAATCTGATTGACGATCTGCTGATCGAAGCCTGCAAGGACGATACAGAGCTTGAAAACTGGGCCAACAATCGCAAAGAGCCTCTTTTCATCAAAAACCTGGAAAACGTACAGGGTGATGAACGAGATGTGATACTCTTCTCGATAGGCTACGGCCCTGACAAGGAAGGCCATGTGTCGATGAATTTCGGGCCGCTCAATCGTGAGGGAGGCTGGCGCAGACTGAATGTCGCTGTCTCACGTGCCAGGTGTGAAATGACGGTGTTCTCGACCCTTATGCCCGATCAGATTGATCTGAACAGGACGCACGCAGAGGGCGTTGCCGCTCTGAAGGCGTTTCTGGAATATGCTTCGGGCAAGGATTTCATGCGTGATGAATTCGGCAGCCGGGACGGCAGCGAAGACATCGAAGGCATCAGCAAGGCTATTTGCCGCGAACTGGCGGAAAAAGGTTATGAAACCGAGCGCAATGTGGGTCATTCCAAATATCGCATAGATATCGGTGTCATTGACCCGAATAACACTGACCGCTATCTGCTGGGAATTCTGCTTGACGGAAACACTTACCGCACATCCAAGACCGTGAGGGACAGGGAGCTTGCCCAGATCAGCGTCCTCAAGAGCCTTGGATGGAATATTACCCGTGTCTGGTCAATGGACTGGTGGGACAACAGCCGCAAGGAACTGGCGAGACTTGTAAGTCTGATTGAAAGCGCCGCGGAGAAATCACTTGAATCATTGGAGAAGGAAGCAGACGAAGCGGCTGCGGAAGAAACGGCTGAGATCATCGAAACGGCCGGAAATTCCGGGACGGAGGATGTCGAAGCGAGCGAAACGCCGGAGGAATCAGATGGAGTGATCAATGAGATAATTCCCGAGACGTCTGCCGAACAGGCGAACGCAAGCGTTATTCCTTACTGTGCGGCGGAACTGAAAACCATTGAATTGACAGCGGACGATTTTGTTCAGCCTGCCTGCAAAAAAAATGTCAAGGATGCCATTAAGGCGGTCATCGAAACAGAAGCGCCTATCAGCGAGGCAAGGCTTGTCCGCAGAGTAATACAGAGCTTCGGCATCGCCAGAGCGACCGGTAAATTACAGAATTATTTGTCCGAAATGATTGTATCTCTCGGCCTTAACAGCACGATTCAGTTTAATGACAGATTCATCTGGAAAAAGGAACAGAATCCTGAAGAATACTGCCTGATTCGTGTCAATGGGGAAGGTGACAGCAAACGTGACGTCCGTGAGATACCGGTGCAGGAGGCTGCCAACGCAGTCTGTCTGGTGCTTCAGGAACAGATCAGCATGTCGCATGACGATCTCATCAGAGAATCTGCCAAACTGATGAACTTCACCCGGCTAGGCTCCAATGTCACGGCCTCCTTCGAATCCGCCGTCCAATATGCGGATTCAAAGGGTCTGCTTGCGACTGACGACAACGGCAATTGCAGGCTTTCGGAACTCGGAACCGAGTATTCCGCAAAACTCAGCTGATGATATATGAATAGCCAATAATATAAATATCCCATGTCAATGATTTTTCCAAATCCTGACATGGGATATTTTGTGTGTTGACGGGAAATAAAACTCTGTGTTATCATTGAATCACGGGATGGAGACAGAGAAAATCCCGAATGATATCAAGGAGGTCTTTTTATTGAAGAAAAGATTAGTTTCGCTCGTAATGGTTGCCATGCTGGCTTTTTCTGCCGCAGCGCTTCCTGATACCTGGACTGAGCCATACACCGCATACGCCTCCGCAGGTTATGCAAATGCTCAGACCGAAGGCTATGCAAGAGAAGTCGCCGGCATTGTGAACCGTGAGCGTGCCGCCAACGGATTGTCTCCGCTGAAATATTCCGATCAACTGAGCGAAGCCGCGCTGGTACGTGCCGAGGAAATACAGACTGTGTTTTCCCATACACGTCCGAACGGAACACGTTGTTTTACGGCGGTCACGGATGCCGGAATCAATTACACATCGGTAGGGGAGAATATTGCCTACGGGCAGCGGACGCCCGAAGAAGTGATGCGTTCATGGATGAATTCATCGGGCCACAGAGCCAATATTCTCGGAAACTACCAATACATCGGAATAGGTGTTACCTACAGAAACGGCACATACTATTGGTCCCAGTTTTTTGCCACTTCGAAGGATCTGAGCGGTGAGGTAATCACTTTAGGAGGAAATTCCTCGGCTGCTTCCACCGTCAAGCCGACTTCCGCAACGACCGTTTCCACGACAAAGCCGACTTCCGCAACGACCGTTTCCACGACAAAGCCGACTTCCGCAACGACCGTTTCCACAACAAAGCCAACTTCCGCAACAATGCCAAACGGAACGGATTTTTGCGATAAAGACAGTAATTGCGGTTTCGCGGCAAGAATCATGAAGATACTTTCGGCAAAACTCGGAAGAAAGGCGGGATGCTCCAACAAGTGATGATTTTGAATAATAAGTATGAGTCAATAGAATAGTAGGTGATGACAACGCAATGATACCCCCGGAAATCCGCCTTGAACCTGACGGATTTCCGGGGGTTGTCCGTTGAAAGACCGTGTTCCTGTCTGAATTTACAAATCTTCTACAAAAACGAAACACTGACGAAATAGAGATGCATTAATATTATCAGTAAATCATATGAATGAATCAATCAACAATCGGAGCAGGAGTTTTATTATGGAAGAGAATAAGAATAACAGTCTTGATATTTTCGGGGGCAATCAGGCGATGCAGGAAACCATTATGGCTCATGCCAATGAGCTGCTTGACACCATGCTTGATTTTAAGGAGCTGATGTTTTATTATTCATCAGCCATCAGGGAAATCCGCACGAAACTGGAGATTCTCGATACGGAATTCCAGCTGAAATACCAGCGAAATCCCATCAGTTCCATTCAGACCCGGCTGAAGAGCCGTATCAGCATATTGGAAAAACTGAACCGCAAAGGCTGGGAAATCAGCACCGAGAGCATCGAAGCCCATTTGAATGACATTGCCGGAATTCGGGTGATTTGTTCTTATGTTGATGACATCTACAGCATTGCGGAGGCGCTGATCAGACAAAGTGACATCGAGCTGATCGAAAAAAAGGATTATATTTCCAATCCGAAACCTAACGGATACAGGAGTCTTCACCTTATCGTTTCTGTTCCTGTCTATTTTTCGCGTTCCACCAGGCGTGTCAAAGCGGAAATTCAGATACGCACCATAGCGATGGATTTCTGGGCAAGCCTGGAGCATCAGATCAAGTACAAAAAGCAGATAAACGACCCTGAAAACATCGCAGATCAGTTGAAAAAATGTGCGGATATTATAACCTATACCGATATCCTCATGCAGAATATCAGACAGCAGATAGACGATGAACAGCCGGAAAAATCCGAGCTTGACAAGATCTATGACAAACTCAAAAAATTTGACGTGCCTATCGGAGAATGACGGTGCGCAGAAATAGGATGCAAAGAAAGCCTCTCTGGCCGCTGACAATTGTCAGAATAAAAGAGAGGCTTTTTGTTTTATGTTTCGATTGTAGGGAGATTGACGTAGAATGTAGTGCCGGCGCCGGCTTCGCTTTTTACGGTAATTTCCGCATTGGCAAGCTCGGCAATTCTCTTGACGATCGCCAGTCCCAGACCGTTTCCGTTGGATTTGTGCGACGTGTCGCACTGGTAGAATTTCTCAAAGATTTTGTGCAGTGATTCTTTGCTGATTCCTTCGCCGTTATCACCGATTTCCACATAGATAAAATCCTTTTTCTTCTTGCAGCTGACAGTCACTTTACCGCCTTTGCCGGAAAACTTGATGGCGTTGCCTATCAGATTGAGCCACATCTGAGACAGCATTTCCTCGTTGAAACTGTACTTGATTTCATCCAGATCAAGTTCTATTTCAACCTCAGCGGCAGTCCACTGCTTTTCCAGCAGGAGGACGATTCTCCTGATCTGTTCGTCGAGGTAGAATTCTGTCTTGTCGGTAACGATCTGCTGGTTCTCAAATTTGGTGAGCATGAGAATATTCGACGACAGCCTGGCGAGCCGGTCGGATTCGTATGCGATGATATCGGTGTATTCTTTTCTCTGCTCGTCCGAAAGCAGGTGCAGATCATTGTCTTTTTGCAGCTGCCTAGCAAAACCTCTTATGGAAACAATCGGCGTTTTGAATTCGTGAGAAAAGCTGTTGATGAAGTCATTTCTGAAAAGCTCGGTGGCCTCGAGTTCATCGGCCATGCTGTTAAAGCTGTTCATCAGATTGTTCAGTTCGCCGATGATGGTGTGTTCCGACATGCGCACCTTAAAATTTCCGTGTCTGATTTCCTCATTGGCGGCGATCAGCTGGCGCAAAGGGTCAATAAACAGCTTTCCCACAAACAGCGCAAGAATGGTGCCGATGATCATACACGAAAACAGCATTATTACAGGTAGAATGAGCGGTGTGAGTGCCGCTGATGGAATAAAATCCAGCGTGTAAAGAATAATATAGACGCTAGCGGTGATAAAACCGGCCGATACAAGTATGAGCAGCACGAGCAGTGTGTAAACCGTTCGCAGTGATCGGAAGGAATGGATCCTGGATTTTGTCTTGTGAGCCTTTTCTTTCAGACTGTTTTTCATTGCCTGGCCACCGCCTTGTAGCCGAGACCTCGCACAGTGATTATTTCAAAGTCACTGTTGTATTTGAACCTTTCACGCAACCGGTTGATATGTACGTCAACCGTTCTCTCGTCGGTTTCGCTCTCCATATCCCAAAGCTCGTCCATCAGCTGTCTGCGAGTGAATACCTTGTTCTGGTAGGAAAGAAGCTTGAAGATGAGCATGAATTCCTTTTGAGGCAGCTCGGAGGATTCGCCGTTTTGCTCAACCGTCATCGAATCGTAGCTCAGTTTGGTGTTTCCCACAACAATGCATCGTTCGCTGGCGATTTTGGCGCGCCTGAGCAAAGCGTTGATTCTGAGCAGCATTTCCTCCTCATCTACCGGCTTGACCATATAATCGTCGGTTCCGGAGAGGAAGCCTTCCCGTTTGTCGGCATGCGTTTCTCTGGCTGTCACCATCAATATCGGAATATCGCAGCCGCCTTCACGCAGTATACGCGTAAACTGAAAACCGTCCATTCCGGGCATCATCACATCAAGCACAATCAGATCGATTTGTTTTTTGTCCATCAATTCAAGCGCTTCTTCTCCGTCACAGGCCGAAACAGCGTTGTATCCGTTTTGAATAAGGACGGTCTCCATCAACCTTCGGGTGTTTCTGTCGTCTTCCACGACCATTATGTTAAACAATCTACAGTCACCTGATTTCAATTAAAAATATTGTATATTATCTGCATAAAAGTAATGGTTTCAGAGATAATAAAAACAGAAAGGGGGCATCTAACATGTCGAATTACAGCAACAATCAGCAGAGCCAGCCTAAAAAAAGCAAACGAAACAATATCGATCCGCACCAGAGTCAGGACTGCAGGAATACAAATCAAAGCAAGAACTGCAACAACTGCTCCGACACCAAGACGCAGCAGAATTCGAAGGATTGCAGCGACTGATTGATCTGTCAGACAGCCGCAATTCACAGAGCGAATGAATAAAATAATATCGGCACGACATGGTTTGCCAATGTAAACCATGCCGTGCTGTTTTTATTCCTCCGGCGAATTCTGACCGTCAGGACAATCCGCGCAAAAACCGAACAGTTCCCGTATTCTTTCGATCTGTCCGCTCAGATATAAATAGCCGAAAAGCGCTTCCAGTCCCGTAGCCGTGTGATAGGCCGCTGTGGACTTGCGCGGCGAATGAGAAGTGTGGTAATTTCTTCCCCTGCGGAAAACGCCTTCTTCTTCCTGTGTGAGATGCGGCAGCATCCGTTTCATATACTCCGCCTGTGCCTCGCACCTGACCATTGCCACCGCACGGTTGTGCTGATCGGATGCGTGCGCATTGCTCTGGGAGGCAAGGTATTCCCTGACAAGCAGGCCGAACACGCCGTCTCCGACAAAGGCAAGCACATCGCTGCCGCAGCGTTTCGGGTCGCAGTCCAGTCCGAGCAGCCGGTTGCCGTTTTCATAATTCATCATAATTCAAGACCTCTTGAAAGCCGGGCGTCGGCGTAGTCGATAAACTGAACCGCAGTTCTGGGAGAACGTCCACCCTTTGAAATAGCCCAGCGTTCCGCCGCCATTTCCAGTTCTTCGCGGTCAATGTCAAAACAACGCTCATCTGCCAGCGCATGAATGATCCGGTAGTAGTTCTTTCGGTCCGGCGCAAGGAATGTGACCTGAACGCCAAAGCGATCCGAGAGGGAAAGTGATTCCTGAATGGTGTCGGCCAGATGAAGCTCGTCGCCTTTGCGCGCCGACATGGTTTCATTGAGAATGTGCCGGCGGTTGGTTGTGGCATAAATCAGCGCATTGCCCGGCCGGGAGGCTATGCCGCCCTCAAGCACGCCTTTGAGCGCCGCGTAATTTTCGTCGCCCGCCTGGAAGGAAAGGTCGTCAATAAAGATGATGAATTTGAGCGGCAGGCCCGCAATCTCCTGTACGATATCAGGGTATTCATTGAGATACATTTTAGGCAGTTCAATTAGGCGCAGACCCCTGTCACAGTATTCGTTGAGCAGAGCCTTGACGGTAGAGGATTTGCCTGTTCCTCTGTCTCCGTACAGCAGACAGTTGTTGGCAGGAAGTCCGTCGAGGAAGGCAATGGTATTGTCCACCACAGGCTGGCGGATCTGCTCGTACCCTTTGAGCGAATCCAGTCTGATAAGGTCGGGATTGGAAATAGGTATGCTTTTTCCGTTGCGTCTGACAAAAGCGATGTATTTGGCGTATTCGCCGCATCCGTTTGCCATGTGGAATCGGACAATGCCATCAGTAGTGATGTCTGTGGTGCCGCATTCCCAAGCGGGCAGAATCTCCAGCGGATCATCTCCCAGTTCGGCTTTGCGGGGATAAGCGTCAATGATTTCCTCCGGCGTAAGCATGGAAAGCTCACGGAGGGTGGCGAGGTCTCTGCGAACGGCCTGCATTGTTTTTCCCGAAGACCATGCTTCAGAGCTGTCGCAGTCCACGGCTTCTCCTCCGGCAGCGGCACGGGTAAATACGTTGTCATCGTAGACGACCTTGTTGTAAACGGCGTCACTCAGCGATTCGGCACGGCTTTCTTCACTGCTGAGCGCCTCAAAGAATTTTCCCCATCTGAGCGCAAACTCGTCGGGGGCCTTATCCATTGCGCCGAGCAGTTCATTCAGGCTTGAAATAAGCTCGGTTTTAAGCAGTCCGTGATAGACAGACAGTGCAGAGAGCTTTATCTTTAACATATAAACCGAATTCATATAACGCACTTCTTTCAAAAATAATCAGCTTAGTTAATTCTACACTTTTATCGCTGCAAAGTCAATGCGTATTGGAAAGATGTTAATTTAACGCTGTAAATTTTTATTAAATTTCGTCAAACCTATTGGCAATACGACAAAAATATGATATTATAAATAGTTGTATATTCAATTTTGGGGGCGAATATCATTATGACAACATTTAACATGGTCCATACGTCCGATCTGCACCTCGGATCGCTTTTTTCTTGCACGCCTGAGGTTGCGCAGCAGTTGAAAATGGAACAGATAGATAAACTAAAGCAGATACTGGATCTCTGCACTGAAAATAAAGCCGACGCTCTTCTGATAGTAGGCGATATGTTTGACAGCATGCGGGTGGAAAGCGCTTTCCTGGACGAAGTAAAGCGCATCATCAGCTACTACACCGTGCGTGTGTTTATTACGCCCGGCCTGCATGATCCTGCGACGCCTGATTCCTGCTACAATACGGAATGGCCTCAGAATGTGCATATCTTCCGCGGCGGTATGGAAAAGGTCGAGATTCCCGAGAAAAACACCTGCGTATGGGGAGCAGGTTTTACCCATACGCACTGTGAGGAATCATTGCTTAAGGATTTCAATCCGATCAACAGCAGGATCAATGTCCTGATGCTTTACGGAGAACTGGTGGATGACAGCCATTCCGACAGTCATTGCAATCCTATATCGGTAGAGGAAATAATGAACTGCGGCGCAGATTATGTCGCACTGGGTCATTCTCATACATATGAGCATTATGAAAACAACGAGTTGATCTATTGCTATCCCGGCACTCCTTCCGGCAGAGGATTTGATGAAACAGGGGAGAAGGGCGTTCTCTGCGGTTATGCCGCCAAAGGATTTGCGAGAATGACATTTACAGCGCTGGACGGACGGGTGTATTCCCGTGAAAAGATCGATGTAAGCGGCTGTGAGGATTCCGCTCAGTTTGCGGACCGCATTATTTCGGTTCTGCGTGACCGCCGCGGAGAGAAGTTCTCCTATAACCTTTATGACATCTATCTTATCGGAACGCCTGCGGCCGGCGTCATTCCGTCCATTTCGGAAATAAACGGTCTGCTGGGTCAATCCTCGCTGTTTTACGCAAGGCTGACAGATGTCACATCTCCGACGGTTGATTTTGAGCTTCTGATGAATGACGGCACACTTAAAGGCGCTTTTGTCAGAAAGCTGTTTGAAAAAAAGCAGTCCGACAGCCGTAATGAAGATAAATACATGCGCGCGCTGCTCTATGGACTCAGCGCGTTTGAAGGGAACGTGAAAATTGATGAAGATTATTGAGATAAACATTAAATGCTTCGGCAAGCTGAAGGACTTTGTTCTCAAGCCGGCCGACGGGATCAATATCATTTACGGCAAGAATGAATCCGGCAAGTCGACCGTCATGGCGTTTATCAAGGCGGTATTTTACGGACTTGATTCCGGTGTCAAGCGCAAAAGATATCAGCCATGGGACGGCGGTCAGCCATCCGGCTCCATCGAATTTGAACATGACGGAAACGTCTATTTTCTCAACCGCACATTCGGTGAGACAAAGAGTTACGATAAAATTTCGCTTTTCAATAAGACCACCGGCGAGACCATTCCGCTTTCACCCGGTCAGGAACCCGGTGCGCTGGTGCTGGGCATCAATATCAGAACCTTTATCAATTCGGTGTTTATCGGACAGGGCGGCATTTCCGTTGACGGTGAGAATCACGAGATTATTTCAAAGCTGATCAATCTCACTTCGTCAGGAGATGAACATGTTTCCAAGAAGGAAATCGACAAGAGACTGAATCATGCCGCTTCGCAGCTCGATTCGAAGAAATCCAGTTCCATACTTCCCGAGCTGCGCAAACAGAAGCGTGAACTGATAGATTCCCGGGCTGAGATTCAGACCGTGCTTAACGCTTCAGATGAACTCAGGGATAAAATTGCCATTGACTACCGCCAGAAAAAAACGCTTACGGAGGAAAAAGCATTCCTGGAGGAAATGCAGGAAAGGCTGATGAAGCGCAGCGAACTGGAAGAGATTGAGGCCATTTTGCGCAAGCGGGATGAAGTGGAGGAACTGGAGGAAAAATACAGGAAGCTTGACAGCCTTTTCAACGGCGAGCTGGTGGACGGAATGAGCGAATTTCTTAGTTCTTCGGCCAAACTGCTCAATGAGGAAAAGAACAAGGAAGCCGCTTTGCAGGAAAAAATAGATGAATTGGAGGATCTCAGAAGACAGTGTGTTTCGATTGACCGTCCAAAGCTGACAATGATCAAGACCATCAAAAAATTCACCAAGGAAATTGCCGTCGGATTTGAACAGTACGACTCCCTTATAAATGAAAAAATCGAGCTGGAGCGCATCATTCAGAACCAGCCTGAGCCTGAGGAAAAACAGGATGACATGAAGCTCGTGACGGGAATCTGCATTGCGGTGGCGTTGGTTGCCATTATTCTTGGCGTTGCGGCTCACTGGATTTTCTATATTATCGGAATAATAGCGGTGCTGAGTATCGCGGTCTATATGACGGTCTATAAAAAGAGCATTGACGAAGAAGATCTGATCAGCGATGAAGAACTCAGCCTGAGCAACGTCAATGAACAGCTGAGTGCGCTGAATGACGAAATGAAGCCTGTTCTGATGGAATTCGGAGTGCGCAATATGGATGAATTCGACAGGCTTTATAAGGAAATTGAGCAGAATCAGAAGCGTTACCTGGAAGCAAAGGAAAAGAAGGATCATCTGGAATCCGTCATTTCCGACATGAAGCAGGACCTCGAGGGCGTACGTAAAAAGCTCAGAGAGAATCTCGCAGAGTACCACGAGACGGAATCGAATGACGAGGCGGCGGAGATCATCACCAAACTGAGCGGCATGAAGCGTGAACATGAGAAACTTTCCTTTCAATTGGCTTCCGCCAGAGATACCTATCAATTTATGCTCAAGAGCCGCAATATTGATGAATTAAAGCTTTACCGTGAGCAGATTGTCAACGGCGTTAATCTCAAGGTGCCGGATTCTTTTACACTTGACAATATCAAATACAAGATTGCGGCGGTGACGGCGCAGCTGGAGGAAATCAACAATCAAATTGTCCGTGATGAGACCGAGCTTCAGCTTAAGCCGTACAATACGCAGAGCATACAGGGTATTTCCGATGAAATCAAGGCTATCAACAGGCGCATAGAACACTATGAATTTGAGCTGAGTGCTATCGTTGAGGCACAGAACACGCTGAACGAAGCCTTCAAGGAAATGCAGATAGATTTCGGGCCGATGATCAATTACCGTGCATCTCGTGTGCTGGGCGGCATAACAGGAAACAAACAGTGCTCGATGCTTGTTTCGGACAAACTCATTCCGGCCTTCGCCGAACAGGGCGACAGTCAGCCCAGAAGCAGTGAAGTGATGGGTGCAGGCACGTATGATCAGATCTATCTATCGCTCAGACTTGCTCTGTCGGGAGTCGTGACGGACGATATGCTTCCTGTCATGCTGGACGATTCCTTTGTGCAGTTTGATGACGACAGGATGAACGACGCGCTCAGATTCATCAAGGAAGACAATGCTGTAGGTGAGATCGGACAGGTTATCATTTTCACCTGCCACAAGCGCATGATAAACGCTGCCAAAAAGCTGGAACTGACTGACAATGTCTACAGTATGTAATTTTTCAGCGGATTTATACAATTTGTAGTCTCGCTCATTAACAAAAATGATTCAATCAAACGCAGTACAGATGTGACATATCGTGTGCTGCGTTTTTTGCGGCATCCTCATTCCTGGGGACAGGGGAGAGGTGATGACTGCATTTGTTGTTTGTTTGAGCATTATTATAAGAAAAATGATAAAATTATTTAAAAAAATGAAAATAATCGTGAAATAAGTGTAACCTTTCTTCTATTTGGATCGTTTATTAGTTAGGGAGGTTAAAATCGTGACGGAAACAGAGGTATTTTGTAGGTTTAAGAAACGGGTTTATGGTCTGGCAAAGACCTTGGTAAGCACAGATTTTGATGCGGATGACATAACATCTGAAGTATTTATTAGATACATCAGGTACATCAGGTCAAACAATACCTTCAACGATGATCAGCATCTTGAAAACTGGCTTATGAGGGTTACGAGAAATCTTGCGTATGATCAATTTCGTTCCGACAAGCGTAAGCGTGAGAACGAGAAGAAAGATGAACTGCTCTATCATATCGAGCAGGAAATCAATGAAAGCAAAAGTGATTTTGTGAAAAGTCTGGAGCGTAAACTGAGCTATCAGGAAGTAATGGATAAGTTAAGTCCGAGGTATCGGGAGGTTCTGCTGTTGTATTTTGATTACGGATATTCCATCAAGGAAATAGCCCTTCAATTAGGTCAAAGCGAATCATCTGTCAAGACTTTGTTATTCAGAGCTAAGAACAAATATAAGGAAATTTCTGAAAGCGTAGGTGACAATAATGAATAACAATGATAAATCCATTGAATCTAAAAAAGCGGATGATTGTGAGGCAATACCGCTCATTTTACCGGAAGACTTTGACCTGCCGTCGGAGCTGGAGCAAAGAATTCTCAAGGAAATGGCGGATCTTAACAAGGAACTCGATGAGGAAGAAAAAAAGAAACCAAAGCACAGGTCACGCTCCTTGAAATTATTTACCCGTGTGGCGGCTGCGGCGGCTGTCGTGGCATTGATTGCGGTTCTGCTGCCTTGGCACAATCGAACGGCAAAAAAGAATGACGACAGCAAAGTGCCGATTCTGAATGATTCCAGTGACGTTAATTCTTTTGATGAAATCGATTCTTACGATAATCATTTCTACATTATCAGCGACACGGATTTTAAGGGAGGAATTGCTAACGGTGATACATTGTGTATTGTTCCGAGCGGCAACAGGGACTCCGTTCCGATCAAAAAGAAAATAGTTTCTGTCACAAACAGGAAAAAAGGCCGACGGGGGAGAGACTACTTTCACGCTTCGGTTACGGATTCCAACCGAATCATTCTTTCCGTTGATTCCAACACCAGAAGACATGCGCATCTTTATGTTTGGATTTACTATGAGGATGGCAGCGTTTATGAAAATGAATGGGATCTGATAACAAGTGCGCCAAGGGTTCGTTTCAATCCGCCTGAAGTCAAAAAATTCGTAGGCGATGTGTTTGAGCCGAAGTATTATCTGGTCGTTCTTGATGAAGATGAAAATGTCAAAACGGTCAATTACCTGAAAGGCTCAGGCAGAATTTCCTGGTATACCAACGACAACAGGTATGTCGATCAACCGAGATTTTCCATAGATGAAAACGGAACCATTACCTGCCTTGAAAAAACATACGGCTTTACCACAGTGGTAGCTGATGTTGAAGGTGGATATCCGGCTGTCCTTAAACTCAAAATTTCTTCTAAATCGTAAATAAATTGGATTGTTCACCATAATAAT
>CAMHJC010000054.1 GCA_946185345.1 uncultured Clostridia bacterium
AAAAATCCTTCCCTCGGCTGAAGAAAAAATGGATAGATATTTTATTGCCGGATTATTAACAATAGTATTCAATTAATCAAACCTGCCCCGAAAGGCATGCTTCCATCAAGAAGCTCCCTTCGGGGCAGGTTTTTTCATAATATGAATGATGAGCATTACCGTAATGCGTCCTTCATGGATTTGACGTATTGTCCAACGTACTCCGGTGCGTCCTTGCCGTATTTTTCGAGCAGCCTGACAATGGCCGAGCCGACAATGGCTCCGTCGGAGATATCAGCCATTTTCCTTGCCTGCTCGGGAGTGGAGATGCCGAAGCCGATGGCACAGGGAACACCGGTGTTTTCCCGTACTAATCTGACGATGGAGACGAGGTCGGTTTTGATTTCGCTTCTCATGCCGGTCACTCCGAGGCTGGAAACAATGTAGATGAATCCTTCCGCTTCCTTGGCGATCATGGCAATGCGGTTTTCGGAGGTCGGAGCGATCAGCGAAATGAGGTCTACGCCGTATCTGCGGCAGATGGGCAGAAATTCCTCTTTTTCCTCAAAAGGAAGATCGGGCAGAATCAATCCGTCAATTCCGATTTCGCCGCAGGTGGAGATGAATTTCTCCGCACCGTAAGAAAAGACCACATTGGCGTATGTCATAAAGACCATCGGAATTGTGACGTCTTTTCGCAGGTCACGCACAAGGTCGAATATCATGTTTGTCTTGACTCCGCCGCTGAGCGCACGCAGATTGGCTCCCTGAATGACAGGGCCTTCTGCGGTCGGGTCGGAGAACGGAATACCAAGCTCGATGAGGTCGGCGCCGTTTGCGGCAGCGGCTCTCACGACGGCCGCCGTGGTACTCAGATCCGGGTCGCCGCAGGTGATAAAGGGAATAAATGCCTTCCCGTTTTCAAATGCTTTTGCGATATTACTCATGGAGATCCTCCCCTCTGTATCGTGCGATGGCGGCGCAGTCCTTGTCGCCTCTGCCGGAAATGGTGATAACGATGATCTTGTCACTGTCCAAAGTCGGAGCCAGCCTGATAGCGTGTGCCACTGCGTGAGCCGACTCAATAGCGGGAATAATTCCCTCGGTTCTGGCGAGATATTCAAAAGCGTTGACGGCTTCATCATCGGTGATCGCCACGTATTCGGCTCTGCCGATGTCGTGAAGGTAAGCATGCTCCGGGCCTACGCCGGGATAATCCAGTCCGGCGGATATGGAATAGACCGGGGCAATCTGTCCGTCCTCGTCCTGACAGAAGTAGGACTTCATTCCGTGGAAGATGCCCAGTCTGCCGGTCGCAATGGTGGCGGCTGTTTCAAAGGTGTCAATTCCTCTTCCGGCGGCTTCGCAGCCAATGAGCCTTACGCCCTCATCGGGGATAAAGTGGTAAAAGCTGCCGATTGCGTTGGAACCTCCGCCGACACAGGCAATGACCGCATCGGGAAGCCTGCCTTCCTTTTCAAGCATCTGCTCCTTGATTTCTTTGGAAATGACCGCCTGAAAATCCCTGACGATTGTGGGAAACGGGTGAGGACCCATGACCGAGCCGAGACAGTAATGGGTGTCGGAAATGCGTGAAGTCCATTCTCTCATAGCTTCGGAAACGGCGTCCTTGAGTGTTGCGGTTCCGGTCTTGACCGGAATCACCTGAGCGCCGAGCAGTCTCATGCGGTAGACGTTGAGCGCCTGACGCTTTGTGTCCTCTTCGCCCATGAACACAACACATTCCATGCCCATCAGAGCCGCTGCCGTTGCCGTTGCGACGCCGTGCTGTCCTGCGCCTGTTTCGGCGATGAGTCTGGTCTTGCCCATTTTTTTTGCGAGCAATGCCTGACCCAGTACGTTGTTGATTTTGTGCGCACCGGTGTGATTCAAATCCTCTCTTTTGAGGTAAATTTTTGCGCCGCCGAGGTCATTGGTCATTTTTTCGGCGTAATACAGTCTCGAAGGTCTGCCTGCGTATTCATTGAAAAGCTCGGAAAGCTCTCTGTTGAATTCCTGGTCGTTTTTGTAGTAGTTATAGGCTTCTTCCAGTTCTATGACGGCATTCATCAGCGTCTCAGGAATATACTGTCCGCCGTGGATACCGAAACGTCCGTTTGGATTAGTCATATCTTCCATTCCTCTCCTTAATCGTATTGTCTGACCGCTTTGACAAATGCAGCCATTTTAGCCGGATCCTTGTGTCCGTCAGTTTCAATTCCCGAGCTGACGTCCACCGCAAACGGGCGAAGGAAATTGACAGCTTCTTGCACATTAACCGCATCAAGTCCGCCCGCAAGGAAGTAAGGCCGCTGTATGCCTCGCAAAAGCTCCCATTCAAAGGTGCTGCCGGTTCCCATGCCGGAATCCAGCAGAATGTGATCGGCGGCTGATTTTTCCGCCGCAGCGATATCGGCATGCGATCTGATGCGGAAAGCCTTGATGATCTCGGCGTCAGTCAGCCGGCGGAGTGTTTGGATGTATTCATTATCCTCGTCGCCGTGAAGCTGTGCGATGTCGATGGTTCCGGCGGATATCAGTGCGGCGATTTTTTCGGGGGATTCATTGACGAACACACCGACGGATTTGATTCCGGGGCTAAGGTGTTTTTTTAATTCCGCCGCCTGCTCCGGTGAAACATTGCGCCTGCTTTTGGGCCAGAACACAAACCCGATGTATTCCGGCATCCGTTCATTGGCGTTCTCTATATCGCACGGTCTTGTAAGACCGCAGAATTTAATCCGGGTCATAAGGTACCTCTCAACTCCGCAAGGCGTGCTTGCTTATCGGCTGCTCTCATCAGTGCTTCGCCTATAAGGACGGCGTCTGCTCCTGCGTGCCTGAGCCTTGCCACGTCCTCGGCGCAGCTGACGCCGCTTTCCGAGACGAAAAGCACACCGTCCGGCACCAGTTGGCGAAGTCTGCGGCTGTTTTCGGTGTCCACCGAGAAATCCTTTAAATTGCGGTTGTTGACACCGATGATTCGCGCACCGGCACGGACGGCGCAGCGGATTTCGGATTCGTCGTGCGCTTCGACCAATGCGGACAGACCAAGTTCGTCGCAGACGCCGATGAATTGCCGTATCTCGTCCTCGCTTAAAATGGAGACGATCAGCAGCACTGCGGAAGCGCCCAGCAGCTTTGCCTGATAAATCATGTATTCGTCCACCGTAAAATCCTTGCGAAGGCAGGGAATGGAGACATTGGCGGCGATTTCCTTTAAATATTCATCGCTGCCGAGAAACCACTTCGGTTCGGTCAGCACCGAAATGCAGTCGGCACCGGCAGCCTCGTATTCCTTTGCGATCTGTAGATAAGGAAATTCCTCCGCAATGATGCCCTTTGAGGGAGAAGCCTTTTTGCATTCGCAGATGAATGACATTCCCGGTTTCTTCAATGCGTTTTCAAATTCAAATCCGCCTTTGGGAAGCGCAAGCGCCTGTTGCCGGATTTCTTCGGAGGAAAGAAGCTTTTTGGCTTCCTGTGTTCGCTCACGGGCGTGCTGTGCAAGCCTGTCGAGAATATTCGCTGCCAAACTGTCACACCTCCGGACGGTTGCTGACTTCGATGAGCTTTTCAAGCGTCTCAAGCGCCTTGCCCGAGTCAATAATCTCTGCGGCAAGAGCGATGCCTTCCTTAATGCCGGAAGCCTTGCCGCCGATGTAAAGCGCTGCGCCTGCGTTGAGCAGCACGGCGTTTCTCTTGTGACCTTTCTGGCCGCCGAGAATCGTACGGGTGATTTCGGCATTTTCTGCGGGAGTGCCGCCCTTGAGGTCGTCCTTGGTGCAGCGTTCAAATCCGAATTCCTCGGGAGTGATGACAAATGTCCTGAACCAGCCGTCCTTAATTTCGCAGATCTTTGTAGGTGCGCTCAAGGAAATTTCGTCCAGTTTATCCTGTCCGTAAACCACCATTCCACGCTTTACGCCGAGATTGATCAGTACCTGCGCAAGCGGTTCCACAAGGTATTCGTCATACACGCCGAGAAGCTGCATGGCAGGCTTGCCGGGATTGGTGAGAGGCCCGAGAATATTAAAAACCGTTCTGAAGCCCAGCTCCTTGCGGATAGCGCCGACATACTTCATGGATGAATGATACTTCTGCGCAAAGAAGAAGCACATACCGACTTCATCCAGAAGTTCAATGCATCTCTCGGGACTTTGCGCTATATTCACGCCGAGCGCTTCCAGACAGTCGGCGGTGCCGCATTGGGAGGAGGCCGCGCGGTTGCCGTGCTTTGCCACCTTCATTCCTCCTGCGGCAGCCACGAGCGCCGACGTGGTGGAAATATTGAAGCTGTTTGCGTTGTCGCCGCCTGTGCCGACGATTTCAAAAATATCCATGCCGGTTTTAACCTGTGTCGCATGGTCTCTCATTGCGGCGGCGCATCCGGCGATTTCATCGGTAGTCTCGGCTCTGGCGCTTTTGGTGGAGAGCGCAGAGAGAAATGCGGCGTTCTGCGTGGCGGAGGTCTCGCCGCTCATGATTTCGTTCATGACGGTGTATGCTTCGTCGTAGGTCAGATCCTCTTTGTTGACGATTTTTACGATGGCTTCTTTGATCATTTGAAAAAACTCCTTTATTGTGTATTGAAAAATTATAGATTAATGAAATTTGTAAGCATCGTTTTTCCCTCGGGTGTCAGTATGGATTCCGGGTGGAACTGAACCCCGAAGATCGGGAATTCCCTGTGCTGAACCGCCATGATTTCTCCGTCATCGGTGAGAGCGGTCACTTTCAGCGAATCAGGCATGGTGCCGGCGTCCGCCGCAAGAGAATGATATCTTGCGACCGGCGTTTTTTTCGGGCATCCCCTGAAAAGCGGAGAGGAAAGGTCGAGTTTCACTACTGACTGCTTGCCGTGCATGAGCTGTCTGGCGTAGGTGACGGTCGCTCCGAATGCGGCACAGATTGCCTGATGCCCGAGACAAACGCCCAGAGTGGGAATTGTCCTGCCGAGCGTGTGCGCTGCTTCCACGGTAATGCCTGCATTCTCGGGTCTGCCCGGCCCGGGCGAAAGAATGATTCTGTCGGGGGCAAGCGACTTGATTTCGTCAATTGTCATCTCGTCGTTGCGGATCACCCTGATATCCGGATCTATCTCGCCTATGAGCTGATAGAGATTGTAGGAAAAGCTGTCGTAATTGTCAATGAGCAGTATCATAAATCCACCTCCTGGGCCAATTCCAGTGCCTTCAGTGACGCCTTGGCCTTGTTGAGACATTCGTTGAACTCGCTCTCCGGAACCGAATCGGCAACGATTCCGGCGCCGCTTCGCACGAATACCTTTCCGTTTTTCTTGTAGGCAATGCGGATGGCGATGCAGGTGTCCATGTTGCCGGTGAAATCAATATAGCCGATGGCGCCGCCGTAAATGCCCCGCTTGTTGTTCTCCAATTCTCCGATGAGCTGACAAGCGCGGATTTTCGGCGCACCCGAGAGCGTTCCGGCCGGAAGCACCGCTTCGATGGCGTCGAGAGCGTCCCTGTCCTCCCGGATAATTCCCCTGACGGTGGAGCCGATGTGCATGACATGGGAGAATCGCTCGATGCAGCGCAGTTTTTCCACCTCAACGGTGCCGAACCGGCTTATTTTGCCGAGGTCGTTTCGCCCCAGATCGACCAGCATATTGTGCTCTGCAAGTTCCTTCTGATCGGCGAGAAGCTCCTTTTCAAGCCGTTTGTCCTCACGCTCGGTTTTTCCTCTCGGTCGGGTGCCGGCGAGCGGAAATGTGTGAAGCACGCCGCCCTCCAGCTTGACCAGCGTTTCAGGGGAAGCGCCGGCGACCTCCACATCGGTGCCGGAGAAGTAGAACATGTAGGGCGAAGGATTGATGGTGCGCAGCACCCGGTAGGTGTTGAGCAGGCTGCCTTTGAAGGGTGCGGAAAGGCGGTTGGAAAGCACGATCTGAAAAATATCTCCCTCACGGATATACTGTTTTGCTCTTTCCACCATGCCGCAGAACTGCTCCCTGTCAAACAGCGGCGTCACTTCGCCGAGCAGTTTGCCGCCGGGTTCGTTGATTTTCTGTCCGCTGTGAAGCAGCTCAGTCAGCTCCTTCAGCTCGGCAACCGCCTTGTCGTAATTCTTTTTGGGACTGTCGAGCCGCATATTCACGATCAGAATGATTTTCTGACGTATATTGTCAAAGGCGATCACCTTGTCAAAGAGCATGAGGTCAACATCCTTGAAATCCTCGGTGTCTTCCACTTTTACCCTTACGCTGGGTTCGCTGTAGCCAAGAAAGTCATAGGAAAAATATCCCACAAAGCCTCCAGTAAAAGGAGGAAGGTAGTCAAAACGGGGACTTCTGTACTGCGAAAGAACCGTGCGCAGATAATCGGAAGGATTGCCGGAGGAATGATCTGTCTGACCCGAATCCATGACGCTGCTTATTTCTCCGTCAACGCAGGTGACCTCCATCTTCGGCTCGAAGCCGAGGAAAGTGTAGCGCCCCCAGGTTTCGTTGGCCTGTGCCGATTCCAGCATGAAGCAGTGCCTGGAAGCGTTTTTGAGTATCCTCACCGTTTCAATCGGCGTTGTAAAGTCGGACAGAATTTCGCAGCTGACCGGCAGCACGTCGTATTTTCCTGTGGATGCCATTCTTCTCACTTTGCTGTAATCCGGTAATATAGTCATATCAGATTACCTCCTAACAATAAACTGGGCAAAATAAAAACGTCCCTGACAGAGATAGCTTTCTCTGTCAAGGACGAATAACGCATACAAATCGTAAGACACTTATCCGCGGTGCCACCTTGAATTCACGGAGGGAAACCGTGCGCTTTGAAGGATACCGACATATCCCCGGCAAGTGACGTCTGCCAGAACGTCGCAGAATACTCGGAAAGTCCGAAAAAGCCTTCCTTTGACTGCGCCCTCAGCGGCCCATTTGACAACTTGTTTCTTACCTGACTCTCAGCATGGCAGGCTCTCTGTAAAGGCATGATTGCCGTTATCTCCGCTTCAACGGTTTAAATGATTGATTTTTAGATATAGTAGCACAGTTTTTTTTGAATGTCAATAGGATAATTTTGTTTTTTTTGTGAGTAATTGCAAACAAGAGCATCAGCCTTTGAAATTGTAGGAATCCTTGAGTTCCACCGAACGGTTGAATACAAGGTGTTCCGGAGTGGAATCCACGCAGTCCGCACAGAAATAGCCCAGGCGCAGGAACTGGAATCCTTCACCCTGCTGCGCCATTCTGAGACAAGGCTCGAGTTTGCAGTGCTGCTTGACAATGAGTGAATCCGGCTTGATGTGCTGCATGAAGTCGACGTCGGCGGCATCGGGATTGGGAATGTCGAACAGGCGGTCGAAAAGACGGACTTCACCTTCCACGCAGTCTGCGGCATTGACCCAGTGAATGGTGCCTTTGACCTTCAGGCCTTCCGGCGGATTGCCGCCGCGGGTTGCCGGGTCGTATTCGGCGTAGACCTCGATGACCTTGCCGTTCTCGTCCTTTTTGCAGCCGGTGCATTTGACGATATAGGTGCCTTTCAGACGGACATAGTTGCCGGGGAAGAGACGGAAGTATTTTTTTGGCGGCTCCTCCATGAAGTCATCCGCTTCGATATACAGCTCACGGCTGAAGGTGATGTTGCGCTTGCCTTCCAGCTCGTTGAGAGGATTGTTTTCTATCTCGAATGTCTCGGACTCTCCTTCGGGATAATTGGTGATAACCAGCTTGACAGGATCCAGCACGGCCATTGCGCGGATGGCGTTGGCGTTGAGATCCTCACGCAGGCAGTGCTCCAGGAAGCTCCACTGCACCACGTTGTCATTCTTGGCAACGCCGATGCGGTCACAGAAATTGCGTATGGACGCGGGCGTGTAGCCTCTGCGCCTGAGAGCGGCCAATGTGGGCATTCTCGGATCATCCCATCCGGAGACAATGCCTTCCTCGATCAGCCTGCGGAGCTTGCGCTTGCTGAGAACGGTGTAATCGATGCCCAGGCGCGCAAATTCAATCTGACGGGGCTTGGAGGGAGCGGAGATGTGTTCGATGACCCAGTTGTAGAGCGGACGGTGGTCTTCATATTCCAGTGAACAAAGCGAATGGGTGATATGCTCGATTGCGTCGCCGATGGGATGAGCGAAGTCGTACATCGGGTAGATACACCACTCGTCGCCGGTCTGGTGGTGAGTGGCGTGCTTGATGCGGTAGATGACGGGATCGCGCATATTCCAGTTGCCGGAAGCCAGGTCGATCTTCGCTCTGAGGGTGTACTTGCCGTCCTCGAATTCGCCGGCTCTCATGCGCCTGAAGAGGTCGAGACTTTCCTCCTTCGGGCGGTCACGGTAAGGACTCTGTGCGGGTGTGTCGTGGGTGCCGCGCATTTCCTTCATCTGTTCGGGCGTCAGTTCGCAGACGTAGGCCAGCCCCTTCTCGATCAGTTCGATGGCGTACTGGTAGGTTTCTTCGAAATATTCCGAAGCGAAGTGGTATCTGTCGCCCCAGTCAAAGCCCATCCAGTGAATGTCGTCCTTGATGGCCTCGACAAATTCCTCACGTTCCTTGGTGGGATTGGTGTCGTCCATGCGAAGGTTGCAGATGCCGCCGAATTTCTCCGCCAGACCGAAGCTGATGCAGAGCGCTTTGACGTGTCCGATGTGAATGCAGCCGTTGGGTTCCGGCGGAAAACGGGTGTGTACCGTCATTCCCTCGAACTGCCCGCCCGGCGCGATGTCCTCCTTGATGAAGTCGGCAATGAAATTGCTCGGCTCGGCGGTCTTTTCCGCTTTTTCTATTATTTCATTATTGTCAGCCAATGTGACTCCTCCTACAAAAAATTATTTCATATCCGCAAATGAATACCCGGAATCATTGATTTGATTCTCAAAATCATTCATCCTTTGCCGGACTGATTTTGAGAGCGCACGGTGCAAAAACTTTATCATCACCGGACGCTCAGAGCAAAAGAGCATAAAACTTCCGTCATCCGCGTCCTTTTCACCGATGTATTTTGCTTCAGGCACGTTTTCCGAATATCGTATGAAATTCTCCGCGCACTCGTCAAACAGGATTTTCCTCCCGCCGGACAATTCAATTCCCTCCGGCAGAATCCGGACAATGTCTTCCGACGAATAAGCGTCATAATCGGCAAAATAATCGTCCATTACAAGATCACCATTCTTTATTCCAAGGCGCTTGCGCCTTCCGACATTATTCATTTTTCAATTTTAAGTCTTCAGTTTTCAGTTAGCGAACGAACGTGAGCGCCTACTCGCATTTCTCCAAGCCGATACGGAGCCTGCGCAGCGATTCCTCACGGCCGAGAATGCCCAGCACTTCCACAGCGCCGCCGGGAGTGACGGTTCTGCCGGAAGCGGCGATACGGACCGGCCACATCAGCAGTCCGTTCTTGACTTCCATGCGCTGCGCCATGCCGATCAGGCAGTCGTGAATCGTCTCCTGCGACCAGTCGGGCAGCGCTTCCAGCGCCGGAATGACCGCTTCGAGCATGGTCTTGCTGCTTTCGAGCGTGGACTTGGATTTTTTATTGACGAACAGCTCCGGCGAATAATCGTCCAGCGTGTCAATGAAGTCGATCTGCGGGCCGATTTCTCCCAGAACCTCGGTGCGCTGGTGCAGACATTTGGCAATGAGCGCCGTATCGGCTGTCTCGGATTGGATGGCCTGACGAATGAAGGGCAGCACCGCCTGGTGAAAATCCTCCTCGCTCATGGCGCGGATATATTCCGCGTTGAGCCAGCGCAGCTTCTCCGGGTCGAAGATGGCGGGAGACTTGGAAATGCCGCCGATATCGAACACCTGCGTCATTTCGGCGAGGGTGAATTTTTCTTCCTCGCCCTTGGGACTCCAGCCGAGCAGCGCAATGTAATTCAGCACCGCCTCGGAGACATATCCCTTGGCGATGAGATCCTGATAGCTTGCGTCGCCGTTGCGCTTGGAGAGCTTCGCGTGGGCATCCTTCATGACCGGAGCGCAGTGGACGTAAACCGGACGCTCCCAGCCGAAGGCGTCATAGAGCAGATTGTACTTCGGCGTGGAGGAAAGGTATTCGTTGCCCCGCACGACATGGGTGATCTTCATAAGGTGATCGTCGATGACGTTTGCAAAATTGTAAGTGGGATAGCCGTCGGATTTGATGAGAATCTGATCCTCCAGTTCGGCATTGTCAATTTCCACCAATCCGAAAACAGCGTCCTCAAAGGAGGAAGTGCCTTCCCTGGGCATCTTCTGACGGATGACAAAAGGCTCGCCCTCGGCAATGCGCCTGTCGGCCTCTTCAAGGGGAATATCACGGCAATGGCCGTCGTATTTGGCAATTCCGCCGGCTTCGGTGTGGAGGGACTCCAGGCGTTCCTTGGTGCAGAAGCAGTAGTAGGCGTGGCCCGTTTCGATCAGCTTGCGGGCGTACTCCATGTAAATCGGCTTGCGCTCCGACTGGATGTAGGGGCCGTACTGGCCGCCGACGTCAGGACCTTCGTCCCAGAGCAGACCGGTTTCCCTGAGGGTGTCGTAGATAATGTCCATTGCTCCGTCCTTGAGGCGTTCACGGTCGGTGTCCTCAATGCGCAGGATAAAGTCGCCGCCCTCTTTCTTTGCGATCAAGTAGGCGTAGAGTGCGGTGCGGAGATTTCCGACGTGCATGTAGCCTGTCGGCGAAGGAGCAAATCGTGTTCTGATTGTTGCCATTTGAGTATTCCTCTCCTGATTGTGTAAGATGAAATCGCAGGCGTTTTTGCCTGCATATTATGATGTTAAGACCATACTATAATAAAATCATATAATACAGCCATTATATTTTACCTCTTTATATTGGCAATGTCAACCGATTTTGCCTTTCAAATTTTACGTAAAAAAATAATTATTCGACAAAAATTAAGTGCATATTGCAAATATTAACAAAAATCACTTGTAATTTATGGCATAAATGTGGTATGATTAATTTGGCATACAATCTTTGCAAAGGGTGAGGAAATTGGAAAATTCCGGATTATGCCGTGAAAAGAATACGATCAATCAAATCAACGATATGCTTGACATATGCGCAGGGGATAAAAAGTCAGAGCCACTGATAAAATTAACCGACGGAAGCCACGGGGCGGTTTATCATCGCCGGGAAGGGGAAAAAGAGATCAGACACGGAATCTGCATGCCTTCGCCGTGTGCGCTGGGATGTTCATTTGACAGGGAGCTGATGCGTGAAGTGGGCAAGGCCGTGGGAAGCATTGCCGCCGAGGGAGGATACAATGCGGTGCTCTCGCCGGACGCCGGAGTGGTGCGCAGTCCTCTTTACGGCTCAATGGCCGACTGCTTCGGGGAGGACCCGTATCTCAACGGCACACTTGCCGCCGAATGGGTCAACGGCGTACAGTCGGAAGGCGTCGCCGCCGTGCTCAATCAATTTGCGGGCAGCAGGCAGTCCACAGGCAAATTCACCTGCGACAGCATGATCGACAAGCGAGCGATGCACGAAATCTACCTTAAGCCGTTTGAGATGGCGGTGAAGCTTTCGCAGCCAAGGGCTGTCTTTTGCGGAATCAACAAGATAAACGGTCTGGAGACCTGTGAGAATCATGTGCTGCTGACCGACATTCTCAGGCGGCAGTGGAAATTTGAGGGAGCGGTGATCGCCGATATGCGCATGGCGGACTGCGCCGCGGCAATGGCCGGGGGAGTGGATTATTCCTATCCTTACGGCGGAAGGAGCGTCAGGGCAGGTCTGCGCAGCGCTCTGCGGGAAGGAGAGCTGCCGTGGCATTATCCCAAGGCTTCGTCCGAAAGGGCAGAAGCGGCCGTGCAATTTGACAGCAGCGGACTTTCGGAGCAGATGACCGAGGAGGAATACCGCTCGCTGTCCGTACGCGCGGCGGAGGCCTGCGCAGTGCTTCTGAAAAATCACCGGAATATGCTTCCTCTGCCGCTGAGCGCCTCCATTGCGCTGATCGGCCGGCAGGCGAAATATCCCCGTGTGCAGCGGGGCGGCGTCAATGCGCTGGATTGCGGACAAGTGCGCAGCATGCTCAACGTATTTGACGACAATCAGATCAGATACCGGTTCTGTGAAGGCTTCGGTGAGAATTCCTCAGGAGACGGGGAGCTGCTCGCCGAGGCAGTCAGATGCGCCTCCGAATCGGAATTTGCGGTAGTGTTTGTCGGATTTGACGATGCGTATGACAACGCCTGTTCCGACCGCTTCACCAATCAGCTGCCGAAGGCGCAGACCAAGCTGATCAACGCAGTGGCCAAGGTCAATCCCAACACGGTGGTGATTATCGGGGGCAGCGCTCTGCCGAAAATGAGCTGGATAGGCAAGGTCAAGGCGGCGCTCTATCTGCCGCTGGGCGGAGAAGGAACGGCCGATGCACTTTACAATCTGATATTCGGCTTTGTGGATCCCTGCGGCAGGCTTCCCGTGAGTTATTCTCTGAACGAAACCGATATGCCCTGCGGAGATACCTTCGGGGCGGATGCCGGGATGTCGCAGTTCCGGGAGAGCATCTACGTCGGTTACAGATATTACAACAAGGCGAGTATTTTTTCGGCTTTTCCGTTCGGCTACGGATTGAGCTATACACGCTTTGAATATTCCCGCATGCGAGTGAATTCATGCGCCGAGGGCTGGGAAGTCACGGTGGATATTAAAAATATCGGCAAGCGTGACGGCAGCGAAATCGTGCAGTTTTATGTGCAGCCGCCAAAGGGGGATAAATTCCGCCCGGTACGTGAGTTAAAGCAATTCCGCAAGGTATTTCTCACCAAAGGCGAAAAGCGCACGGTGTCGGTCGTCATTCCGCACAGCGCGTTCGAATATTTCAGTGCGGAATTCGATCGGGTCAGGATTACCGGAGGACGCTATCGGATTTGCGCAGCGGCCTCTTCAACCGACATCAGAGCCGACGCATGGGTTACCATCAAGGGCGAACCGGCGGAAAAATCCGATTGGCCGCAGTGGTATATCAGGCCGTCAGGCAGACCGGGGGAGAGCGATTTTCTGGCGATATTCGGTGAAGCCACCACAAAACGCCTTCTTCCGACCGAACAACGCTTTTCCGAGGACAACACCCTCAATCAGCTTAGTTCCATTGGAATATTCAGACTGGCCGTAAAGGTCATCAGATTGTTCGCCGACAGGCTTATCCCTGCGGAGAACCGCCGGGATCCGCAATATGCCGAGCGGCTTGACGCCGTTCTGAATGTGCCGGTCAGAAGGCTGAGCGGCAAGTGCGGGGGGCTGTATCCGATGAAGCTGACACGGCTGGTTATTGCCATTGAAAACCGCCGCGGGAGGAAATGAAGATGCTGATTGGCGATATTAAACGCGACGGATCCGGACTATCGTACGGCAGGATGGTTTCGGGGCTATTCGGAAAAGAAGTGGACGTGGTGCTTTACGGAGACAGCCAGGGCTTTTTGGAATACGCCGAAAAATGCGCAGAGTATTTTAACCGTCTGCCGGAGCGGCTGCTTGATGATCTCAGGGAATATTCCCTCAGGTATTGCGAAGATATGAGGGTATATTTTGATCCGGATGCGCCTGCCGTGCCGGAGAATGTGACAGCGCAAAATGTGCTGGATTATGCGCAGGCCAACTGCCTGATCATTCAGCAGCCGAAGGATGAAACCGTGATCGGCTTCAGTGTGGAATTCAGCTGCGCATGGGAGCCTGAACACGGCATGGAATGGACGATCCGGGACGGCAGAGCGCTTTATGTCGCCGATTTTATGGGAATCAGCCCATGGTATGACGACCGTGTATATGCCACCGAATGTCGCAGCTATGTGTACGAAGGATTCTATTTGTAAGTTTTTTCTCAGAAATATAAAAGACACAGACCCGGGCCTTAAAAAAGCCTGTAGTCTGTGTCTTTTTTTTTGTGATCAATCAACGGCTATTAGCTGCCGGAGGGAAGGAAGGGACGAAGCGCCTGAGCGAGGTTGTTGGCAGGCATCGACTGCAAATAGACCTTGCCGGGGCCGGTGACGACTGTATTGAAGAGACCTTCGCCGCCGAGCATGACGTTCTTGAAGCCCTTGATTCTTTGAATGGCCATCTGGCATGTTTCGCTCATTGCGGCAAGATAACCTGTGTCGATAATGATCTGCTGACCGGGAGCAAGGGTATATTCCACAACGGAACCGTCGATTTCGACGAATGCCATGCCTTGGCCGCTGAGTCTCTGCATGATGAAGCCTTCGCCGCCGAAGAAGCCGGCGCCTAGTTTCTGCTGGAAGAATACCGACAGCTCCACGGTTGCCTCGGATGCAAGGAAGCCCTTTTTCTGTACGACAATGTTGTTGCCGGGAGAAATCTGGAAGGGGATGATAGAGCCTGGGAAGCTGGAAGCAAACGCGATCACGCCGGTGCCTCCAATAGCGGTATAGGTGTTCTGGAACATGGATTCGCCGGTGAACATTCTGCCGAATGCTTTGCCCATGCCGCCGTTGCTGTTGGTTCCCATCTGCATGTTGGGACTCATCCAGCTCATGGCGCCGCTCTCACATACTATTCTCTCATTGGCCTGAAGTGTGCAGGTGACTACCGGAAGGGGAGTGCCGGTGATTTCATAGGTCATATCAATTACCTCTCTGTTCTGAAAAATTTGAATATGCCGATAACGGTTAACAGAATTATCATTTTACATATCCAATCATATTATACAACAGTCAGACGTGAAATTCAATATATTTTTTTGAGAATCATCCATTAATTTGTGCTAAATCTCGGCATCCTCGACAAAGCCAAGCTCCCGAAGACGTCTGAGAGCGCTCTCGCTTCCGTTGTTGGCAGCAATGCGGTAAAACCGGAAGGCCATATCGGTATTTTTGTCGATGCCGAGACCGTTCTCACAGCAGAATCCGATGTTGAACTGTGCGGCGACATTGCCTCCTCTTGCGGCTTTGCTGTACCAGCGCACGGCTTCGGTGTAATTGGCGGGAACGCCTGTGCCGCTCATGTAGCAGTTGGCCAGGGCGTTCTGTGCCTCGGCGTAATTCTGATTGGCCGACGCCAGGTAGAGCTGTAGCGCATGAGAGAAGTCTTTATCTACGCCTTCACCGCATTCAAAGCAGACACCCAGATTGTAAATCGCCACGGCATTGCCCTTTTCGGAAGCCTTGACGAACCACTTAACGGCTTCGGACGGATTCTGCTCCGTGCCTACGCCGCTTTTCAGGCAGAGTCCGTAATGCGTCTGTGCGTTGGAATGACCCTGTTCGGCAGCCGCCCGGTAAAGTTCAGCCGCTTCATATAGATTTTTGCTGACACCAAGTCCGTGCTCATACATATTGGCCAGATTGAACTGTGCGTTCGCATTGCCCCGGTTGGAGGAGAGAATGTACCAGTGGGCCGCCTTGACATAATTCTGCTCCACACGGTCGCCGTGCTCGTAGCTGGAGCCAAGCTTATACTGTGCGTCGGCGTTGCCCTGTTCGGCGGCTTTTATCAGTATCTGCGTCTTGATGTCCACCTGCTGTGGCTGTTTTTCGACGTTTTCCTGCTTCTCAATGAATTCCTCGTATGCCTTGAATTCTTCTTCCTCGTCATTTTTTGCGTCATTGCTCTCCTTGTTCTGAACAGGCGCAAAGGAGATGGTTTCGTCCGGATACGTCCCGACCGGAACGGGATTTTCAGTCACCGGCAGCTCCGGTTCGGAGTCGGGTCCCGGATCGGGCTGAGGAGCTTCCTGCTCCGCAAAGAAGCTCTCACCGTCCCAGATGCTGTCGCTGTCCATTTCCGAGAGAATATTCTGCGTGAAAAATTCATACGAATTGAGCTCCGTGTCGTCAAAGGAATCCTCCGCTTGCGGTTCTTCCTCCTTCGGTTGCTCCGGCTCGGGTTCGGCTTCATCTTCATCTGAAAGATCCCCGGTCTGAATGTCCGGCTCGTCCTCTTCGAACGGGGACAGGTCGTCTTCGTATTCCGGCTCGTAACGTGTCTCCGGTTCGTTTTGACCGGCCGCTTGCTGCGTTTCGGGAAGATCATCTTCCGACGGCTCATCTGAATCGGGTTCGGGTTCCGGACGGATGATGCTTTCATATCGTTCCTGCTCCGGCGTTCTGACCGTATCGAATGAAAAGCCCCTGCCGATGTCGGTCTGCGGCTCGTTCACCGGTATCGGAAGCACCTCGGAGGGAGGAGGATTATCGGTAAAGAGAGGTGTCAATTCAATGGAACTGCGATTGTCGTGCAGCTCGAGATTGCCGTAAAGCGGCCTTGAATCCACCGTTTCCGGCTTGTGGGTGATTTCGACGATCTCCTTGTCGGGATTGGCTATGCTGAGTCGCTGATTGAGCTTGATGGGTTTCGGGCTGGTGCTGATTTCGGAAATATCCTCGTCTGTGGGATATTTGATGGTGATGGTTTCTATGGTGTCGTCCTGAGGATAATCCAGTTGATAAGAGGAATGGACATTTTCCTGTTTCGTCTTGATCACTTGACTGTCGGCGGCCGGTTTTATAAACAGCCGGGTTTTCTTCATGGCGCGGACATGCATTTTTCTGCGGAGATTTTCCCAGACAACATCGCTCCGGCTGTCATTTTGCGCAGGTTCCGCAACAGGCTCTGAAACAGGCTCCGGCTGCGACAATTCCTCCGCAATCGGCTCGGGAACGGACTCCGGCTCCGGCTCCGGCTGCGGCAATTCCTCCGCAATCGGCTCCGGCTGCGACAATTCCTCCGCAATCGGCTCCGGCTGCGGCTCCGGCAATTCCTCCGCAATCGGCTCGGGAACGGACTCCGGCTCCGGCTGCGGCA